>DASVFG010000055.1:0-45903 GCA_036380155.1 Candidatus Limnocylindria bacterium
CGAAGAGATAGTCGATCTGTTCCTTCCAGTTGACGGCCACGACGCGCATCTTCGTCTTCAGCGTCGGGGTCAGCTCCCCGTCCTCCTCCGTCAGGGCGCGCGGCAGCAGGGCCGTGCGGCGCGGACGTTCGTAGATCGCGAAGGCCGCCAGGGCGCGCTTCACCTCGCCGTCGAACAGCTTCTGGACCTCTTTCGTCTCGATCAGCTGCTCGGGCGGCGCCTCGGCGACGCCGTTGGCGGCGGCCCACTTCTCGAGCTCCTCGAAGTCGGGGGCGATGAGCGCGCCGGTGTACGGCTGGTTGTCGCCGAGGATGACGGCCTGGGCGATGAACTTCGAGGTGGACAGAGCCGCCTCCATCGGCCCGGGCGAGACGTTCTTCCCGTTGCCGAGCACGATGATGTTCTTCAGCCGGTCGGTGATCTTGATGCGGCCGATCTCGTCGAGCTCGCCGACGTCGCCGGTGTGGAACCACCCCTCCGGATCAACCGCCTTCGCGGTCTCCTCGGGGTTGTTGAGGTAGCCCTGCATGATCTGCGGCCCGCGGACGCAGATCTCGCCGGTGAACTCGTCGATCTTCACCTCGGTCGATGGCGCCGGGGTGCCGACCGTCCCGAACAGGAAGTCGTGCGGGCGGTTGATGCTCACGAAGGGGCTCGTCTCGGTCAGGCCGTAGCCCTCGAGGATGAGGAGGCCCATGCCGTAGAAGAACTCCCCCACCTCGCGCGCCAGCGGCGCCGAACCACTGACGAGGTAGCGGATGTTGCCGCCGGTCCGGGCGCGGATCTTCTTGAAGACGAGCGCGTCGGCCAGGCGGAGCTGGAGGGCGAGCCACGGCGAGTTCGGCTTCCCGGCCAGGTGGTTCGCGTACTTCCGCTCGCCGAGGCCGATGGCCCAGCCGAAGATCTTCTGGCGGTTCGGTGAGCCGGCCTCGACCGTCGCCTTCACCCGGCCGTAGACCCGCTCGTAGAAGCGCGGGACCGCGGCCATGATCGTCGGCTGCACGTCGACCATGTTCTGCGCCAGGCGCTCGATGAGCGGCTCGGCGTACGCGACCGTCGAACCGAGGCCGAGCGGCAGGAACTCGCCCGCGACCCGCTCGAAGATGTGCGACAGCGGCAGCCACGAGAGGAACGTGTCGGTCTCGGACAGGTCGATGACCTGGTTGACCGCCTGGAAGTTGAACAGGATGTTCGCGTGGCTGAGCATCGCGCCCTTCGGGTTGGCGGTCGTGCCCGAGGTGTGGATGACGGTGGCGATCGCGTCCCGGTCGATCGCGGCCCAGCCCTCGCGCCACGTGCGCCGCGCCGCGGGATCGCTGCCGGCGCGGGCCATGACATCGTCGAACGTCAGCGTGTCATCGGGGAACTTGCCCGAGGCGTCCATGGTGATCACGTGCCGGAGCGTCGGCACCTCGGCGCGAATGCCGGCGATCTTTGCCGCCTGCTGCGCGTTCTCCACGAACACGACCGTGGCGCCGACGTTGTTGAGGATGAACGCGGCCTGGTTCGGCTCCGACTGCGGGTAGATCGGGGCGGTGGTGGCACCCGTGGCGAGGGCCGCGAGGTCGCCGATCACCCACTCGGGCCGGGTGCGACCGACGACGCAGGCCGTCTGGCCGGGGCCGAGGCCGAGATCGACGAGCCCGAGGGACAGCTCGGTGACCCAGTCCCACATCTCGCGGTACGAGCGGCTGACCCAGCCGTCGGCATCGGCGCCGGCGTCGGCACGCTTGGCCTTCGGCGCCTTCCAGCGCATCGCCTCGCGGTCGGGGAAGCGCTCGACGGCGCGATGGACGAGATCGATCAGGTTCGCCGCATCGCGCTCCGGCGGAACGTGGAGCGGCTCGCCCTGCGCGAGCATCGGGCGGGCCGCGGATGCCTGGGCGGTGGTCATCGGTCCTTCCTCCTCGTCAGCCGTCACGACGCATCGCGTCGAGCAGTCCCTGCGCGACGATGAGCCGGTGGATCTGGTTCGTGCCTTCGTAGATCTGCGCGCCCTTCGCGTCGCGCATGAGCCGTTCGACCGGATTGTCGCGTGAGTAGCCGGCGCCGCCGTAGATCTGGACCGCGTCGGTCGTCACGGCCATCGCGGTGTCGGACGCGTGCCACTTCGCCATGCTCGACGCCGAGTTGATCGGCTTGCCGGCGTCGCGCAGGCGGGCGGCCCGCCAGGTGAGCAGCCGCGACGCCTCGACGTGCACGGCCATCTCGGCCAGCATCGCCTGGATCATCTCCTGGTCGGCGATGGCTCGACCGAACTGCCGCCGCTCGAGGGCGTAGCGCGCCGCCAGCTCCAGGGCGTTGCGCGCCAGGCCCGTGCAGGCGGCGGCGATGCTGATGCGGCCGGCACCGAGCGCCCCGAGCGCCACGTTCAGCCCCTCCCCCTCCTCGCCCAGGCGGTTGGCGGCCGGCACCTGCGCGTCCTCGAAGATGAGCTCGTAGCCCGTCGTGCCGCGGATGCCCATCTTCCGCTCCTTCGAGCCGAGGCGGAAGCCGGGCGTGTCGGCTTCCACGACGAAGGCGGTGATCCCCCGCTTGCCCTTCGCCCGGTCCACGGTGGCGAACACGACATAGCGCGCCGCCTCTCCGCCATTCGTGATCCAGATCTTCGTTCCGGTCAGGCGATAGCCGTCGCCGTCACGGTCCGCCCGAAGCGCGAGGCTCGCGGCGTCCGATCCGGCGCCCGGCTCGGTGAGCGCGAAGGCGCCGAGCTCGCGGCCGGCGGTCATCGGCGGCAGGAATCGGTCCTGCTGCTCCTCGGTGCCGGCGCTGATGATGCAGAGCTGGCTCAGGACGTGGACGCTGAGGCTCACCGCGAGACCCATGTCGGCGGCGGCGATCTCCTCCGCGGCCAACGCCCACGCGAACGTGCCCATGCCGGCCCCGCCCACGCGCTCGGGGTACGGCAGACCGGTCAGCCCGAGCTCGCCCGCCCGGTGGAAGAGGCCGATGTCGTAGCGCTCCTCCTCGTCGCGGGCGGCCGCGCCGGGCAGCACCTCGCGCTGCGCCCAGTCCCGGACGGTGTCACGGACGGCGCGCTCCTCCTCGCTCAGCGCGAACGGGTCGCGGATCGGCGCCGTCTCGACCGTCATGCGCCGATCTTCTTCCCCTGCTCGTCGTAGGTATAGAAGCCCCGGCCCGCCTTGCGGCCGAGGTGGCCGGCGGTGACCATCTGCCGCAGCAGCGGGGCGGCGCGGAACTTCGGGTCGCCGAAGCCGCGGTACAGGACGTCCATGACGTTGAGCATCACGTCGTTGCCGATGAAGTCGCTCAGCTCGAGCGGTCCCATCGGGTGGTTGAGGCCGAGCTTCGCGCCGGTGTCGATGTCCTCGGCCGTCCCGGTCGATTCCATGAGCGCGAAGACCGCCTCGTTGATGAACGGGCCGAGCATCCGGTTCACGAGGAACCCCGGATAGTCCTTCGACTCGATCACCGTCTTGCCGAGCTCCTCCGCGAAGCCCTTGCAGGCCGCGTAGGTCGCGTCGTCGGTCTCGAGGCCGCGGATGATCTCGATGAGCCCCATCACCGGGACCGGCGAGAAGAAGTGGAGGCCGATGAACCGCGGTGCGCGATCGGTCGCCGTCGCGAGGCTGGTGATGCTGATGCTGCTGGTGTTCGAGGCGAAGATCGCATCGGCGTCGGCGGTGCGAGTGAGCGCCTCCCAGGTCTGGCGCTTCACCGCCTCGTCCTCGAACACCGCCTCGATGACGAGGCCATGGCCCGCGGCCGCCTCGGTCCCTTCGGCGGTGCTGATGCGGCCGATGAGCTCGTCCGCGGCGGCCCGCTCGATCTTGCCCTTCTCCACCTGGCGACCGAGGTTGGCGGCCACTCGATCCCGGCCCTTCGCCGCGAGCTCCGCGGTCCGGTCCGCGAGGGTCACCTGCTTGCCGGCCGCCGCGCTGACCTGGGCGATCCCGTGCCCCATCAGCCCGGCGCCGATGACGTAGACGCGTTCGATGCTCATAGGGTCAGAAGCCTACCAGCGCCGTGCGTTGCTCGGTTGCGAATCGGTTGCCGGCGATCCGGAGCGGGGCGCCCCACCCGCCGCCCTCCGAGGGGCGATTGCCCACCAGCGGAACGAACGGCCACGCAGGGCCCTGCGCGGTGTGGATGCGGGCCTGAACGTGGCCAGAAGTTGCTCCTGCGCGGACGCGCCGGCCAGGGTGGCCGACGAAGTTGGCCGTTAGTTCCGCCCCGCGACAACCCGCGGTGGCGGGCATCAGCGGCCACTCGACCGGGCCGCTGCGACCGCGTGGCGAGCGGCGCACCCTGCACGCATGGACTCGCGACTCGGCTGGTTTGCGGCGCCAGCCGGTCAGCGGAGGAGCCGCTCGGCGGCGGTCACCGGGTCGAGCGTCCTGGCGGCCACCTCGTCCACGAGCGTCGGCCACGCGTCCGACCCGGCGGCCCGCTGGGCGGCGAGGTCGGCGAGGGCGCGACGGACCTGGTGCTCGGCCCGCTGGCGGGCGGCGATCGGCTCGCGGGCGATGGAGCGGTGCGCATCGATCGCATCGGCCAGGACGGCGACACCCTCGCCGCTGGTCGCGGTGGTGACATACACGGTCGGCGGCTTCCGGTCGATGCGACCGCCCGCGGTCGAGAGCATGGCGCGGAGCTGGCGGGCCGCGCGGTCCGCGCCCGGGCGATCCCCCTTGTTGACGGTCACGATGTCGGCGACCTCGAGGAGCCCGGCCTTGATGGCCTGCACCTCGTCCCCCATCTCCGGCACCTCCACGACCAGGGTCGTCTCGGCGACGCGCGCAACCTCGACCTCGGACTGGCCGGCCCCGACCGTCTCGATGAGTACCGGGTCGAATCCCGCGGCGTCGAGCGCGGCCGCGGCGATCCAGGTGGTGGCGGCCACGCCGCCCAGCTCACCGCGGGATGCCATCGACCGCATGAACACGTCGCGGTCGGCGGCGTGCTCCATCATCCGGATCCGGTCGCCGAGGATCGCGCCGCGCGTGTACGGCGAGGACGGGTCGACCGCCAGGATGCCGACGCGCCGGCCGCGCCGTCGCCACTCCCCGATGAGGGCGTTCACGAGCGTGGACTTGCCCGAGCCCGGCGGCCCGGTGACGCCGACGACGTGCGCCCCACGCCCGGCGGCGAAGAGGTCCGGCAGCAGCGCCCGGACCGATGGGTCGCCGTTCTCGATGCGGGTCAGCAGCCGGGCGATCGGCCGCCGTGCTCCCGAGGCCAGCTCATCGATCGTCGCGTCGGTCATGCAGGCACCTGTGCGGCCATGGTCGCATCGGACGCCACGAGCCGCTGATGACCCGGCTCACGGGCGCCGGACGTGCTCGCGGAAGTAGCGCGCGATCTCGCCGATCGACGTCCCGGGGCCGAAGATCTCCGCCACCCCGGCCTCCTTGAGCTTCACGACGTCCGCATCGGGAATGATGCCGCCGGCAGCGACGAGCACGTCGGCCATGCCGCGGTCGCGCAGCAGTGCGACGGTCCGCGGCAGAAGCGCCATGTGCGCGCCGGACAGGATCGACAGGCCGACGACGTCGACATCCTCCTGCTCGGCCGCGTCGGCGATCATCTCCGGCGTCTGGCGCAGGCCGGTGTAGATGACCTCGAAGCCCTCGTCCCGGAGACCGCGGGCGAGCACCTTCGCACCCCGATCGTGGCCGTCGAGGCCCGGCTTGGCGATGAGGATCCGGATCGGCGTGTCAGTCGTCATGCGCCGCCGATTGTAGCCAGCCCCGCCAGGCGACCCACCCGAGCGCGACACCGAGCGTGTTGAGCAGCACGTCGTCGATGTCGGCCACGCGGATCGGGAAGCCGTAGCCGGTCGCCAGCCCCAGCTGCCCCAGCTCGATCATCCCCGAGGCGACGGCGCCGGCCATGACCGTGGCCGCAAGGGGGCGCAGCCCCGGCCACCGCATCGGTCCGTAGATTCCGAGCGGCAGGATGAGGAGCACATTCCCCACCCACTGCTGGATCTCGAACGGCGTGAGCCCGCCGGCGAGCTGCCGGCCGAGCGTGGCCAACGGAACCGCGTTGTGGTCGACGGTCGCGGCCCGCCGTGCCGCCTCGAGCGCCGCCTCGCCGATCGGGAGCGGCAGGAAGACGAACCACGCCACCACGAGGACGTGGAGCGCGATGAGGAGCCGGATCAGGCGCCCGCCTTCCCGATGAGGCCCATGAACTCGGCGCGGGTCCTGGCGTCGCGACGGAACGTTCCGGTCATCGACGACGTGACCATCGTCGCCTGCTGCTTCTTCACGCCGCGCATCATCGTGCACAGATGGGTCGCTTCCACGACGCACGCGACACCCTTCGGTTCCAGGTGCTCCATGAGGAAATCGGCCACCTGCACCGTGAGCCGCTCCTGCACCTGGAGGCGTTGCGCGTACATGTCGACGATGCGGGGGATCTTCGACAGCCCGATCACCCGGCCCTTCGGCAGGTAGCCGACGTGCGCCTTGCCGATGAACGGCAGCAGGTGGTGCTCACACAGGCTGAAGAACTCGATGTCGCGCACCACGACCATCTCGTCGTAGTCGACGGTGAAACATGCGCCGTTGATGAGCGCGTCTGGGTCGACGTGGTAGCCCGCCGTCAGCTCGTCGTACATCCGCCGCACCCGCTGCGGCGTGCGCGCGAGCCCCTCGCGGGATGGGTCCTCCCCGATCTCCTCGAGCAGGGTGTGGACCGCCGCTTCGAGCGAACCGTCGGGTGCCGTCATGCGGCGCATCATACGGCGTTGACGTTCCAGCCCCTGCCCACGCCGATGGCGACGCGCTACACTCGGAGGCGCCCATCCGACGCCCGGACGACCGCCATCCAGGGACTGCCATGATCCGTCATCCGAGCTCGAGATCGACTCGATTGGGCCTCCTCGGCTTCACCGGCCGGGATCCGCTGGCCGATGGTCTCGGCCGCCGCCTCGACGACGATTGGCACTTCTTCCGCGCGCTCGCGCCCGGCGGCATCGAGCCGATCGACGCCATCGTCGTCGGCCCGGGCGGGACCTGGGCGATCAGCACCGTCGGTGAGCGCGGCCGCTTCGCACGACGCAACGGCCACTGGTACCTCCAGCACCGATCCACCGCCTCGTGGGTGCCGTGGGACGCCGCACCGATCACTGCCGCGCGGCTCGCCGCCCGCCGGCTCAGCCTCTACCTCGAGCGCGCCGGGCTGCCGGCGGAGGTGACCGGCGCCATCGTTCCGCCCGCGGACATGACGGTCGAGGCGGCGCCCGGCGAGTCGATCGGGGTCGTTGTCGAGCGCGAGCCCGAGCGCCTCGCCGGCACGCTCGTCGCGGAGGCCCTGCTCAGCCAGGCGCAGGTCGATCGGATCGTCGCGCTCCTGGATCCGCGTCAACCGCTGCCGCAGCTGGCGCCGTCGACACCCCACGGGTGAGGGCCGCGTAGGCCGCCACCACCAAGGCACCGGTCGTCCACCCGGCGAGCACGTCCGTCGGAAAGTGGACGCCCAGCCAGACGCGTGACAGTCCGATGAGGGCGACGAGCGTCCCGAGCGCGACGACGACCGCCGCCCGCACACCGCGCGGAAGGCGCGTCCGCATGACGAGCACCGCGAGGATGCCGTAGGCCGTCATCGACAGCGTTGAGTGTCCCGACGGGAAGCTGAACCCGTGCTCGATCACGAGCGGGTCGAGGATGTCCGGCCGCGCGCGCGCCATCACGGCCTTCAGGAGCTCGACACCGAGTGAGGCGAGACCGATGACCGCGGCACCGATGACGCCGTGCCGCCACGGGCCGATGAGCACCCCGACCGCCGCGACGATTGCCGCCACCACGATCACGGCTCCGGTGGAGCCCAGGTGGGTCAGAGGGCCAAGGAAGGCGAGCGCATCGTGGTACTCGGGGGCCCGCACGGCCTCGATCACGGCGTGGTCGAACGCGTCGGTCCGAGCGGACGCGACGAGCACGGCCAGGCCGATGACGAGGAGCACGGCGCCGATGACGAGCGGGGAGAGGCGGGTGACCATGGCGGAGGAGTCTACCGAGCGGCGCGTATCATCCGCAGCCGTGACCGATCCTCGCCGCCGCGCCACCGTCGCCGGAGCCGCCGTCGCCGCTGCGCTCGTCGCCGCGTGGTTCGTGCCCCCCGTCGCGGCGGCGATCGTCTGGCCCATGCTCCTCGTCGTTCCCGGCTGGGGCCTCGTGTCCGCCCTCCGTCCGCGGATCGACGGCGCCGGGCGCATCGGCCTCGCCGTCGTCGGCTCGGTCGCAGTCTCGACCCACCTCGTGTACTGGCTCAGCCACCTCGCCGGCGGCTACAGCCGCCCCGTCGTCTTCGTGGCGGCCGCCATCCTGGCGCTGCCGATCCCGATCGCTGCGTGGCGCGGCGTTCGCCCACCACCGTTCCGCGCGTTCCGGCCGGCCATCCCGGCACTCGTCGTCGCCGGCCTGGCGGTGCTCGTGGTCGGCACGACCCTCAGCCTCGGCCTGTGGCGTGAGACGCCGTCGGGGGTGAGTTCCGGCGGCTCGAACTGGAGCGACCTGGGCGTCCACCTGTCGATCGCCGAGACGCTGAACTCGGGGGCGAACTTCCCGCCCGAGGTCCCGTACTTCTCGGGCGCGCCGCTCGTCTACCACTGGTTCGCCGACTTCCACGCCGCGATCCTGGCACAGGCCATCGACGCCTTCAGCGTGCCTTCCATGGTCATCCAGTCGGCGGTCCTGAGCGGGGCGCTCGCGCTGCTCGTCGCTTCGCTGGCGCGGCGGCTGCTGCGTGCGGGCGGACGCCGCATCGGCCCCCTGGCGGCCGGGCTGGCGGTGTTCGCCGGCGGCCTGGGATACGTCCGATTCATCGGTGACCTGACGACCGGCATCTCCGGCCCGGCCGAGCTCATCGCCGCGAACAGCTATGACAACCAGTGGCTCACCGGCTGGCCGTACTTCCGCATTCCGTCCGTGATGGGCACGGGGCTCCTCGCCCACCGCGCCACGACCGCGGGCCTGCCGATCCTCGTCGGCGCGGTGCTCCTCCTCGTGGCCGGGCTGCCGAGCCGGCGCGAGGTGGAGCGCGGCTGGCGCGACCGTCCCGGGCTGATCGTCGCCGCCGGAACGATGGGAGCGCTCCTCGCCCCCTTCCACTTCTTCTTCCTGCCGGCCTTCCCGCTCATCGCGCTCGGATGGGTGCTGGCGAGCGGCCGCCTCACCGACGCCGCGGCACCGCGCAACGCGGCCTGCCTGCTCGCCCCGTACATCCTGGCCGTGCCCTTCGCGATCGCGATCGTCACCCAGGCGAGCGGCTCCGGGTCGCTGCAGCCCGTGGTGATCTGGCCGTCCGCGCCGCGCGAGGACGGGCTCATCGCCGTCGTCGCCTTCTACCTCATGAACCTCGGCGTGCCCTTCGTCCTGGCGCTCGTGGCGCTGGCGATGACCGACATCCCGCGCCGGGCGTTCCTCGCCGCGTGGGTCATCGGCCTCTTCGTGCTCCCCAACGTCATCCAGGTGAGCACCGTCGACTTCGACATGAACAAGTACTTCCAGGCGATGTGGATCGGGGTGGCGATCGCGGCCGCGTGGCTCATCCGCCGCTGGCCGATGCCGGCGATCGTGGCCGTCGTGGCGCTCAGCGTGCCGTCGCCGCTCCTCGTGGCCGGGTGGACGGCGACGTCGAACCTCCAGGCCATCTCGCGCGCCGACCTGGTCGCCTCGCGCTGGGTGGCCGCCAACACCCCGCCCGACGCGGTGTTCGTGACGGATGGCTGGGTGAACTCGCTCACCGACTCGGCCGGCCGGCGTCGCCTGACCACGTTCGGGCCGTACATCGCGAACCTCGGGTTCCAGCCGGACCAGCGCATCGCGGACGTCGCGACGATGTACTGCGGCGGGGACGCGGACCTCGCGGCCGAGCTCATGCGCCGCTACGGGGCGACCTACCTCGTCGACGGCGGCCGCCCGTCGCCGTGCCCGCAGCCGGTGGACTTCGCCACGTCGGAGGCCTTCCGGCTCGTCTACGACGTCGGCCCGCGCATCTGGACCCTGGCCTCGCCGTAGGCGTCCGGGTCGGCCCGTATCATGGGCCGATGCAGGATGGATCCGGCGCCCCGGTCGCGCTCGAGCACGTCACCAAGCGCTACCCCGGAGCCGATGCGCCGGCCGTCGACGACCTGAGCCTCGAGATCCCGGCCGGCGAGATCTGCGTCCTCGTCGGGCCATCCGGCTGCGGCAAGACGACGACGATGAAGATGGTGAACCGCCTCATCGAGCCGACCGGCGGGCGCATCACGATCGGCGGTGACGACGTCATGCAGCTCCCGGCCGTCGAGCTCCGGCGGCGCATCGGCTACGTGATCCAGCAGGTCGGGCTCTTTCCACACCTCACCATCGGCGCGAACGTCGGCGTGGTGCCCGAACTGCTGCGGTGGGACCGCGCGAAGATCCGGTCACGCGCCGATGAGCTGCTCGAGCTCGTCGGCCTCGAGCCGGCGGAGTACCGCGACCGATACCCGG
Source organism: Candidatus Limnocylindria bacterium (assembly GCA_036380155.1). Taxonomy (GTDB): domain Bacteria; phylum Chloroflexota; class Limnocylindria; order QHBO01; family QHBO01; genus JACDBZ01. The sequence goes on from DASVFG010000055.1 coordinate 10,443, forward strand.
CGGAGCTCTCCGGTGGCGAGCGCCAGCGGGTGGGCGTCGCCCGCGCCCTGGCCGCCGACCCACCCGTGATGCTCATGGACGAGCCGTTCGGTGCCGTCGATCCGATCCGCCGCGAACGGCTCCAGAACGAGTTCCTTCGCCTCCAGGAACGGGTCCGCAAGACGATCATCTTCGTGACCCACGACGTTGACGAGGCGATCAAGATGGGCGACCGCATCGCGATCCTCCAGCGCGGCGGCATCCTCGCCCAGTACGACACGCCGGCCGCGATCCTTGCCGGTCCGGCCTCGGAGTTCGTCGAGCGCTTCGTGGGCGCGGACCGCGGGCTGAAGCGGCTGAGCCTCGCGCGGGTGCGCGACCTCGAGCTCATCGAGCCGGTCATCGTCCGCGCCGGCGAGGACCGCGACGCGCTGCGGACGCGGCTGGCGCGAACCGATGAGCTCGAGTACGCGCTGCTCGTCGACGACGCCGGACGGCCGCTGGGCTGGATCGACGCCCACGACCTCCGTGGCTCCGGTCCGATCGACGCCGACGCGGCGATGCCCGGTGCTCCCACCGTGGAGCCGGAGACGACACTGCGCGACGCGCTCTCCGCCCTGCTCGGATCGAGCGTCCAGCTCGGGGTCGTCGTGGACGAGCGCGAGCGCGTGCTCGGGCTCGTCAGCGTCGACGCCATCGGCGACCAGCTCCGCGCCCCGGTGCGCGGCGCGGACGGCGAGCTCCGCCAGGTGAGCGGCGCCGCGTCCTGATGGACGTCGAGTGGATCGTCCGCAACCTGGACGAGATCGGCAGGCGCACGCTCGAGCATGTCGGGCTGACCGTGGTGGCCATCGTGGTCGGCTTCGCGATCAGCTTCGCGCTGTCCCTGGCGATCCGGCGCCGTCGCTGGCTGGCCGGCCCGGTGCTGGCGGTGGGCGGGATCCTGTACGCCATCCCGAGCCTCGCGCTGTTCGCGTTCCTCGTTCCCTTCACCGGCATCCAGAACCCGCTCACGGCCGAGATCGCGCTCGTCAGCTACACGATCCTCATCCTCGTCCGCAACATCCTCGCCGGGCTCGACGGCGTTCCGTCCGAGGTGCTCGAGGCGGCCGACGGCATGGGCTACACGAACGCGCAGCGCCTGTGGCGCGTCGAGCTGCCGGTGGCCATGCCGGTCATCGTGGCGGGCCTGCGGATCGCGACGGTCACCGTCATCGGCCTCGTCACGGTCACGGCGCTCATCGGCCTCGGCGGACTCGGCTACCTCATCGTGGATGTCGGGTATCGCCGCTTCTTCCTGACCGCCACCGTGACCGGGGCCGTCGGTGCCGTCCTCCTTGCCCTCCTGGCCGATCGCGGATTCGTGTGGCTCCAGTCGACGCTGACCCCGTGGGCTCGTCGCCGAGCGCGCGCCTGACATGGAGTTCCTCGGCGAGGTCGTCGCGTGGTTCGCGGACCCGGCCACCTGGTCCGGCTCCGATGGCATCCCGACGCGGATCGGTGAGCACCTCGTGCTCTCGATCATCCCGCTGCTCGTGGCGATCGCCGTGGCGCTGCCGATCGGAGCGTGGATCGGCCACACCGGACGCGCCGTGAACCTCGTCATCAACGTCGCCAACATCGGCCGCGCCATCCCGTCGCTCGCCATCCTCGCGGTGGTCACGATGCTGCTCCAGGCGTGGCTCGTGGACATCGGCCTGCGCTCCGTGTCGTCGGAGATCGCGACGATCATCGCGATGACCGCGCTCGCATTGCCGCCGATCCTGACGAACACGTACGTCGGGGTCAGCGAGGTCGACGCCGACCTCGTCGAGGCCGGGCGCGGGATGGGCATGACCGCGCGACAGGTCCTCCGCCGCGTCGAGCTTCCGGTCGCGCTGCCGGTGATCCTCGCCGGCATCCGGACCGCGGCGGTGCAGGTCGTGGCGACGGCGACCCTCGGTGCGGTCTTCGCGACCGGTGGACTCGGGCGGTACATCATCGACGGCATCGCCCAGCGGCGGTACGACGCGGTCCTCGCGGGTGCGGTGCTGGTGGCCGCGCTGTCCATCCTCACCGAGGTCGGCTTCACGCTCGTGGAGCGTCGGACGGCCCCCGGCCGGCGCGTGAGCTCCGGCGATGCGGCACGCACGCTGCAAGGGACCGTCGACGTCGCCGGTTGAGCCGAACGGCAACGACCCGCGTATGACTCATGTGCCGGACGGCTCGATCGGCGCGCGTTGGGTAGACTCCCGAGGCGCCGGAGGACGCCGGCAGACCACGATTCGAACCGGAAGGAGAAACCCAATGCGGATGAACCGCAGGCTTGCCCTCGGGGCGGCGGTGCTGGCGCTCGTCGTGAGCGCCTGCTCGTCGGGTGAGGGCAGCGGCTCGCCGGCGGCGAGCAGCGGAGACGCCAGCGTGGCGGCAAGTGCCGGCAGCGACGGCGAGCGCTCCATCGTCATCGGCTCGGCTGGCTTCTACGAGGCCCAGCTCATGGCCGAGATCTATGCCCAGGCCCTCGAGGCCAATGGCTACACCGTCGAGCGCAACCTCGGCATCGGCCCGCGGGACACGACCCAGCCGGCCATCGAGAGCGGCGAGATCGACCTGCAGCCGGAGTACATCGGCAGCCTCCTCACCTTCCTCGGTGGTGAGGCGTCGGGCGACACCGACGAGACGTTCGACGCGCTGCAGACGGCGCTCGAGGAGGTCGGCCTGACCGCGCTCGAGCCGGCTCCCGCCCAGGACCAGAACGCGTTCGTCGTGCGCAGCGAGACCGCCGAGGATCTCGGGCTGACGACGATGAGCGACCTGGCCGAGCAGGCCACCGATCTCGTGTGGGGCCTGCCGCCGGAGTGCGAGACGAACGAGCTCTGCTCGGGCGCGCTCGAGGATGCCTACGGCATCCCCTATGCCGACCTCCAGATCGAGGAGTACGCGGCGTGCGATGCGCCGGCCGCGCAGGCACTGAACGACGGCGTCGTCGACGTCGCCGAGCTGTGCAGCACGCAGCCGGACATCGAACGCTTCAACTTCGTCGTGCTCGAGGACGACCTGCTCACGCAGCCGGCCGAGAACCTCGCGCCGATCGTGCGGACCGAGTGGCTCGACGCGGCGCCCGATGACTTCGCCGAGATCCTCAACGCGGTCAGCGCGGCCATGGACACCGAGACGCTCACGAGCCTCGGCGTCGATGTCGCGGTCGACCAGATGGATGTCGCCGACGTCGCGGCGCAGTGGCTCGAGGACAACGGGCTGAACTGACCGCGGTCGTGCAACTCACGCTACCGCCACGGGCGGGCCGGTTCGCCGGTCCGCCCGTTCTCGTGCATCATGGCCACCCGATGCCGACCCCCTCGTCCCCCCACCTGGCGCTCGCCGACTGGCGTCGCCGCGTCGCCGCTCTCTACCGCGATGTCCGGGACGGCTCTGGCACCGCCGCGGCTCGGCTCGAGGCCTTTCGGGCGGCCCGCGACGAGCTCTTCGGCGCGCACCCCTCGTCCCCCGTCCCTGCCGGTCAGCGCTCGTCGTTCGCCGGACTCGCCTACTTCGACCGCGACGAGGCGCTCGTCCGTTCGGCCGTCCTGGAGCCCGATCCCGACGCGCCGCCCCTCGACGTGCCGCGCTCCGGGGATGGGCTCGGCATCCCGTTCCGCCGCATCGGTTGGGTGTCATTCGAGATCGGCGAAACTGCGAGCCGGCTGGCGGTCTTCTGGCTCGACGAGTACGCGGGCGGCATCTTCATCCCGTTTCGCGACGGCACGAGCGGGACGGAGACGTACGGCGGCGGCCGCTACCTCTGGGACTCGGCGAAGGGCGCCGACCTCGGCACCGATGGCGACGCATTGGTCCTCGACTTCAACTACGCGTACCACCCGTCCTGCACCCATGACCCGATCTGGTCCTGCCCGCTCGCGCCGCGTGAGAACTGGCTGACGACGCCGATCCGCGGCGGCGAGCGTCTCGCGAGCGACCACGCGTGACCGACGTGCGGAGCTCCAACGCTCCCGCGGCCGAGGTGCGGCGCTGCATCAAGTGCGGCCGCGAGATCGGCCCGGACGAGACGATCTGCGAGTTCTGCAACCGGGCCGGGATGGCCACGCCGTCGGCGTCCCAGTACCACGGCACGGTGGTCGTGGCGATCGTGGCGGCCGTGGCCGCCCTGGCGATCGCGGCGAGCCTCTCGCTCCGCGGCGTCGGCCCGTACGCCGCCGAGGTGCAGTCGGTCGCCGACGTGCAGCCACTCGGCTATTCGGTGACGTTCACCGTCACGAACGAGGGATCGAATCCGGGCCGCGCGAAGTGCCAGCTCGTGGCCGTCGGGCCGGCTGGCCAGCGCCTGCGGGCGGTGAACGCCATCACGGCGCAGATCGCGGGCGGCGCCACGTCCGCCCAGTCCAAGACGATCCCGGGGCTCGACGCGCCGCCGTCCACCGTCGAGGTCGACTGCTCCTGACGCGCGTCCTGACGCGCGGCCGAATCGAGGGCGATCAGCCGTCGAGGACGACGGTCACCTCGATGAGACCGGCCGACAGTGGCTGATCGCTGACGAGCGCCCACGCGCTGTGCGAGAGGTCGACCACGCGCTCGTCGGCCGTGCCCCAGTAGCACTGGCACCAGTCGACGACGCGGAGCTCGACGCATCGATCGGCGCACACCGTCACGGTGCCGTTCACCTCGCCGGTATAGCGGCCGCCGAGGTCGCCGGGCAGCGCGACGGTGGCCTCGCCCATCCAGCCGGCGGTGCCGGGGTAGTTGCTGCCGATGCCCGTCACCTCGGTCACGGGCGCGGCCTCGGGCTGCGGTGTCCCGGACAGCACCTCGCCGCGCTCGATCGGGGTGGCCGCGAGCGTCTTCGGGGATGCGGCGCGCGCCTGCGCCATGAGCGGCTTGGCCATCGGGTCGGGGGTCACCACCGTCCAGGCGGCAACGCCGGCAGTCACCACGGCCGTGAGAGCCGCGGCGATCAACGAGGCGACGAGCGCCTCGGTGCGAATCTTCACGTTGGGGTTCTCCAGGCGGGATGCGCCGTGGGCACGCGCAGCGGGCGCCGACGGGAGGCGGGGCGCGACGCATCGGTCGCTGGCCTACATCGCCTCGTCCCACGGAGTCGCAAGAAGGGTGCCAGCCGCTATCCTGCGCCCACCATGCATCGCTGCCTTCGTGCCCTCGCCGCGGTCCTCCTCGCCGCCGCCTGGCCGGCCGCCACGCTCGCCGCCGGCCCACCGTTCCCTGAGCCGGTCAACGACCAGGCGGTGTACGACGAGGCGGACATCTTTTCCGACGGTGCCGAGCAGGAGGCGGAGCGCATCATCGACGGCATCGAATCGCTGACCGGCGCCGAGGTGGTGGTCTACACCCAGGTCGACGAATTCGTGAGCGAGGACGAGAACCTCAACAACGCGAAGCAGCTCATCGACCAGTGGGGCATCGGCCGATCCGGCTTCGACGACGGCCTCGTCCTCATGGTCGGGATGAGCTCGAACGGCGTGAACGGCAAGATCAGCCTCTATGGCGGCGCGGGGTACCTCGGCGCGTACGCGAACGAGGACGACCTCAAGGACATCATCGATCAGACGTTCGTCCCCGCCGCGCTCTCGGGCGACTTCGACCGCGCGGTGCTCGACTCGCTCGACGAGATCGCCGAGCGCACGACCCCGGAGCAGCAGAAGCGGCTCGAGACGCTGCGCGTGCTCAACGCCGGGATCGGCCTCATCGCCGCCCCGCTGGCGCTCATCGGTTCCCTGTTCTGGGCATGGCGCACGTGGCGCCGCGAGGGGGACGACCCGGAGCTCACCGACAGCCCGTCGATCCTCATGGCCGGCCCGCCCGCCGAGATGACGCCCCCGCTGGCGACCGTGATCCGCGACGGCACCGGGAGCGGGCACACGATCAATGTCCTCCTCGCCGAGCTCGCGAGCACCGGCCGCCTGACCTTCCACAACCTCGACCAGGTGCGCTCGGCGCGATCCGACGCCGCTCCCGACCCGCTCACCGATCCGGCGATCGAGGTCCATGCCGGCGTGGGCGATGACGACCGGCTGGCCGGCCCGGAACGCGAGGCCTGGACCCGCATCGTCGCCAAGGCAGGCGCGGGCGGCGGACGGCTCTCGCGTGAGCGGCTGTGGAGCCTGAACTCCGAGCTCAACGGCCTCCGCCGCGACGTCGAGCGAGAGGCGGTCCGCCTCGGGTGGCTCGAGCGCCTCCCCGGCCCGTCGATCAACCGCATGAGCGGGATCGGCCTCGGGTTGGCGGTCCTCGGTGGTGGCGCGATCTGGCTCGGCATCTCGATCCCGATGAGCGGCGCGGTGATGCTGGGCGGCGCGCTCGTGCTCGGCGGGATCGGAACGTTCCTGTTCGCGCGGGCCATGAGCCAGCGCACGAAGAACGGGGCATACGTCGACTCCATGCTCGTGGCGTACCGGCGGACCCTGCGCAAGACGATGGACCAGGCGCGCTCGATGGGCGAGGTCGTCGAACAGCCCGAGATCGCCAAGCTCGCCGACACCCCCGACAAGGCCGTCGTCTGGGGCCTCGCGCTCGGCCTCCACGACGAGGTCGCCGCCCTCCTCGCACGTGGCCTCGAGCAGCAGCGCACCGAGACCGGCTCCCCCGCCGGCGCCTACTACCCGACGTGGCTCGGCGCGTCGTCCGGCTCCTCGTGGTCGGGGGCATCAGCCGCGGACCTGCCGGGCGGGGTGAGCTACGGCTCGGGATCCATCTTCTCCGGGTCCGCGATGCCCGATATCGGCGGCATGTTCGATGCGCTCGGCTCAGTGGGATCCACCCCTCCCTCGAGCTCCTCGAGCAGCAGCGGTGGCGGGGGCGGCGGGTTCTCCGGCGGCGGTGGCGGTGGTGGTGGAGGCTCGTCCGGATCGTTTTAAACGCCGGGCTGGCGCGCGATTGCAATTGCGCGTACAATTTCAATTGAAATGAGTTTTAACCGACGTGGCGGTTTCGACCGCCGACCCGATCGATCCGATCGGCCCGACCGTGACCGATTCGATCGACCCCAGCGACGTGACGCACCGTCCGGCGACTGGCAGCCTCGCGACCGTGGCGCCGGCAGCCGGCCCTACGCTCCGCGCGGCGGCGATCGACCGTACCAGCCCCGTGGAGGCGCGCCCGACCGTCCGTACGGCGGGGGCGACCGCGGCGGCGACCGACCCCAGGGTGGCCCGCCCGGCGATCGCCCGTTCCAGCCTCGACCACGATTCGACGCACCTCGCCCCGATGAAGGAGGGATGTCGATCCGCCTCGATCCACGCAGGCTCGGCCTCCTGAAGCAGCTCGCCGCGGAGAAGGACCTCCGGCCCGGCGACCTCGTCCGCAGCTGGGTCGAGGAGCGCATCGACGGTGAGCGTCTCGGATCGCCGGTGGCGCCGACGGTCGGCGTCAGCGCGCAGCTCGAAGCCCTCGTCGCTCGCATCACCGCCCTCGAGGAGGCGGCCGGGATCACGGCGCCGGCGGCTCCGGTGCTCGCGGCTCCGGTGCCCGCGGCTCCCCGGGAGCATCCGGCTGCCGCCGAGGATGTCTCGGACGAGCCGACCCCCACCCAGGAGGAGGCTGCGGCAGCCGAACCCGTCACCGCAGCGGCGGACGAGGATGGAGCGGCCGATGCCGATGCACCCGTGACGCCGCCGACGAAGCGGTCGCGCACGAAGCGCGTCTCCGCGGCCCCGGCTGGCGAGCGTGTCGCGCTCCACGACGAGATGATCGCCGTGATCAGCGAGCGCGGGCCGATGACCGCCGGCGAGCTCGCCACGATCATCACCGAGCGCGGCCGCTACACGCCGCCGCGGAGCGGCAAGGCGCTCGACGCCGCGATGGTCAGCCAGCGGGTCAGCAACCCCGCCTACCGCGGGCGGTTCACCCGCGACGCGGGCCGCATCGGCCTGGCGGAGTAGCCAGCCACCATCCCGTCAACGGCAAGGGCCGGCGCGTGAGCGCCGGCCCTTGTGCTGTGCCGCCGCGGGGCCCGACGTGGGCGCCCGCATCGGTCAGTCGTCGAGGATGAAGGTCACGAGGATGTTGGCCTGGAACTCCACCACGCCCTCGCGGCTGACGTTCACCCGCTGCTCCTTGACCCACGCCGAGCGGACGCCGCGCAGCGTCTTGTTGGCGCGGGCGATTCCCTGCTGGATGGCGTCCTCGAAGCTCACGGTCGACGTGCAGGACAGCTCGGTCACCTTTCCGACGGACATCGGTTCTCCTCAATGCAATGCGGGTGGGCGCGAAGTATGCGCCCGCGCCGACCGCTGCAGATCGCGCGCCAAGCCGCAGCGGACGTCCATCTCACGCTCCTCAGGGCCCGTGCGACGCCGTCCAGGCAAGGAGGTCATCGAGCTCCATGGCGTTGACGATCCGCTCCGGCGTCACCCCGCACAGGAAGGCGCGCTCGCAGCCGTTCGGAAGCCAGGCGAGCTGACCCGGCGCGTGGGCGTCGGTGTCGATGCTCACCCGGCAGCCGGCCTCCACCGCCAGGCGCAGGAGCCGCTTCGGTGGGTCGAGCCGCTCGGGGCGGGCGTTGATCTCGATCGCCTTGTCGAAGCGCGCCGCGGCGGCGAACACGAGGTCCGCGTCGAAGTCCGACGGTGGCCGCCTGCGCTTGCGGGTCGTCATCCGGCCGGTGCAATGGCCGAGGACGTCGAGGTGCGGGTTGGCGAGGGCGGTCACCATGCGGATCGTCATCGGTCGCGATTCGGCGCGCAGCTGCGAGTGGACCGAGCCGACCACGACGTCGAGCCGTCCGAGCAGCTCATCGGACTGGTCGAGCGAGCCGTCCTCGTTGATGTCGACCTCGATGCCGGTGAGAAGCCGGAAGGGCGCCAGCTCGGCGTTCAACGTCGCGATCTCGTCGAGCTGCTCCTCGAGCCGCTCCGCGGACAGCCCGTTCGCGACGGTCAGGCGCGGCGAGTGGTCGGTGATGACGAGGTACGCGTGGCCGAGGCCGATCGCGGTCTCCGCCATCTCGCGGATCGAGGCGCCGCCGTCGGAGGCGAGCGTGTGGGCGTGCAGGTCGCCGCGCAGGGCGGCGCGAATGGCGGCGGCGCCCTCGGCCATCGGGATGCCGCCGGTCGCCTCGAGGCGGCGGAGATAGACCGGCTCCTCGCCGCGCAGGCTCTCGAGGATGGTCCGCTCCGTGACCTCGCCGATGCCGCTCAGCTCGCGGAGGGTGCCCGCTCGGGCGCGATCCGCCACCCCCTCCGGACCCAGCTCGGCCAGGGTCGCCGCCGCGGATCGGAAGGCGCGCACGCGGTAGCTCGGCTCCATCGCCGCCTCGAGGAGGAAGGCGATGCGCTTGAGGTCGGCAATCGGGTCGCGGGGGTCGGCCACGGGTGTGACGCGCCGCTACGGCAGCGTGAGGATGCGGGCCGGGTTGTCGATCGTCATCTGCCGGATCTCGCCCTCCCCCACCGCGGCCGTGCGCAGGGTCGGCAGGAAATACTGCTGGAGGTAGACGTAGCCGAACCCGCCGTACGCCTTGAGCTGCCGGTTGTGGCAGACGTCCTGGGAGAGGAGGATCTGCGGCGCGTGCCCGCGCTCGAGGAGCTCGACGATGATCTCGACGAGCCGCGGCTCCATCGCCTCCTCGACACCGAACCGATGGCCGACGAAGTCGAACTGCAGGTTCGCGCCCCGATCGAGCACGGCGAGATAGAAGTCGAGGTCGAGGTGCGAGTCGGCATGCCCGATGACGACGCGCGAGGGGTCGACGCCCTCCTCGGTGAAGATGCGGAGCTGGGCGAGGCCGACGTCGGACTGCACGCCGTGGGTCGTGATCGCCATCCCGGTCCGGCGCGATGCGCGCGCCGCCGCACGATGGACGCGCTCCTCGAGAGCGCTCACCCACGGCTTGTCGGTGCCGATCTCGCCGATGATCCCCGGCCGCACGCCAGTCCCGCGCACGCCGTGCTCGAACTCGGCCACCAGCTCGTCCGCGAGGGCATCGACCGAGCGCCGGTCGATCCGCGTCTCGGCCGGGTAGTACGCGCCGCGATACCAGCCGCAGCCCATCACGACGTTCAGGCCGATGGCGCCGGCCAGGCGACGCAGCCGATCCGGATCGCGCCCGACCCCGTCGAGGGTCAGCTCGACGATCGACGCCCCGCCGCGGCGACGGAAGTCGCGCAGCTCGTCGGCGATGAGGTCGTCGTGGGGCGCGAGCTCCCAGTAGTCCCAGCGACCCTCGACGTGCCACAGGGCGATGCCGACGTGCTCGTGCGGGAGGGTGAACCCGAGCTGCTCGGGCGGGATCGGTCCGGAGACGGTCATGACGCTCGGCGCCATCGCGGTCCTCCTCGGTGATCGGGCGCGTCGGTCGCGACGTGTGGCACGCCGGCGCGCAGGGTGACGGTGACGGGTCCATGGTGCCACCGCGCGGGTGCGTGATGTGAGGCGGTGCGCCGTGGCAGATGGCGGCCACCGTCGACGCCGGCGACCGGGTAGCCTACGCACATGGCAGCCCCGGAGCCGCATGCGGCCACCCCCAACGGCATCTGGGCCAACGCGCAGCGCGAGCTGGATCGCGCCGCCGAGCGGCTCGACCTCGACCCCGCCATGCACGAGGTCCTCCGCCATCCGAAGCGCGAGCTGACCGTCCACTTCCCGGTCACCCATGCCGACGGACGGGTCGTCTCCTACGCGGGCTTCCGCGTCCACCACAACGTGAACCGCGGTCCCGCCAGCGGCGGCATCCGCTACGTCCCGACGCTCGACCTCGACGAGGTCCGCGCGCTGGCGATGCTCAACTCGTGGAAGGCGGCGATCGTGCAGATCCCGTTCGGCGGCGCAGCCGGCGGCGTCCGAGTCGACCCCAAGCAGCTCTCCGTGCTCGAACGCCAGGGCCTCACCCGGCGCTTCACGACCGAGATCGGCATCCTCCTCGGCCCGGACAAGGACATCCCGTCCCCGGACGTCAACACCGGCTCGCAGACGATGGCCTGGATGATGGACACGATGTCGATGCATCGCGGCCACACGGTGGCGGCCTCGGTCATCGGCAAGCCGCTGTCGGTGGGCGGGACGCGCGGCCGGCGGAGCGCGACGGCGCGTGGCGCGATGCGCTGCATCCTGGCCGCTGCCCGCTCGAAGGACCTCGCGCTCGACGGCGCGCGGGTCGTGATCCAGGGCTTCGGCCGCGTCGGGATGACGCTCGCCGAGGAGCTCGACAGGGCGGGCGCCGTGATCGTCGCCATCGGTGACGACCGCGAGGCCGTCACGAACGCGGCCGGCATCGACGTCACCGACGCGGTCAACTGGATGCGCGAGCACGACACCGTGCGCAACATGCCGTCCACCGAGGCGATCTCGAAAGAGGCGCTCTACGGCCTCCCCTGCGACATCCTCGTGCCGGCCGGCCTCCAGGACGAGCTCACGGCGGGCAACGCGACCGCGGTGCAGGCGACGATCATCGCCGAGGCAGCGAACGGCGCCACCACCGCGGCGGCCGATGCGATCCTCGCCGACCGCGGCATCCTCGTCATCCCGGACATCGTCTGCACCGCGGGCGGCACGATCCTCGGCTACTTCGAGTGGGTGCAGGACATGCAGGCCTTCTTCTGGTCCGACCCCGAGATCGCGGGCGAGCTCGACCGGATCATGGACGACGCGATGACCGGGATCTCGGCGATGGCCGAGGCCGAGCACGTGGACCTGCGCGGCGCCGCGATGATGCTCGCCGTCCGCCGTGTGGCCGAGGCGACCTCGCTGCGCGGGCTCTATCCGTAGGGGACGACCGCCGCGTTGCGGGCGTCGTGGCCCGGTTCATGCGAGGATGAACGTATCTCGTATCACGGGTGCGCGTCGCTGAGGGAACGGTGGCGTGATCGAACGCCACCGGAGCACACATGACACTGCCGACCTTCACCTCGCCGCGCGACCTCCTCACGGAGCTCGAGCCGGCCGCTGAACGACTCATGAACCGCCACGTCGCCATGGCGAAGGAGTGGTTCCCGCACGACTACATCCCGTACTCGATGGGCCGCGACTTCGACAAGGATCCGTGGACGCCCGACCAGCCGCGCATCAGCGGCGTCGCGCAGATCGCGTTCGAGGTCAACCTCCTGACCGAGGACAACCTGCCCTCGTACCACCGCGAGATCCACCGCATGTTCGGCAACGGCGACGGCGCCTGGATCAACTGGGTGAACCGGTGGACCGCCGAGGAGGGCCGGCACGCGATCGTGCTGCGTGACTACCTCGTCGTCACCCGCAACATCGATCCCTACGCGCTCGAGCGGTCGCGCATGAACCAGCTGCAGACCGCCTACGACCACGACGACGGCGGCAACGTCCTGCGCGGCATCGCGTACGTCGCCTTCCAGGAGCTGGCGACCCGGATCAGCCACCGCAACACCGGCCGCTACTCGTCGGACCCGGTGGCGGATCGGATCATGGCCCGCATCGCGGCCGATGAGAACCTCCACATGGTCTTCTACCGCGACATGCTGTCGGAGGCGATGAAGCTCGACCCGAGCGCCGCCGTGCATGCCATCGTCGACGAGATCATGGCGTTCCAGATGCCGGGCGCCGGGATGGAGAACTTCACCCGCAAGGCCGCACAGATGGCGAAGGCCGGCATCTACGACCTGCGCATCCACCACGACGAGGTGATCTGGCCGCTCCTCCGCCATTGGGGCGTGTTCGAGGCGACGAACCTCGACCCGAGCGCCGAACAGCGACGGACCGAGCTGCGCGTGTTCCTCGACGGCCTCGACGCCCAGGCGGCGCGCTTCGAGGCGCGCCGCGCACAGAGCCTCGAGCGCGAGGCCGCGCGGGCGGGCTAGCGGCCGAGGGCTGAACGATCCGGGGGGTTGCCCCTCCGGAGCCTGCGGTCAGCGAGTCGGTGGCCGACGAGGCGTGCCCTGGGCGGTGAGCCGTCGGACCAGGCGCAGCAGCAGCCAGCCGACGACGAAGCGACGAATCAACGCAAACATGTTCGCCACCAACGCACGCCGCGTGCCGCGACGCGCCCGATCAGAGCAGCGCCGGCCGGCGGAACTCCTCTCCCCGGAGGTGCTCGTCGAGGAACGCGCCCACCGTCTCGTACCAGAGGCGGGCGTTCTGCGGCTTGAGGATCCAGTGGTTCTCGTCGGGGAAGTAGAGGAATCGTGACGGGACGCCGTGACGGCGGAGATCGGTATAGAGGCGCAGCGCCTCGCTGATCGGCACCCGCAGGTCCCGCTCGCCGTGGATGATGAGCATCGGCGTCCGGATGTTCGGCAGCAGGCGTGACGGCGACCACTCCTCGTAGCGCGAGGCATCGGTGTAGGGGTCGCCGAACTCGCGCTCCCAATCCGGGCCGTAGTCGGTGGTCCCGTGGAATCCCCGCAGCTCCCACAGGGAGGCGTGCGTGACGATCGCCTTGAACCGGTCCGTCGAGCCGGCCACCCAGTTCGCCATGTAGCCGCCGAACGAGCCGCCCATGAGCGCGGTGCGCTCGGCGTCGATCTCCGGCCGTTCCACCGCCGCGTCCACGGCGGCGATGACGTCGGTGAACGGCTCGGCTCCCCACCGGCCCCAGCCGCGCTGGATGAACGCATGGCCGTACCCGGTCGAGATGGCGGGATCGGGCAGGAGGACCGCGTAGTCGCGCGCCGCCACGAGGTGCGGGTTCCAGCGCCAGCTCCAGGCGTTCCAGCTGCCGATCGGTCCCCCGTGGACGAACACGACGAGCGGCACCGGCGCGTCGGCCGTGGCGCCGGCCGGCAGGACGAGCCACGACGCGATCTCCTGGCCGTCGGTCGCCGTGGCGGTGACGCGCTCGACGCGACCGGGGAGCGCGTCGAGCGCCTCCGCGTCGAGCTCGGCGAACGTGCGGATGCGCTGCGAACCGCCGTCGGCCACGCGCACGAGCACCGGCGGCTCACGGTAGGACGAGCGGAGCGCGAACGCCGCGCCGTCCGGACCGAGCGCGAGGTCGGTGAAGTTGCCGTCGTCGGCGACCATCGTCGTCTCGCCGCCGGCGAGGTCGTGGCGATGGATCGAGCCGAGCCCGCGGTGGTCGGCCGTGAACCACACCGCGCTGCCGTCCGGTGCCCAGGTCGGGTGAGCCGGCCACAGGTCGAGGTCAGGCGTGAGGTCGCGACCTTCGCCGGTTGCCAGGTCGATGAGCCACAGCGTCGTGTCGCCGACCCGTTCGGGGACGTCGATCTCGCTCCGCAGGCAGGCCACCCAGCGGCCGTCCGGTGAGATGGCGGGATCGCCGTACCACGCATCGTCGGGCGTGAGGTCGCGACGCGCACCGCTGGCGCGATCGATGGCGATGAGCGCGAAGTCGGTGCGACCGATGTCGTCGCTGCGGATCACGCCGGTCACCACGGTCGAGCCGTCGGGGGTGACGTCGAACCCCTGTTCGACGAGCTGCGTGCCGGCATCCGGGGTCAGGTCGACCGGGTCGCCGATGCGGTCCTCGCCCTCCGGCATCGGCGCGGCGAACAGGTGCCGTTCGCGTGGACCGTGGTACGCGTCCCAGTGCCGGATCGGGAACGTGTCGAAGAGGAGGGCGTCGACGCCTGCCTTCTTGCGCGCCCCGTGTCGCTCGCGGTCGGCGGCCGCGTCGCTCGTGCCGGGAAACACGCCGGCGCCGTAGACGAGGACATCGGCGTCCCGGGCCGCCACCACGCCATCGACCCCTCCCGACGGCCGTGCCAGCGGACGTGCCTCGCCGCCACCGGCGGGAAGCAGCCACAGCCCGCCGGTCTCCTCTTCGTCCTCGTCGTCGGGGGAACGGTCGGCGTCGGGCCGGGACGAGGTGAACAGGATGGATCCGTCGCGCGAGAACGTCGCGGCGCTCTCGCCGGGTGCCGAGCGGGTCAGGCGCCGAGGCCGCGTATCGCCGGTGGCGTCGAGCTCCCACAGCGAGCTGTGCATCTTCTTGCCGTCCGGCGCGGGGCGCCCGACGGTGACGATGAGCCGGGACCCGTCCCGTGAGACGCGCAGGCCGGAGAGGCGCGGGAGACGGAGGTAGGCGTCGAAATCGAAGGCGTCGGTCATGTGTCCATCCTACGCACCGACCGCCGGTTGCGGCGGCATCGGTCTTGCGTCCACACTGCGCCGATGACCGACAACCGCCGCTGGACCGAGCACCTGGAGCGCTGGAGGCGGGAGCGCCTCGATCCCGCCCTCGAGCGTGCACCCGAACGGCGCGAGCGGTTCCTCACCCAGTCCGGGGTCGAGACCGACCGGCTCTTCACGCCCGCCGACCTCGCCGATCCGGCGAACGACCCCGATGCGGGGCGTCCGCGCTACCGGTTCAGCCCGCCGGCCGATGCCGGGGCCGGCTGGGACGAGATCGACGACCTGGGCCTGCCGGGCGACCCGCCGTTCACGCGCGGCATCCACCCGACCGGCCATCGCGGCCGTCTGTGGACGATGCGGATGTTCGCCGGCTTCGGCACCGCCGAGGACACGAACGCGCGGTTCAAGAAGCTCATCGCCGCCGGCGGCACGGGCCTGTCGATCGCCTACGACATGCCGACCCTCTACGGCTACGACCACGACGAGCCGATGGCCGAGGGCGAGTTCGGGACCTGCGGCGTCGCGGTCAGCTCGCTGGCGGACATGGAGCTGCTGCTCGAGGGCCTTCCCGTCGGGGAGATCAGCACCTCGATGACCATCAACTCGCCTGCCGCCATGATCTGGGCGATGTACATCGTGGCCGCCGAGAAGATGGGCGTGCCGCGCGCCCAGCTGGCCGGCACGCTCCAGAACGACATCCTCAAGGAGTTCATCGCCCAGAAGGAGTACATCTTCCCGCCGGCGCCGTCGCTGAAGCTCGTGACCGATACCGTCGAGTTCGGGACGCGCGAGATGCCGCGCTGGAACACGATCAGCATCAGCGGCTACCACATCCGCGAGGCGGGCTCGACCGCCGTCCAGGAGCTGGCCTTCACGATCGCGGACGGCATCGCGTACGTGGAGGACGCCCTCGCTCGCGGGCTGCGGTTCGACGACTTCGCACCGCGTCTGTCGTACTTCTTCAACTCGCACAACGACTTCTTCGAGGAGATCGCGAAGTTCCGGGCAGCGCGGCGCATCTGGTACAAGCTCTGTCGCGAGCGCTTCGGCGCCGAGAACGAGCGCTCCACCTGGATGCGGTTCCACACCCAGACTGCGGGCGTCTCGCTCACCGCGCAGCAGCCACTGAACAATCTCACCCGCGTCGCGATCCAGGCGCTGGCCGGCGTGCTCGGCGGCACGCAGTCGCTCCACACCGATGCGTACGACGAGGCGTGGGCGGTCCCGTCGGAGGATGCCGCCCTCCTCGCCCTCCGCCAGCAGCAGATCCTCGCCGAGGAGTCGGGTGTCGCCAACGTCGTCGACCCGCTCGGTGGCTCGTACTTCGTCGAGACCCTCACCAACCGCACCGAGCAGGCGGCGTGGCGCTACATCGCCCAGATCGACGAGATGGGTGGCATGGTGCGCGCGCTGGAGGCCGGCTTCCCGCAGGCCGAGATCGCCGATGCGGCCTACGAGCAGCAGCGGGAGATCGAGGCCCACGAGCGTGAGATCGTGGGCGTCACGAAGTACGCCGATCCCGACGAGGAGCTCCGCATCCCGCTCCTCGAGATCAGCAAGGTCCAGGAACGGCGGCATCTCGACCGGTTGGCGCGCGTCCGCGCCGAACGGGACGCCGACGTCCACGCCACCGCGATCCGCCGTCTCGAGCAGGAGGCCCGGGCCGGCGACATCAATCTCATGCCGGCGATCATCGCCGCGGTCGAGGCGTACGCCACCATCGGCGAGATGTGCGGCGTCCTCCGTCGTGTCTACGGCGAGTACAAGGAGCCGCTCGCGGTCTGAGCCGGTGCGCGAGGAACGCGGCGGGCCGTTGGCTCCGGTCGGGCACCGAGGCCGACAGCGGCAGGGCACGCCGGCTCCCGCCGCGCTCCCCCGCTCGCGCCAGTCTGGCCGGCGCCGCTTACCGCCGGCTTATCGGCCGATGACGCCGCGACGCCGGGACGCCGCTATCCTCGACCGCACGCATGAAGCTCCATCTCGTCGACGCCACGTTCGAGCTGTTCCGCGCGTTCTACTCGCGCCCGCCACGCCGCGCGCCGGACGGCCGACCGGTGAACGCGGTCCAGGGGCTCGTCGACTCCATGCTGTCCCTGCTGCGGGAACCTGACGTGACGCATATCGGCGCGGCCACCGACTACGTCATCGAGTCCTGGCGCAACGACCTGTTCCGCGGGTACAAGTCGAGCGCCGGCGTCGACCGCGAGCTCATGGCGCAGTTCCGCGATGCCGAACGGGGGCTTCGGGCGCTGGGCATCCCGGTGTGGGCGATGGTCGAGGACGAGGCAGACGACGCGATCGCCGCAGCCATCGACCGTTTCGGCGGGGACCCACGGATCGAGCAGATCGTCATCTGCTCCGTCGACAAGGACCTCGGCCAGCTCGTCGAAGGAAAGCGGATCGTGCTCCGCGATCGGATGCGCAAGGTGGAGTACGACGAGGACGGCATCGTCGAGAAGTTCGGCATCCGACCCTCGAGCATTCCTGACTACCTCGCCCTCGTCGGGGACAGCTCGGACGGGTTCCCGGGCCTGCCGGGCTGGGGCGCGAAGTCCGCCGGCACGGTGCTCGCGAAGTTCCCGCACCTCGAGGACATCCCCGCATCGGTCCTCGAGTGGGAGGTCGACATCCGGAACGCGTCGCGCCTCGCGGCCACGCTCGAGCAGCAGCGGGCCGACGCCATCCTCTACCGCCGCCTGGCGACGCTGAACCGGGACGCGCGGATCGACGATGTCACCGGCACGCTCGACGAGCTCGAGTGGCAGGGTGTGCCGCGGGCGGAGTTCGTGGCGCTCTGCGACGAGCTCGGATTCTACACCGTCCGCGAGCGCGTCCATCGCTGGGCGGACTGACCCGATCTGATCGGGTACGGGACCCCACTGGTACGTTCGGTGGGGTGAAGTGCGGTCGGGCGATCGGTACGGTCACCGCCCATGCACCGATTCCGTCGCGTGGCGAGTGCGCTCGCCGCGATCCTGCTCGTCGCCGTCGTGCTCCCGATGCGACCTCCCGCCCCGGCTGTCGCCGCCGGTGAGTGCGGAGCGTATCGGTCCGAGACCGTCCCGCCGGCGACCATCCGCGTGTTCCGCACCGCCAGCGGCGCGGTGGAGACGGTCGACTTCCGCACCTACGTGAAGAACGTCCTCTCGCGCGAGTGGATCTCGTCGTGGACGACCGAGTCGATCCGTGCCGGTGCCCTCGCGGTGAAGCACTACGCCTGGTACCAGGTCCTCCACTGGCGCGGGTACACGAACACCGCCGGTCAGTGCTTCGACGTCTTCGACTCGACGCGTGACCAGCACTACGATCCGTCGCGCCCCACGTACGCGGCCATGGCGTCGGCCGTCGATGCGACGTGGAGCACGCTGGCCCTCAAGGCGGGCCGCGTGTTCGCGACCTACTACAACGCCGGCGCGACGAACGAGCCGTGCGGCGCGAACGTGAACGGCTGGCAGATGTTCCAGTGGGGCTCGCAGGCCTGCGGGCTCGCGGGAAGGTCGGCCGCGCAGATCATGGCGACCTACTACAGCGGGGTGACCGTCTCCGCCGCGCCGGCGCCGGTGCCGCCCAGCGCGACCCCGGTGCCGACCCCGGTGCCCACCCCGCGACCCACGCCGGCGCCCACGCCGCGGCCCAGCCCGACACCCGCACCGACCGCCGTCCCGACGAACGGTGCGACCCCCGCTCCGACCGCCGTCCCGACGCCGACCCCGACTCCGGTCTCCACACCGATGCCGACACCGGTGCCGACCGTGCCGCCTGCCCCGTCGCAGCCGGGCGGTGGCCAGTCCGGCATCGTGGCACCCCCGCCGCCACCGCCGGCGAACCCGGAGCCGATCGTGGTGCCGGTGGAGGGTGCCGCGGCGCCGACCGCGCCGACGGCGGCGAGCACGGTGCCGCGCACGACGCCGCGCATCGCTCCGGTGGCGTCCCGCATCGTCGCGTTCGAGGCGATGGCCGATGCGCGTGACGACCGCGCCGACACGGAACGGCCGCACGGGGCAGCACAGGCAAGCGCAACGCGCTGGACGACGTTCCGCGCCCTCGTGGCGCAGCTCATCGCGTCGATCTCGAACGACCTGGAAGACCGACCCTCAGTCGTCGGTGAGCAGCCGGCCCACGAGGAGCTCGGCCGCGGCGACATCCTGAATGGCGAGCCCGACCGACTTGAAGGCGGTGATCGCCTCGGGGTCACGGGAGCCGGCCCACGCGCGATCGACGGTTCCGATCTCCACGAGCTCCGACTCCGCCAGTAGCCCGCGTTCGATGGCCGCCACGAGGTCACCGGCCTCGGCGAGCGCCGCCGCTCGGCTGTCGACGGCGACGACCGCCGCGACCCCGAACAGCTCCGGCGGGAGCTCCACCATCCCGAGCCGGAAGGCGCCGATGCCGTTCACGTGCGCGCCGGGCGCCAGCCAGGCCGCGTCGAACACCGGCTCGGTGGCGGTCGTCGCGCAGCACACCACGCCGGCCCCGCGCACGGCGTCCTCGGCGGAGGCGACGGCGCGGACCGCAACTCCGGACACCTCGTCGCCAAGGCGCGCCGCGAACGCCTCGCGACCCGCGGGATCGCGGGAGAACACGCGGACCTCGGTGATCGACGGCCGTGCCGCGAGGACCGCATGGACCTGCCAGACCGCCTGGGCTCCGGCGCCGATGACCGCCAAACTCGACGCGTCAGTCCGCGCGAGCAGGCGCGTCGCGACGCCGGACGCCGCGCCGGTGCGCATCGCCGTGAGCGTCGCGCCGTCGATGAGCGCGCGCGGCGTCCCCGTGGCCGCATCGATCCAGACGACGACCGCCTGCACGGTCGGCCGGCCCGCGGCCGCGTTGCCCGGCACGATCGTCACGAGCTTCACCGTCGTCCCCGCCCCGCCGCGCCGTAACCCGGGCATGAGGAGCAGGTCGCCGTCGTCGAGTTCGACGTGGGAGCGCAGCGGCGATCGGTCGCGGCCGCTCGCCACGTCCCGGAACGCGGCCTCGACCGCGTCGAGGAGGTCGCCGATCGGCACGGCCGATCGGATCGCATCGGCGTCGAGGAACGGGAGGGCGGGGCTCATCGGCCGTCGAGTCTACCGTCGAGCCCACCGGCCCGACCGGAGAGCAGCGGCCGCGAGAAGGCGATCCACGCGATCCCGGCGGCGACGATGAGCCCCGCCATGACCCAGACCGCGACCCGTGGCGGGAACGCATCGGCGAGCACCCCGGCGGCGAGCGTGGAGACGGCGATCGTCAGCGTCACCAGGCCGTAGTCGAGCGAGAACACCCGTCCACGGATGCCGTCCGGCGTGGCGCGCTGCAGGCCGAGCGTGCTCAGCGTCCACTGCGCGCCGCCGCCGCAGTGCGCCGCGAACACGCAGGCCGCCGCGACCCACAGCGCGGGCGACAGCGGAAACACCAGGTACCCGCCGGCGGCGAGCGCGAACGACACCGCGATGCCTCGGACCAGGCCGCGGTCGTCGGTGCCCATCACGGCGCGCGCGACGAAGGGGCCGACCAGCGCGCCGAGCCCGCGAGCGGCGAAGAGGACGCCGATCCCGGCGTCGCCGGCTCCGAACACGTCGCGTCCGAAGACCGCGTACAGCGCGATCACGCCGGTGCCGACGCCGAACGAGGTCTTCGACAGCAGGAAGGCCGCGACCTGGTGGGTGGACCGTGCGAAGGTGATCGCCGCCCCGATGCCGCCAGGCGCTGCGGCCGTGCCACCCGGGTCAGGCGGCGCCCGCAGCGGCCGCCGAATTCCGAGGATGAGCCATGCCGACACGGCGAAGCTGGCCGCATTGGTCAGAAACGCCGCGTCGCGACCCAGTGTGGCGGCCACGATGCCGCCGAGCCCGGCGCCGACGGCCAGCATCGTCCCCCACGCCGAGCCCACGAGGACGTTGGCGGTGGGCAGGTCCTCCTCGTCGACGAGGTTCGGCAGCGACGCGGACGAGGTGGGCTCGAAGACCGCCGCCGCCACCGCGAGCAGCACGACCGCCACGAACGCGACCCACAGCGTCTCGGGCTCGCGGGCGAGGAGGAAGGCGAGCGCCACCGGTACCCGCGCCAGGTCCGAGCCAACGAGCAGGAGACGCCGGTCGAACCGATCGGCCAGCATGCCCGCCAGCGGCGAGGCCAGGGCGAACCCGCCGGTCTGGAGGACGAGCACGAGCGACGCGACCGCCGCGGAGCCGCTCAGCTCGTAGGCCAGACCGATGAGCGCGACCGTCGCGAACCAGTCACCCGCAAAGCTCGTGAGCTGGGCCGCGTACAGGCGCGCGAACGCCGGATTGGTGCGAAGCAGGCGGAGGTACGGCACGATGCGCATGGGCGCCGCGATCATGCCACGCGGCACGGCGCTTGCGAGGCATCGGCGCAAGGAGGACCCATGATCGACAACGTTCGCGACGACCTGACCCGGCGGGCCGATACGGCGCGCGGTGAGCTCGACGCCCTGATCTGGCTGGCGCGAACCGCCGTCATCGGCGCGGTGCTCGGCGCGATCTACGTGGAGCTGCGCAAGGCGCCCGAAGAGCGGACCTGGAATGGCAAGCTCCTCGGCGTGGTGCCGTACGACTTCCGCATGCCATCGGTCGAGAAGGTGCGCCAGGCGTACTGGAACCCACGCTCGCCGAAGCTGTTCACCGACCGCCCGCTGGGCGTCGGCTGGTCCGTCAACATCCCCACCGTGCTGCGCCGTCTCGGCGTCCGTCGGGAGTTCACCAAGGGCCGCTGACCGAGACGCGCTAGGATCGGGACCACATGAACTGGTTCCCGATCCTGCTCGTCGTCCACATCGTGCTCGCCGTGGGTCTGCTGCTGCCGAGCGTGCTGCTGCCCTTCGTCCTGCGTCGCAGCACGGGTGAGCCGGGGCCGGTGACCCGGGCGCTCATGGCGATGCAGGGCACGGGAACCCTCGTCATCGGCGTCGGACTGGCGATCACCGGCATCGCGATGCTGTGGATCCTCGGCCCGGAGCTGCTCTCGCAGCCGTGGCTGCTCGTGGCGCTCTCGCTCTACGCCATCAACCTCGCGGTCGCGGCGCTCATCGCACGGCCGAACCTGCGCCGCCTCGTCGGCCTGCGTGGCAGCGGCGACGACGACACCTGGCGGCAACGCGCGCGCCAGCAGCGGCTGGTCGCCTACGGGATGGCGGGCGTCATCGGCGTGATCGGCTTCCTCATGAGCACGAAGCCGACGCTCTGGTAGCCGATCAGAACCTCGGCAGCGGCAGGGGTCGGCCCATGACGAAGAAGATGCCGGCCACGATGAGGAACATCGCGATCGCGAAGAAGAGCAACCATCGCAGAACTTCCATGGACGACTCCGTAGGCGACGTGGCCGGCAGCTGATCCCCCTGCGTCGGAGGGCATTCTATCGGTCCGTGTCCAGCCCCCGTGCTTATCGGCCGATCGGGAGCCGCGCGCAATCCCCTCTAGAATTCAGCGCGTGACCCTCCGTCTCCACGATGCTCGCCGTGGCGGGCTCCAGCCGTTCGCGCCGGTCGGTGAGCGACCGTCCGTCGGCCTCTACGTGTGCGGCGTCACGCCGTACGACACCGGCCACCTGGGGCATGCGTTCACGTACGTGAGCTTCGACGTGCTGCACCGGTACCTCGAATACCTCGGGCACGACGTCGTCTACGTCCAGAACCTGACCGATGTCGACGACGACATGCTCCGGAAGTCCCGCGAGACCGGGATCGAGTACCTCACCCTCGGCAACCGCAACGTGACGACGTTCCTCACCGAGATGGCCGCGCTCAACTGGCTGCCGCCCGACCATTACCCGCGCGCCACCGAGCACATCCCGCAGATGGTGGCCATGATCGAGCGCCTCATCGACGCCGGCGTCGCCTACGTCGCCGACGGCGACGTCTACTTCCACGTTGACGCGTGGCCGCGGTTCGGCGCCGTCTCGCACCTCTCGCGCGACGCCATGCTGCCGATCGCCAACGAGCGCGGCAACGACCCGACGCGAGCGGGCAAGCGCGATCCGCTGGACTTCGTCCTCTGGCAGCGCTCCCTGCCCGACGAGCCGGCCTGGGAGACGCCCTGGGGGCCGGGCCGCCCCGGCTGGCACATCGAGTGCTCGGCGATGTCGACGACCTACCTCGGCGCCCAGTTCGAGATCCACGGGGGCGGCGGGGACCTCGCCTTCCCGCATCACGACTGTGAGCTCGCCCAGACCGAGGCGGCGACGGGCATCACGCCGTGGGTCGCGCACTGGGCGCACGCCGGCATGCTGCGCTACGAGGGCGAGAAGATGAGCAAGTCGCTCGGCAACCTCGTCCTCGTCCGCGACCTGCTGCGCACGTACTCCGGCGACGCGATCCGCCACTACCTCGTCTCGCGCCACTACCGCGCGGAGATCGACTACACGGAGGCCGACCTGGCCGTCTCGGCCGAGGCGGCCGCCCGCCTGCGGCGCGCATGCCTGCGCGCCGAGGATCTCTCCCCCGCCGACCCCGCGCTGGCCGATGCGGGCACGCTGCGGTCGGTGGTCCGTGACGGTCGGGATCGATTCCTGGCGGCGATGGACAGCGACCTCGACACGCCCCGTGCCGTACCCGAGCTTGACGCGCTGGCCGACCTGGCGCTCACCGCCGAGGACGACGAGGTTGCCGCCCAGGCCGGCTGGATGGTCCGCGAGCTCGGCGCCCGCATCCTCGGCCTGCGGCTCGCGTCGGCGCCCGCCACACGCCCGTGAGCGACGAGGACCTCGTCCCGGTCTCGGTGCGCCTGGGGAACGTCGTCCCGCCAGAGGATCCGGAGGACTGGACGCGACCGCTGACCTGGGTCGCCGCGCTCGGGATGCTCGCGGCGCCGGTGGCGACCCTCGCCTGGTTCATCGCGGCGCCCCCCGACGACGCCACCCGGCTCCTCCCCGCCACGTTCGTGGTGGCGGCCGCGCTCGCGTGCGGAGCGGCGGCCACCGGCGCCACGCAGCTCGGCGTGGCGCGGGCGTGGACCGCGACGATCGCGGCCGGGCTGTTCGCGTCCCTCGTGGTCGTGATGCTCGGCGTGGCCATGGCCGGTGAGCGTCAGACCGGCGTCGCGTCCCCCACCCTCGCCCATGCGGTTGCCGCCGCGGCCGGAGGGATGGCCGGCACCGTGGCCGCCTCCGCGGTCGCCGCCGTCGTCGCCCGGCTGCGGAGCCGCCTCGTGCGCTTCGCGGCATCGTTCGCCGCCGCGCTCATCGCCGCCATCGCCGTCCTGCCGATCCTCCTGCCCTCAGCCTGACGGCGTCGGCTCCGCGCCACCCCCGCCGGCCTCGGGGAGCAGACAGGCGGCGGCATGGGTCCCGTCCACCATCACGAGCGCCGGATCCACGACCGGGCATCGGTCGAACGCCTTCGGGCAGCGGGGGTGGAAGCGACAGCCGCTCGGCATCCGTGACGCGTCGGGCGTCTCGCCGCGCAGGATGACCGGCGGGCGGCGCAGCTGCGGGTCGGGCACCGGCACGACCGACAGCAGCGCCTGCGCGTAGGGGTGACGTGGGTCGTGCAGCACCTGTCGGGTCGGTCCCTGCTCGACGATGCGGCCGAGATACATGACCGCGATGCGATCGGCATAGGCCGCCACGGTCGAGAGGTCGTGGGTGATCATCACGACCCCGATGCCCCGCTCGTGGGCCAGCGCGGCCAGGAGGTTGAGGATCTCCGCCCGAATGCTGACATCGAGCATGCTGACCGGCTCGTCGGCGATGAGAAGCGCGGGCTCGAGGGCGAGCGCCGCGGCGATGACGACCCGCTGCCGCTGGCCACCCGACAGCTCCCACGGATAGCGCCGCAGGTACGCTTCGACGGGCGTGAGCCCGGCGGCGCCGAGCGCGGCCGACACGCGCACCCGCGCGCCGGCGTCGGAGGTCGCGACGCCGTGGACGCGGAGCGGCTCGGCGACGATCTCCGCGACCGTCATCCGCGGATTGAGCGACTCGTACGGGTCCTGGAACACCATCTGCGCCTGGCGACGGATGCGCCGCAGGTCGCCGCGCGACAGTCGGCCGACCTCCTCCCCGTTGAGGACGACGCGCCCGGACGTGGGGCGCTCGAGGCCCATGAGCAGGTTGCCGGTCGTCGTCTTCCCGCAGCCGGACTCGCCGACCAGCGCGAGGATCTCGCCCGGTCGAAGTTCGAAGCTGATGCCGTCGACCGCCCGGACAGGCATCGCCGGCGTGCCACGCAGCGCATCGGCCAGCGAGCGCCGGCCGGGGAAGGCCTTCACGAGGTCCTCGACGCGGAGCAGCGGCGGCGAGGCGGCGGTCAAGGACGACCCTCCTCGGCCGGGTCGAGGAGGAAGCAGCTCGCGCGACCTCCCGCAGCCGGGTAATCCGGCGGTCGCTCGACGGCGCAGCGCTCGAAGGCGTGCGGGCAGCGCGGCGCGAACCGGCAGCCAGCGGGCATCGCGTCGAGGCGCGGCGGCGAGCCGGGGATGCCGCGCAGCGGCCGGTCCGGATGGGCGAGATCCGGGAAGGAGCGAAGGAGCTGCTGGGTGTACGGGTGCTGCGGTTCGGCGAACACCCGGGTCGCGGCGTTCTCCTCGGCCACCACGCCGCCGTACATGACGACCACCCGGTCGCAGGTCTGCGCCACGACGCCGAGGTCGTGGGTGACGAGGATGATCCCCATCCCGAAGTCACGCGCGATCCCGCCCAGGAGCTCGAGGATCTGGGCCTGGATCATCACGTCGAGGGCGGTCGTCGGCTCGTCGGCGACGATGACGTCCGGGTCGCAGGCCAGGGCGAGCGCGATCATCGCCCGCTGCCGCATCCCGCCGGAGTAGGTGTGCGGGTACTCGCGTGCTCGTCGCTTGCCGATGCCGACCCGCTCGAGAAGCTCACCGGCCCGACGCGACGACGCCGGGCGCGACGCGCCCGGGTCGTGGAGCCGAATGGCCTCGGTGATCTGGTCCTCGACCGTGCGGACCGGGTTGAGCGCGTTCATCGCGCCCTGGAACACGAGCGACAGCCGCGTCCAGCGGAACGACCGGAGCGCTCGTCCGTCGAGCGCGAGGAGATCCTCCCCGTCGAACCAGACCTGGCCGCCGACGACGCGGCCGCCGGGGGGCAGCAGCCGAAGCACACCGAGCACCGTCGTCGTCTTGCCGCACCCCGACTCCCCCACCAGCCCGAGCGTCTCTCCACGACGCAGGTCGAAGCTCACGCCGTCGACGGCGCGCAGCGGGCCACCGGGAGCATCGAACTCGATGGCCAGGTCCCGGACGCTGAGGATCGGTGCGCCGGCCTCCGTGGTGGTCGGTGGTCGGGCGACGGCGACGTGCGCCGCGGGAACCGGGATGGCGACGTCCGAGCCCGGCGCCTCGAGGTGGTGGCGCTTCGGCCGGGGATTGAGGGCGTCCTCGAGGGCCGTGCCGAGGAGCGTGGTGCCGAGCACGACCCACACGATCGCGAACCCCGGCGGAAGGAGCGCCCACCATGCCCCGGCCGAGACCGCGCCACGGCCGAACGCGAAGTTCAGCATCTGCCCCCAGCTGATGACCGTCGGATCGCCGAGGCCGAGGAAGGCAAGGGTCGACTCCGACAGGATCGCGAGGCTGATGACGAGCACCATGTTCGCGAGCATGAGCGGCAGCACGGCCGGGACGATGTGGCGGCGCAGGACATGGACGTCACCGGCGCCGATCGCCTTGGCGCGAAGGACGTACTTGCGCTCGCGGACGGTGAGTGTCTGCGACCGGACGAGCCGTGCCGTCGTCGTCCAGCCCAGTGCGCCGATGACGACGATGATCGTGCCCAGCGACGGGCCGATGATCGCCACCAGCACGATCTGGAGCGCCAGGTCCGGGATGACGAGGAAGAAGTCCGTGATCCGCATGAGCAGCGAGCCGATCCACCCGCCGCGGTAGCCGGCCACGATGCCCACCACGCCGCCGATGAGGAGCGCCATCGCCGCGGCCGCGAAGCCGACGAGGAGCGACACGCGCGCCCCGTAGATGAGCGACGAGAGCACATCGTTCCCGCCGTCGTCGGTCCCGAGCGGATGCGCTGCCGACGGTGGCTGGTAGATGTCGAGGATCGTGACCCGGACCGGCTCGTACGGGTCGTAGGGTGCGACGAGCGGCGCCGCGACGGCGATGACTAGCGCGATCCCGAGCATCGCGGCTCCGACAAGCCCGATGCGATGGCCGAGGAAGCGGCGCCAGGCGCGGCGGCTCGGCTCGACGGCGGGTGGCGCGGTGGCTTCGAGCATGGCGGTCATCGAATCACCCTCACCCCTCGCTCACGCGCGGGTCGAGCCAGCCGTAGACCAGCTCGGCGAGCAGGTTGGCGACGACGACGGCGACGGCCAGCAGCAGGAACGCGCCCTGGAGCACCGGGTAATCCCGATCTCCCACGGCATTCACCGTGAGCGCGCCGAGGCCTGGCCAGGAGTACACCGCCTCCACCTGGATGGCACCCGACACGGTGAACCCGAGGTTGAGGGCGATAAGCGTCACCATCGGGAGCATGGCGTTGCGCAGGGCGTGGTGCCGGATGATGCGGTACGTGCTCAATCCCTTCGCCCGGGCGGTGAGGATGTAGTCCTCCCCGAACACGTCGAGCACGCTGCTCCGCATGATCAGCATGTACTCGCCGAGCAGGATCAGGGTGAGGGTCAGCGTCGGCAGCAGCAGATGGCGCCCGATGTCCCAGGCCAGCTCGGCGAAGCTCTCGAACTCCGCGCCGATCGTGATCCGGCCGGCGGTGGGCAGCCCGTACCAGTTCGCCCCCGCCACGAGCAGGATGATGCCGAGGAAGAACGTCGGCAGCGACCACGTGAACAGGCTGAACGACAGCGACGCGAGATCGATCGCGCGCCCGCGCCGCCATGCCGCGAAGAGACCGAGTGCCGAGCCGAGCAGGATGGCGAGGACCTGCGACGGCAGCACGAGCCACAGCGTGTTCACCAAGGCGTTGCCGATGAGGTCCGCGACGGGCTGGTCGCGGAACGCGTAGCTGGTTCCCAGGTCGCCGCGGCCCAACGCCGCGAGATAGGCCGTGAACTGGGTGTCGAGCGGGTTGTCGCCGTCGAGGTCGAGGAAGAGCTCCTTGTCGAGGCCGAACCGCTGGCGGAGCGTCTCGACAGCCTCCGGGTTGAGCCGCGGATCGCGCATCCCGGACTTCGCGGGGTCGCCGGGCAGCACGCGGAACAGCACGAAGTTGAACGTCACCACGACCGCCACGGTGACGAGCGCCCACGCGATCTTCGAGACGAGGTAGCCGCCCCGTCCGCTCATGCCGGCCGGATCCTCCGGATCAGTGGCACACCGGGTCGAGCGTCAGCGGCTGACGCCCGACCCGGTCCGGTGCCTATTCCGCCGGTCGCAGGTTCACGAGGGACGACGGGTCCTCGAGGCCGAGTGTCGGGTTGACGTCGAGCCACCCGGTGAACGTGTCGGTCCTCCATGCCTGGAGGGACTGCTGGTAGTACGGGATGATGTACGGCACGTCCTCCACGAGGATGCGCTGCATCTCGTGGATCTGCTCGACGCGTGCGTCGTGATCGGTTTCGACCGCCTGGGCGTCGTAGAGCGCGTCGTACTCCTCGTTGCAGTACCCCGTCTCGCTGAAGCCGGTGTCGATCTCGCCGCACAGCGCCACGCCCAGCAGGAACGCCGGATCCGGATCCGATCCCCAGCCCCAGAGCATGACGTCGTAGTCGAAGGCCGGACAGCAGACGCTCGTCAGCGTGTCCGGATCGAGGCCCTGGATCTCGATCTGGACCCCGATGGCGCCCCATTGCTCCTGGATGAGCTCGGCCTCGCGCGGCGCGGTATCGATGTCATCGGCGTAGTTGAACCGGAACGTCAGCGTCTCGCAGTCCTGGTCGGCAAGGCACTCGCGTACCCCGTCGCCGTCGCTGTCGGCATACCCCGCCTCGTCGAGCATCGCGTTCGCGGCGTCGGTGTCGAAGGCGTAGTCCTCCACCTCGCTGGCGTAGTACTCGCCGAGGCCAGGCGGCACGACCGAGAGCCCGAGCGAGCTCGTGCCGAGCGTGGCGACGTCGATGATGTTCTGCTTGTCCATGGCCATCGCCAGCGCGCGTCGGACGGCGATGTCCTTGAGGGCCGGATGGCCCGAACAGACGCCGCCCTCCGCCGGGCAGGCATCGTCCGCCACGATGTTGAAGAAGACGTCGCGGAACGCTCCGCCGGCCGCGATGTCCGCGATATGCACGTACACGTTCTCGGCGTTCTGGAGCGCGCCGGCGGTGGTGGCCGGGAACTCGGTGATCGCGTCGACGTCACCGGTGGTGAGCGCGGTGACGCGCCCATCGGGGTTCTCGATGGTCTGGAAGATGACGCCGTCGATGTTGGCCGGCGTCTGCCAGTAGTCCGCGTTCGTTTCGAGCTCGACCG
Organism: Candidatus Limnocylindria bacterium; assembly: GCA_036380155.1. Classification (GTDB taxonomy): domain Bacteria; phylum Chloroflexota; class Limnocylindria; order QHBO01; family QHBO01; genus JACDBZ01. Next base: position 39,767 of record DASVFG010000055.1, read on the forward strand.
AGACGCCCTGCTCGTAGCCGGCCAGCGCGAACGCGCCGGACCCGATCATCTCCTCGTTCTCGAACTCGACCGCGTCCTCGACGCCTTCCCAGATGTGCTGTGGAACGACGTAGATGAACGCCATGTAGGACTCGAAGGTGACGAGCGGCTCCGCCGTGGTCAGGGTCAGCTGCGTATCGCTCACGACCTCGACGGACTCGAATGGCGCCGCGTACGACGGCAGGAACGGGAAGTCCGGCGTATCGCGGTACAGCTCGACGCTGAACGCGACGTCCTCGGCGGTCAGCGGCTCGCCGTCGTGGAACGTGGCTCCATCGACGATGTTCATCGTCCAGGTCAGGCCGTCCTCCGACGGCTCCCAGTCGGTCGCGAGCTCCGGCACGTATTCGCCGGCCGAGGTCACGGAGATCGGGGTGTCGTAGACCAGCTCGTAGAGGGTGTACGCCTCGGTGAGCACGCCGTTGCCAGGGTTGAGGCTGTCGGGCGAGCCGCCCCAGGCGATACGAACCGTGCCGCCGGTGGCCGTGCCGCCATCGGTCGGGGCTGCGGACGAGCCCGGGTCGGCGCTCGGCGCCGTGGACGTCGTCTGCTGCTGCGCACCGCACGCGGCCAGGATGAGCGCCAGCGTCGCCGTGAGCGCGCTGATCGTTCGAAGTCGTCGCACCGTCCTGCTTCCTCCGTTGCGTGGCCGGGACGCGGCGATGCCCGGGGCGGGACGGCCGCTTCGATGCCCCGAGCATGTCACACGCCACGGATTCCGGTCAACGATTCGATGCGAATCTGCGGAATCCGCGTACAGCCGCCGGGGCATACTCCGCCGATGACAGCCGCCACACCCCGCGCACTCGTCAACGCCCAGGTCGCCCTCGAAGGCTTCAGCCTCGCTGCCGATGGCTCCGTCGTCGCCTACGGGCTTCGACGCGTCCGGGACGGCGAGTACGAGTCGCAGCTCTGGCTGCGGCCCGCGCGCGGCGGTCGCGCTCGGCAGCTCACTCGCGGCCGGGTACGCGACACGGCGCCGGCGATCGCGCCGGATGGACGCCACCTCGCCTTCCTGCGGACGCCGGTCGGATCGGCCGAAGCGGTCGCGCAGGCCTGGGTGCTGCCGCTCGACGGCGGCGAGCCGTGGCCGCTCACGTCGCTCGCGCACGGCGTCTCGGGGATCGCCTGGAGCCCCGCTGGCGATCGGCTGGCGCTCCTCGCGGCCGGCGGCGACCACCGGTTCATCGTCGGCGACGACCGCCCGGGCCGGACACCCATCGCGCGGCGCCTGACGCGGCTCGACTTCCGGGACGACGAGAGCGGCCACGTCGGACGCCGCACCCATCTCTGGCTCCTGCCATTCCGGCGCGGTGCCGTTCCGCGGCAGCTCACACAGGGCGACTTCGACGTCCTCCAGCCGGCGTGGGCGCCGGATGGGCGGCGCATCGCATTCGCGGCCGACCGCGGGCCGGACACCACGATCGCTCCGCGCCTCCAGCTCTGGACGGTCGGCACGACCGGACGCAACCCGCGCATTCGGGAGCTCGTCAGCCTGGCCGGCGACGCGGAGCACCCCTCGTTCTCGCCCGATGGCCGGCGCCTGGCCTTCATCGGCACCGATGTCGACGATCCGCCCGACGAGCTTCCGCCCTCGCTGTGGGTCATGGACCTCCCCGACGGCACGCCGCGGGATCTCACCGGGCATCTCGAGCGACCGGTCGGTGACTGGGCATGGTGCGACCTCATGACGGCCGATGCCGTGCCCGGCCCGGCCTGGATCGACGACGACCGGATCGCGGTCGTGATCGGCGTGCAGGGACGCAACCTGCCGTACCAGGTGACGATCGCGGCCGGAGCCTCCGACGTGCTGCCGATGATCGACCCCGACCTGCCGTTCGTGGCGCCGGCCATCGCGGTCGGCGGCGACACCGTGGTCGTCGCGGCGGCCGAAGGTGGCAATGCCGGCGACCTGTGGCGCCTCGACGACGGACGGCCACGGCGCATCACGACCGAGGGGTCCTCGTGGCAGCGGCGGTTCCCGAAGGTCGAGCTGACCGAGCTCACGCTCGACGGACCGGCCGGTCCCGTCCAGGCATGGCTCGCCTCCCCGGCCGGCTCCGGTCGACGGCGGCGGCCGACGGTCCTCCACGTCCACGGCGGGCCGACCGGCGCGTGGGGACCCGGCGGCACGCTCGACGCGATGGCGCTCACCGCGGCCGGCTACCGGGTGCTCATGCCGAACATCCGCGGCTCGACGACGTTCGGGCTGCCGTGGGTGAAGGCCCTGAGCGGCCACTGGGGCGAGGTCGATGCCGCCGATGCGCTGGCGGCGGTGGACGGCCTCGTGGCGGCCGGCCTCGCCGACCCCGACCGCCTCGCGGTGATGGGCCTGTCGTACGGCGGGTTCCTCACCCAGTGGCTCGTGGGCGTCACGGATCGGTTCCGCGCCGCGATCTCCGAGAACGGGGTCGCGAACCAGGTGAGCGCGTGGGGCAACTCGTACTTCGGGGTGCATTACAACCGGCGGGCGGGCCTCGGCAATCCGCTGTCCGATGCGGGCATGCGCGCCCTCTGGCGGTCGTCGCCATTGCGGAACGCGCGGCAGGTGACGACGCCGCTGCTCATGCTCCAGGCCGAGGAGGACCGCATCTGTCCGGCTGCCGACAACGAGCAGCTTTTCACCGCCCTCCAGACGCTCGGCAAGGAGGTCGAGTACGTCCTCTACCCGGAGGAGCACCACGAGATGAAGAGCCACGGGCGACCGGACCGCCGCATCGATCGGCTCGAGCGGCACCTCGCCTGGCTGGAGCGGCATCTCCGCCGCTCCTGATCGGTCAGGCGAGCGGTGATTTGCGGCTGAGGCGTTCGGCGAGCCCGCCGATGGTGAGCGCCAGGCCGAGCGCGATGATGCCGATGGCACCGACCAGCCGGAACGCCTCGCCACCGAACGCGGTCGCGAAGACGAGGTAGGCGACGACGCTCCCGCCGGCGATGCCCGAGCCGATCCACTTGAACGCCGGAGCATCCGCGATCCAGCCGGCCGCATACATGCCGAGCCCGAAGCTGAACGGGATCACGGTCCACAGGTAGGTCCAGGCCACCCACCGGTCGTTGAGGCTCGTGTAGAGCAGCGCCGATCCGATGCCGGCCAGCATCGCGCCCGGCAGGACCATCCCCGCCCGCAGCCGCCGGTGCTGACGCCCGACGAGGCTCGGCACGAGGAAGAAGAGCGACAGGCCGACGAGGAGGACCGGCCACCAGCGCAGCACGTCGTCGCTGATGCCCAGGCCGCGCACGAAGCCGATGAGCGGCTCGCTGGCGAGCACGAGCAGGCCGATGACGAGCAGCAGCAGGCCGGCGATCAGCTCGATGGTGCGACTCACGCCGGCGAGTATACGGTGGCATCATGCCGCGGATGCCCGCCCGTCCCGGTCCCCGGTCCCTTCTCGGCCTTCTCGGCCGGCGCGCGGCGACGACGCGCGGCAAGCTCCGCGTCCGTGGCCTCACGGCACACGTCACGATCGCCCGGGACCGATGGGGCATCCCGCACGTCGACACGGCCACCGAGCGTGACGCATGGTTCGGACTCGGCTTCTGCCACGGACAAGATCGGGCGTTTCAGCTCGAGCTCCTCGCCCGCGCCGGGCGAGGAACGCTCTCGGAGCTGCTCGGCCGCGCGACCGTCCCGATCGATCGGCTGTCGCGCACGCTCGGGTTCCGGCGCGTCGCCGAATCGCAGCTCACCGTGCTCGATGACGACGTGCGAGGCGGGCTCGAGGCGTACGTCGCCGGGATCAACGCCGCCGCCGACGTCACGCCGGTGCCGCACGAGCTCGTCCTCCTCCGGTCGCGTCGCCGGACGCGGTGGGAGGCGGCCGACGTCCTCGCCTTCCTCGGCCTCCAGTCGCTCGCGCTCGCCGGCAACTGGGACACCGAGCTCGCGCGCCTCGCCATCCTCCTGGCGGACGGCCCCGATGCGCTCGCGGCGGTCGAGCCGCGGTACGGTCCATGGCTGCCGGTGACCGTGCCGGTCGGCGAGGCGGCCGGCGAGGCGCTGGGGCGGCTCGGGGAGGACATGGCCCGACTCCGTGACCTCGTCGGCGGTGGCGGGGCGTCGAATGCCTGGGCCGTGGCCGGCTCGCGCAGCGCGACCGGTGCGCCGCTCCTCGCGAACGACCCGCACCTCGGTCCCTCCGTGCCGGCGCCGTGGTACCTCGCCCACCTGCGCACGCCGGAATGGTCGATCGCGGGCGCCTCGTTCGTGGGCGGGCCGGCATTCCCGAGCGGCCACAACGGCACCGTCGCCTGGGGCATCACCGCCGGATGCACGGACTCCGCCGACCTCTTCTGGGAGGACCCCATGGCGGACGGCAGGTCCGTGCGCGGTCCAGGAGGCCCGGAACCCCTCGAGACGAGCGAGGAACGGATCGGCGTCCGGGGTGCGGAGGACGTCGTGCTCGAGGTCCGACGCACGCCGCGCGGCCCGATCGTGACCCCCATCCTCGACGGGCTGCCGATGGCGCTATCGCTCCGTGCGACATGGCTGGAGCCGGTCCCGGTGCGCGGATTCCTCGGCGTCCAGCATGCGACCGATCTCGCCTCGTTCCGCGCCGCGTTCGCCGACTGGCCGGGGCCGGCGCTCAACGTGGTCTGCGCCGATCGGTCCGGCGCCATCGGCTGGCAGCTCGTTGGAACGCTCCCCCGCCGTGGCGCGGGCAACGGCATGCTCCCCCTCCCCGCCTGGGAAGCCGAGAACGCATGGGATGCGACCCATCTCCCGTACGCCGACCTGCCGTTCGTCATCGACCCGCCGACGGGCTTCGTCGCCTCTGCCAACCACGCGGCCCGCGCCGACACGCCGGATGCCCCGTTCCTCGGCGCCGACTGGCTCGATGGCTACCGCGCCGCTCGGATCGTCGAGGCGCTCGGCCAGCGCTCCGACTGGGACGTCGCCGGCATGGCCGCCCTCCAGGTCGACCTCACCGCCATGCCCTGGCCAGAGTTCCGGCCCCTCGTCCTCGCCTCGGAGCCGACCGATGCCGACGCGCGCCTTGCCTTCGAGCTCCTGCGCGGCTGGGACGGCGTCGTCTCTCCCCGCTCGGCGGCCGCGGCCGTCTACGAGCTGGGCGTCGCCGAGCTGGCCGCACGCCTCGCCCGGGAGGTCGCGCCGCGATCCTGGCGATGGGCCGTCGGCGCCGGCGTCGGCGAGGCCATCCCGCGCACCTCGTTCGGGGCGCGGATCGTCAGCCACCTCGTCGCGGTGCTGCGCGCGGCTCCGACGCCGCGGACCGCGGAGATCGAGGCCGCGTTCGGCTCGGCCATTCGCGCCCTGCGCGCGCGCGCCGGCGACGACCCGCGCGGCTGGGCATGGGGCGCGGTGCGTCCGCTTCGTCTCCTGCACCCGCTCGCGTCGCAGGCGCCGCTCGACCGTCTCTTCAACCTCGGCCCGGTGCCGCACGGCGGCGACACGAACACCGTCGCGCAGGCCGGGGTGCTCCCGCTCGACCCGCTCGCCAACCCGGCCGCCATCCCGAACCACCGGACGGTCATCGACCTCGGCGACCCGGAGCGCAGCCGCTACGTCATCGCCGGCGGCCAGTCCGGGAATCCGCGGTCACCGCACTACGACGACCTCTTCGCCCGGTGGATCGACAACGACGGCGTCCCCATCGCCTGGTCGGCTGATGCGGTCCGCGCCGCCACCGTCGCGCTCCTCGAGCTGCGCCCGCGCCCCTGAAGCGCTGGATACGCCGCCGGTAAGGCGACCGCTGTCACGCTGCGCGTCATGGACGACCGTCGGCTCGGCAGGGCGGTACGAGCGCGCCGGCACCAGCGCGGGTGGCGGCTCGTCGACCTCGCGTTGGCGGCGGGGGTCGGCGCAGGCGTCTGCGGGCTCCTCGAACGCGGGCACGTGAATCGGCTGAGCGTGCGGACGGCCCGCGCAATCCTTGGTGCGCTCGACCTGCCGCTGGGCTGGGATCTCGGTTGGCATCGGACCGACATCGACCGCCTCCTCGACGAGGACCACGCAGCCCTGGCCGCGTCCTTCGCCCGGTGGCTCGTATCGGCCGGCTGGCTCGTTCGGAGCGAGGTGAGCTTCAACCGCTACGGAGATCGCGGCCGCATCGACATCCTCGCCTTCGAGCCCCGATCGC
>DASVFG010000056.1:0-17372 GCA_036380155.1 Candidatus Limnocylindria bacterium
ACGTGGCCGACGTCCCGGACGCCCACAGGCCGATTGCCCGGCCGCGCTCCTCACCGCTGAACGCGGCGCTGATGATCGAGAGGCTGCTCGGCACGAGGACGGCCCCGAAGGCGCCCTGCAGCACGCGAGCCGCGATGAGGATCTCCATCGTCGGTGCCAGTCCGCAGAGGACGGATGCGGCCCCGAAACCGATGAGGCCGATGCGGAACATGCGCCGCCGGCCGTAGAAGTCGTTCAGGGCGCCGGCGAGGATGAGGAGCGCGGCGAGGACCGCGAAGTAGGCGCTGTTGACATAGGTGAGCCCCTCGAGGCGGCCGACGAGCGTCGCCGGCAGCTCGGCGCCGATCGTCTCGAGCGCGACGTTCACGATCGTCGCGTCGAGGAACACGATGGCCGACCCGAGGACCGTGGCGAGGAGGATGCCCGTCCGCTGGCTCACCCGCGCATCGTACGCGTCGCCGGAGACCGGCATGGATTCTGCAACCCTCGGCAGGCCAGATGAAAGCGCTTACATCCGGGGGTCGGCAGACACGGCGCGCGCCCACGATCTACGCGGTCGCCGAGCGCGCCGGCGTCTCGATCGCGACCGTCTCGCGCGTGCAGCGCGGCACGGAACAGGTCGCGGCCCCGACCCGCGACCGGGTGGAGCGCGCGATCGAGGAGCTCGCCTACCGGCCCAGCCGGCTCGGCCGCTCCCTGGCGCACGGCAGCCACGACGCCACCGGCATCGTCTTTCCCGATCTGTCCGGCCCGTACTACTCGTCCGTCATCCTCGGCTACGAGGAGGCCGCGGCGGCGGATGGTCGCAGCACGCTCATCCTCGCCACGCATCGGCGGGATCGGTCGGGTGACCAGGTGCTCGAGCTGGCGGATCGCGTGGATGGGCTGGTGATCATGGGGCGAACCGTGGGCGACGAGGTCATCGAGGGCCTCGATCGGCGCGGCGTGCCGGTCGTCGTGCTCGCGCGGCCGCCGGCGGATGGCGCGGACAGCGTGCGGGCCGAGAACGTGCGGAACGCGACCAAGCTCGTCGGCCATCTCATCGGCCACGGCCACGAGCGCATCGCGTTCCTCGGCGATCCCGAGGCGTCGACCGATGCCGGCGAACGCTGGGAAGGGTTCGTCGCCGCGCACGACGCCGCGGGCCGCGCGCCGGCGTTCGCCGCGCAGGCGTGCGGCTTCCGGGAGGCCGATGGCCGCGCTGCGGCCGAGGCTCTGCTCGCCGGCCCCCACCGACCGACCGCGATCGTGGCCGCCAACGACGAGATCGCCATGGGCGTCCTCGAGGCCGCCCGGGATCGCGGGCTGCGACTCCCCGACGACCTTGCCATCACCGGCTGGGACGACATTCCGGTCGCCCGCCACCTGACGCCGTCGCTCACGACGGTGCGCCAGCCCATGCTCGACCTCGGTCGACGCGCGGCGGCGCTCCTCCACGAGCGGATCACGGCCATTCGAACCGATCCACGACATGAAGTCCTGCCAACCGAGCTGGTGGTGCGATCGAGCTGCGGGTGCACCGCACCCCTATCGGAAGGAGGAGTTTCCCCATGAGAACTCGATATCGGTCCGGAGCGTGGCTCCTGGCCATCGGCCTGGTCCTGGCGCTCGCCGCCTGCGGCCGGTCCGACGAAGGCGGGGGCGCCGGCGAGAGCGGCGGCGCGCAGGCCTCGGAGGTCGACACCTCGGAGGCCAGCGGCGACATCAGCGTGTGGGCCATGGGCACCGAGGGTGACAACCTCGAGACGCTCGCCACCGCCTACATGGAAGAGTTCCCCGACGTCACCGTCGAGGTGACCTCGGTCCCCTGGGACGGCGCGCACGACCGGATCGTGAACGCCATCGCGGCCCAGGAGGTCCCGGACGTGACGATGGTCGGGACAACGTGGATGGGTGAGTTCGCCAACCTCGGCGGCCTCGACCCGGTTCCAGCGAACATCGACGGCTCGCTCTTCTTCGAGGGCGCGTGGGACACCACGATCGTGGACGGCACGAGCTACGCGGTGCCGTGGTACGTCGAAACCCGACTGCTCTACTACCGCACCGACCTTGCCGAGGACGCCGGCATCACCGAGGCACCCGCCACGTGGGATGAGCTCACCGCCCTCGCGGAAGGCATCCAGAGCAACGGCGCCGAGTACGGCATCAACCTCCAGCCGGGCGGGACCGGTGCGTGGCAGACGTACATGCCGTTCTTCTGGCAGGCCGGCGGCGAGATCATGGACGACAGCGGCGCCTTCACCCTCGATGGCGACGCCTGCGTGCAGGCGCTGACGTTCTACGACTCGTTCTTCGAGGCCGGGCTCACGGCTCCCGCCGCGAGTGACGTCCCGCTCGAGGGCTCGTTCGCGAACGGCGACGTCGGTGCCTTCATCTCCGGCCCCTGGATGATCGGCATCGTCGAGGACGCCGGGACCGACCCGGCCACGTACACGGTCGCGCACCAGCCGACCGAGACGGCCGGCACGTCCTTCGTGGGCGGCAGCAACCTCGCGGTCCTCGCCGACTCGGACAACAAGCCCGCGGCGTGGTCGTTCGTCGAGTACCTGTCGCGACCCGAGGTCCAGGTGACCTGGTACGAGACGGTCTCCGACCTGCCGTCGGTCAAGTCGGCATGGGAGGACGAGGCCCTGGCCGGTGACGAGCGGCTCGCCGTCTTCGGTGAGCAGCTCGACGATGCGAAGGCCCCGCCGTCGATCGCGACCTGGGAGCAGGTAGCGACCGAGATCGACACCGTGATCGAGCAGGTCACGGTCGGCGACCAGTCGCCGGAGGAGGGCTGCGCCGCGATGCAGGAGGCAGCCACCGGCGTCGGCACGGGCATGTGACGTGACCGGCCGAACGAAGGCCGTGGGTGCGGGTCCTCCCGCATCCATGGCCGGCCGCTCCGCCTGGAAGCAGGGGCTGACGGCGTGGAGCTTCGCGCTCCCCTACGTCCTCCTCTTCCTCGTCTTCATGGCGGGCCCGATCCTGGTCTCGCTCGTCACCAGCTTCACCGACCTGCGGGTCACCGACATCCGGAACCCGCTCAACGTCGAGTTCATCGGTCTCGACAACTATCTGGCCGTCCTGAGCGACGGACGCTTCCAGAAGGCGGCCGCCAACACCGCCGTGTTCGTCATCGTGGGCGTGCCGCTCACCCTGGCACTCGGCCTCGCCGCGGCGGTCGGCCTGAACCAGGGAGTCGTGAAGTTCCGCACGCTCTTCCGCGTCGGCTTCTACCTCCCGGTGGTGACGAGCATCGTCGCCATCGCCGTGGTCTGGCGCCTCCTCCTCGGGACGGAGGTGGGGCTCATCAATGCGACGCTCGGCATGTTCGGCATCGATGGCCCGGGATGGCTATCGGACGAGCGCTATGCGCTCTGGTCGATCATCACCATGGCGGCCTGGCGGAACCTCGGCTTCGTCATGGTCATCTTCCTGGCCGGTCTCCAGGGCATTCCCCGCGATCTCTACGAGGCGGCCGAGGTGGACGGTGCGAACCGCTGGCAGCGATTCCGGGGGATCACCCTGCCGCTCCTGCGGCCGACGCTCCTGTTCGCCGCCGTCATCACCGGCATCGGGTACGTGCAGTACTTCGAAGAGGTCTACGTGATGACCGAGGGTGGACCGCTGTACTCGACCGCGTCGATGGCGTTCTACGCGTACGACCAGTTCAGCTTCGGCAACTACGGGTACACGGCCGCGACCAGCTTCGTGGTCTTCATCGCCATCGCCTTCCTGACCCTCGTGCAGTTCCGGCTGCTCCGGTCGGATGACTGAGGTGCAGCCATGACGACGCTCACACCCGCGCGCGACGCGGCTCGCGACGAGCCGGCGCGCGCCAACCCCCGAGACGCCGGCGCGTGGTGGATCTATGTCCTCCTCGGCATCGGCCTCCTCCTCCTCGTCGGCCCGTTCATCTGGATGATTCTCGGGTCGTTCAAGACCACCGGCGAGCTGCGCCAGGTGCCACCGACGTGGCTCCCGGAGCAGTGGACGACGGCGAACTACGAGGACCTCTTCAGCCGGCTGAACTTCGTCGGCTACTTCCTCAACTCGACGATCGTGGCGACCTTCGTGACCGTCGGGAACGTCGTCTTCTGCTCCATGCTCGGCTACGCCCTGGCGAAGCTCCACTTCCCGGGGAAGCGGATCCTCTTCGCCGTCGTGCTCGGCACGCTCATGGTCCCCGGCGTCGTGACCTTCATGCCGCTGTTCGTGCTCGTGTCGAACCTCGGCCTCGCGAACTCGCACGCCGGGCTCATCCTCCCGTTCCTGGCCGGCGCATTCGGCGTGTTCCTCATGCGCCAGTTCATCGGCAACATCCCCGACGAGCTCCTCGACGCGGCACGCGTCGACGGCGCGGGCGAGCACTACATCTTCTGGCGCATCATCATGCCGCTCTGCGGACCGGCGATCGCCACGCTGGCGATCCTCACCTTCCTCGGCAGCTGGAACAGCTTCCTGTGGCCGCTCGTGGTGGCGAACACCGAGAAGATGTACACGCTGCCCGTCGCGATCGCGCTGTTCGCGACCGGCCAGCAGGAGACAAACGTCGCCCTGCTCATGGCCGGCTCGGTCATCGTGATCCTCCCGGTGCTGGCCGTCTTCATCGTGCTCCAGCGCTACTTCACCCAGGGCATCGCGATGACCGGCTTCAAGTGAGCCGACCGCCCGCGATCCATCCCCCGCACGCGGCACCCGAGCGCCGCACCCGGAGCCTCGCGACCTCATGAGCCGATCACGACGCATCCTCACGCTGCCGCTGGCTGCCGTCCTGGCCCTCGCCATGGCCCTGCCGGTGACCGCCGCCGACGGCGACCGCGCAACCCTCGAGCGCTACGCGCACGACACCTGGCGGTCCTTCGTCCACATGGTCGAGCCACGGACCGGCCTGCCGGCCGACAACATCGCCGGGTCGCTGCGCGCCAGCACCCGCTCGGCGTACACCTCGCCGACGAACATCGGCATGTACCTGTGGGCCGTGGTCTCGGCCCGCGACCTCGGCCTCATCGACGCCGCCGAAGCGGTCGAGCGCATCGACAGGACGCTCACGAGCGTCGAGGGCCTCGAACGGCACGAGCCGTCGGGGCAGTTCTGGAACTGGTACAGCCCGCAGACCGGTGCGAAGCTCACCGTCTGGCCCGAGAACGGCGACCGCGTCTATCCGTTCGCCTCGAGCGTCGACAACGGCTGGCTCGCAGCCGGCCTCATCGTGGCCGCGAACGCCGTCCCCGAGCTCCACGACCGCGCCTGGGCGCTGGCCGAGAGCATGGACTTCGGCTGCTACTACGACCCGAACGCCAAGGCCGATGTCGGCCTCATCCGCGGTGGCTTCTGGGCGACCGATGACGCGCCCGGTGGCGGCGCCGTCGGCGACTACTGCGGCATGGGCGAGGACGTCCTCTACACAGGGCACCACTACGGCGCCTTCAACACCGAGCCGCGCATCGCGTCGTACATCGGCATCGCGCTGGGCCAGATCCCGGCCGAGCACTATTTCGGTGGGTGGCGGACGTTCCCGGACACCTGTGACTGGAGCTGGCCGGAGACGAAGCCGATCGGTGAGTGGCGGTCGTATCTCGGCATCGACGTGTTCGAGGGCGCCTACCCGTACGACGACCAGCTCGTCGTCCCGACCTGGGGCGGCAGCATGTTCGAGGCCCTCATGGTCCCGCTCGTCGTCCCCGAGGAGGAGTGGGGCCCGACCAGCTGGGCGGTCACCCATCCCCTCTACGTCGAATCGCAGATCGAGTTCGGTCTCGACGAGGCCGGGTACGGGTACTGGGGCTTCTCCCCGTCCAGCAACCCCGCCGGCGGCTATCGCGAGTACGGCGTCGACGCCATCGGCATGGAGCCGAACGGCTACGCCGCCGACGTGGACCGACTGACGCTCGTGGACGGTGGCTGGGACGACCCGAACTGCTATCGGCCGCCGACCGCCATCAGCGACTACGGGCAGGGCGTGGTGACGCCGCACGCGGCGTTCCTGGCGCTCGACTTCGCCCCGGAGGCGACGCTCGAGAACCTCGCCAACCTGGCCGCCGATTTCCCCGGCCTCTACGGTCGCGGCGGCTTCAAGGACGCCGTGAACGTGGCGACCGGACAGGTGGCCGACCGTTACCTGTCGCTCGACCAGGGCATGGTGATGGCGGCCCTTGCCAACGAGCTCACCGGCGACGGCCTCCAGGATTACCTGGCGCCGACGCTGGCGCCGTCGCTCCAGCCGCTCATGGCCATCGAGGAGTTCGGGGCGGGTCGCCTCGCCCCCTAGGTTCGCCTCCTCCGGCGGCGTCGGTCGGTCATCCGTGGCCGGCCGGCGCCGATTCCATCTCCGTACACAAGGAGCCGCCTCGCGATGACGAACTCGACCCCGAGCGCCCGCGCCGATTGGGAGGCGCGCATCGGCCTGCGCAGCGACGCGGAAGCCGGACTCGAGCTCCCTGCCCTGGTGGCGCCGCGCCACCTGCGCGCGATGTCCGGCCGTGGCCAGGTGACGCTCGCGTGGGAACCCGTCGACGGCGCGGCCGGCTACGTGATCGAGCGCTCGGCCGTCGGCCCGGACGGGCCGTGGGACCTCATCGAGATCGGTGAGCCGGAGGTGCGGCCGGTGCCGCACTCGCCGTACACCGACACCGCCATCGAGCCCGGCCGCGAGGTCTGGTACCGGGTCGCGGCGGCGGCGTCCGTCAAGGACTTCGACCAGCCGCGTTCCGAGGTGGCCGCAGCCACCCCCACCGACGATGGCGATGCGACGGCGACCGTCGTCGTCGACGCCGGCACCGTGCTCGGCGCGCTCGAGCGCCCGTGGCGGCCGATGATCGGATCCGAGCACCTCAGCCAGCTCGAGTCGACCGACGAGAGCGGCGGCCGGGTCATCGGCCCCGAGTTCGAAGCCGCCCTGCGGCGCGCCCACGAGGAGCTCGGCGTCGAGGCCGTTCGCGCCCACGCGATCCTCGACGACGACCTCGGCACGTACCGCGAGGTCGACGGCGAAGCCGTCCACGACTTCACCGGAATCGACCGGATCTACGACCGCGTCCTCGGCCTCGGCCTGCGACCGATCGTCGAGCTCAGCTTCATGCCGCGCGACCTCGCCTCGGACCCGTCGAAGACGGTCTTCGAGTACGGCGCCATCGTCAGCCCGCCGCGGGACTGGGACCGCTGGGAGGCGCTCATCCGGGACCTCGTGACGCATCTCGTCGATCGCTACGGCCGCGACGAGGTGCGCGCCTGGGCGTTCGAGGTGTGGAACGAGGCGAACCTCGACGTGTTCTGGTCCGGCACGCGCGACGAGTACCTGCGGCTCTACGACGTCACCGTCCGCGCGGTCCGCTCCGTCGACGACGCGCTCATCGTCGGCGGACCGGCGTCGGCCGCCGGCAAGTGGGTCGACGAGCTGCTCGCGCACTGCGCGGCAACCGGGACGCCGATCGACTTCGTGAGCACGCACACCTACGGCAACGCGCCGCTCGACCTGCGCCCGATCGCGGCACGCCACGGGTTCCCCGGCCTGCCGCAGTGGTGGACCGAGTGGGGGGCGCACGCCACCCATTTCAACCCGGTCCACGACTCACCGTGGAGCGCCACCTACCTCGTGCGCGGCATGGCGTCGGCCATGGGCCGCACCGAGGCGCTCGCCTACTGGACGATCTCCGACCACTTCGAGGAGCTCGGCCGGCCGCCGAAGCTGCTCCACGGCGGGTTCGGGCTCCTCGCCGTCGGCAACCTGCCGAAGCCGCGCTGGTGGGGGCTGTGGATGCTCGAGCAGCTGCGCGACGAGCGCCTGGAGACCGAGGTGGCGGGCGACGGCGCCGGGGACATGCTCCAGGCGATCGGCTCCCGCGGGCAGGACGGCTCCGTCGCGATCCTTGCCTGGAACGGCACGGTCGACGTCACGAAGGCCGGCGGCGACGCGCGTCTCGACCGGAGCGTGTCCCTCACCGTCCGCGGGCTCGATGCGTCCCGCTTCCGCCTCCGCCATCGGCGCCTCGACGCCACGCACTCGAACCTCGTGGCCGCGTGGGAGCGAATCGGCGCGGGTGCCGACTGGCCGGCAGGCGACCAGTGGGATCAGCTGGCGGCGGCCGCCGCGCTCGAGGACCTGGAACCACCGCGCGACCTCGAGGTCACCGGCGGCCGGATCGAGCTGCGCGTCGACCTCCCGATGCCGGCCATCTCCCTCCTCGAGCTCACGCCCGCCTAGGCGAGGGGCGCGAAGCGGGCGGTGAAGTGGCGGAGGGCGGAGGGCTGCTCGACGATCCGCATGCCGCGCAGGGTCTCGGAGCGGCCGGCGACCCAGCGGATGACCTCGATCACGTAGTCGATGTGCGACTGCGTGTAGACGCGCCGCGGGATCGCGAGCCGGACGAGCTCCATCGCCGCCGGCGTCTCGGTTCCGTCGGGATGCTGCCCGAACATCACGGTCCCGATCTCGCAGCCGCGAATGCCGCCCTCGCGATAGAGCGCGCAGGCGAGCGCCTGGCCGGGATACGCCAGTGGCTCGATGTGCGGCAGGAGGGCCGCCGCATCGAGGTAGACCGCGTGGCCGCCGATCGGCCGCACGCAGGGGATGCCTGACGCCAGGAGCGCCTCGCCGAGATACGCGGTCGATCGGATCCGGTAGCGCAGGTAGTCCTCGTCCACCACCTCGCGCAGGCCGGCGGCCATCGCCTCGAGATCGCGGCCGGCCAGGCCACCGTACGTGGGGAACCCCTCGGTCAGGATGAGGAGGTTGCGGCACTGCTCGGCCCACGCATCGTCATCGAGTGCCAGCCAGCCGCCGATGTTGGCGAGCGCGTCCTTCTTGCCGGACATCGTCATCCCATCGGCCAGGGCGGCCATCTCGCGCACGATGTCGGGGATGGCCGCGTCGGCGTAGCCGTCTTCGCGCTCCTTGATGAACCACGCGTTCTCCGCGAAGCGGCAGGCATCGAGGAACAGGGGCAGGCCGTAGCGGTCGCAGACCGCGCGTACGGCGCGCAGGTTCGCGAGCGAGACGGGCTGGCCGCCGCCCGAGTTGTTCGTGATCGTCACGAACACCACCGGGATGTTCTCGACCCCGCGATCAAGGATGAGGGCGTCGAGCGCCTCGACGTCCATGTTCCCCTTGAACGGATGCTCGGTCGACGGCGAGCGGCCCTCGGCGATGACGACGTCCACCGCCTCGGCGCCCGTGAACTCGACGTTGGCGCGGGTCGTGTCGAAGTGCGTGTTCGACGGGATGACCTTCCCGGGGCCGCCGATGACGCTGAAGAGGATCTTCTCCGCGGCGCGACCCTGGTGGGTGGGGATGACGTGCTTGAACGGCCACAGCTCAGTGACCGCGTCGAGGAAGCGGAACCAGGACGGCGAGCCGGCGTACGACTCGTCGCCGCGCTGGATGCCGGCCCACTGCTCCGCGCTCATCGCACCCGTGCCGGAATCGGTCAGCAGGTCGATGAGGACGTCGGCGGCATGGAGGTTGAAGAGGTTGTATCCGGCCTCGGCGAGCGTCGCCTCCCGCATCTCCGGGGTCGTCAGCCGGATCGGCTCAACGCTCTTGATCCGGAACGGCTCGATGATCGTCTGCCAGCGGTCCATGCCCGGCCGATGGTAGTCCCGCACCGCACCACGATTGGGGCCCGCGGTGCATCCGATCGGGTGGTGGCGCATCCACGCACCGGCGGTGCATGATGCGCCGGTGATCGGGCGCTTGCTCGCCGTCTGCGGATGGCTCGCGTGGCAGGTCGGCCGGCCGTTCAGGTCGCGCCGGCTGCGCCGCGCTGCACCGATCGTGGCCGCCGCCATCCTCGCGCTCGCCGGCCTGGCCGTGATCATCGTGCCCCAGCTGGACCCACAGCCCGCGGACCTCGAGGTGCAGGCGCTCTTCGACGGCGCGGCCACCGACCCCGGCACCTGGATCCGCCTCGACGGCCGGCTCGTCCCGCTCACCGAGGCTCCCACCGATGCGGCCGGGTCGTACGGGCTCCTGGTCGATGCCGCCAACCATCTGCGCTCGATCGTCGTCCGCGCCGACGGGCCGATCACGCCCACCGAGCGGACCTCGGTGACCGGCCGCGTCGCCGAGGCACCGGTGATCGTGGAGGAGGACCTGCCCATCGAGGCGACCGTGGCCGGGACCCCGCCCCGGGTGATCCCCGACCGCCTCGTGGAGCTCGACCCCGTGTCCAAGCCCGCCCGGGTGGTGTGGTGGCCGCTCGCCCTGCTGCCCGCCCTGCTGGCAGGGCTCCTCGTCATCGGCTGGCGCGTCGGCTACCCGATCTTCCGCCCGACGAGCGTCGTCGACGTGCTGGCGGCGCCCCTCGCCCCCGGCGAGCGTCTGCCCGCGGCCTACGGCGGCCGCGTCGGGCCGAACAGGAGCGACCTGGCCGACCCGGGCGCCGCGCTCCTGCTCGTCCGCCGCGGACCACAGGGCAACCTCCTGACCGCGCAACCGTTGCCCGATGACGGCCAGGTGGCACCGCCTCCGGTGACGATCGGTGGCGGATGGACAAACGGCCGCATCGGCGACGTCCACACGGTGAGCGAGACGGTCCCGGCCCTTCGCGTCCGGTCCGAGCTGGTGGATGCCACGTTCCTGTTCTCCCGCACCGCCGAACGCGATCGCGTGGCGGCGCTCATCACCGTCGACCGATGAACGCCGATCGCGGCTCGCTGCTGGGCTCGCTGGGCGGCGAGCTCGCCTCGGCCCCTGCCGTCACGAGCTGGGCGGCCGACGAGATGCAGGTCTTCGCGCTCCGCCCGGATGGGGCGCTCTGGAACCGCTACTGGGACGGTGCCGAGTGGCATGGGTGGGAATCGCTGGGCGGCGAGCTCACCGGCGATCCGGCCGCGTGCAGCTGGGGCCCGGACCGCATCGACCTGTTCTGCCGCGGCCGTGACGGGACGCTCCACCATTGCTGGTACGAGCCCGCCGGTTGGCAGCCGTGGCGGTCGCTCGGCGTCGTCACCGAGGCGGACCCGACCGCCTGCGCCCCGTATCCGGGTCGCATCGATGTCTTCGTCCGGGGTTCGGACGGCGACCTGCGCCACGGCGCATGGAGCGAGGGCACCTGGGCCTGGGAGTGATCGCGGCACGCGACTCCGCCGTATCCCATCCATGATCACCCGACCCGTCGACCCGCCTCGCCCCGGCCCCGGCCAGGAGTCGGTGTGGGACTACCCGCGGCCCCCCGCCGTGGTGGCATCCGGTCGTCACGTGCGGATCGTCCATCGCGGGACGGTCATCGCGGACACGCGCGACACGCTTCGCGTCCTCGAGACCGCCGGTGCGCCGGTCTGGTACCTCGCGCCGGCGGACGTGCGGCTCGATCTCCTCCGGCCGTCAGGCGGTGGCGCGACGCTCTGCGAATGGAAGGGCCGCGCGACCTACCTCGACCTCGTACTCCCCGACGGGACGAGCGTCCCGCGCGTCGCGTGGCGCTATGAGCGCCCCGAGCCCGGCTACGAGGCGCTCACCGGCCGTCTGGCGTTCTACGCTGGTCGGGTCGACACGGCCACCGTCGACGGTGAGCTCGTTCGACCGCAGCCGGGAGGCTTCTACGGCGGCTGGGTGACCGACGACGTCATCGGTCCGATCAAGGGCGAGCCGGGCACCGAGGGCTGGTGACCCGGCTCGATCGCAAGCGTCCGTCCCTCAGCCGGCGATGAGCGTGACCGCGATCCACCCGGCGTAGGCCGCCAGGAGCAGCCCACCCACCGCGAGGTTGAGGTTCACGTTGGTGCCCATCACCGCCATGAGCGTGTACGGGCTGTCGTAGTGGACCTTCAGACCCTCGTGGACCTTGAGCGCCATCGGGAGCGCCACGAGCGCGACGAGCGCCGGCCACGGGAAGAGGCCGCCCACCACGCCCGCGACGATGATCGCGAACGCGGCGATCGCCGCGACCAGGTAGCCCGTCCGGATGGTCGCCGGGGGCAGGCGTACCGGCAGCGTGCGCTTGCCCGCCTCCGCGTCGGACCGGCGGTCCGGGATCTCGTTCACGTAGAGGATGAGCGCGATCAGGATGCCGGGCACGAGCGACAGGACGAACGGCTCCCACGCCAGCCGCCCGGTCTGCACCACGTACGCGCCGAGCAGCATGATCGGGCCGAAGCCGACGGCGACCGCGATCTCGCCGAGCCCGCGATACACGAGCTTGAGCGGTGGCGCGGTGTACGCCACGCCGACGGCGATGCCGGCGACGCCGATCCAGAGCAGCGTGAGCGAGCCGGTGATCGCGACCAGCGCGAGGCCGATGGCCGCGGCCACCCCGAACAGGGCGAGCGCCAGCCAGCTCAGCCCACGGACCGAAACGAGGTCGTAGACCGCGACGCGCGAGCCGCCGGAGAACTGGGTCGGGGTGGTGTTCGCCTCATCGGCGCCCGACAGCGTGTCGAAGATGTCGTTCGTGACGTTGATGCCGAGATGGGCGAACGAGCCGCCGATCAGGGTCAGCAGCGCGGTCCACCAGGTGAACGCTCCGTCGCTGGCCGCCACGGCGATGCCGAGCAGGACCGGGACGAACGTCGCCGACAGAAACGGCAGGCGGGTCGTGCGCAGCGCCAGCCAGAACGGGCTGAGGCGCGGACGGATCGTGCGTCCCTTCTCGCGCGACAGGTCGGCGAGGTAGCGGCGCGACTGCGGGACGGAGCGCTCGGAATACTCGAAGAACGGCACCTCGTGCTCGTCCCAGCCCCAGGCCCGCGAGGGCACGAAGGCCTCGCCGTCGATCCGTCCCCACAGCTGGAGGTAGCGGCGCTCGTCGTAGCCGATGCCGGGCTGCGGACGGATGTGGCTGCCGACGACCCCGAGCTCGCGATCGGTCGGGATCGGAGCGCCGCCCGGTGTGGCGAGGCGGACGGATCCAGCCGCGTGATCGACGGTGAAGTCGGTCGCGACCGACATCGGATAGCCGGCGTCGTCGATCCAGCTGACGACGACATGCGGATAGGTGGCCAGGCGCTCGAGGTCCGCCGCGGCCGGCGCGTGGGCCGGGACCGACCCGGAACGCGTGCGCGCGGGCGTGGTGGTCGTCGCGGTCGTCATCACGCGGCCACCGTTCCGGTCGCGCTCGTCCATGCCGGCGCCGCATCGGTGCGGCCGCCGGCCCAGTAGGCGCACCGCTCGGGCGTGATCTCGATCACCGCGCGCTCGAAGAAGAGCGGCAGTGCCACGCGAGCCTTGAGGAAATCGTTGATCGCCGGCTCCTTCTCGCGCCACAGGTCGAGGATGAGCCGCTCCCAGTCCTGGTGCGGGTCATCGTCGATGACACGGGCGGTGCCCTGGATCGTGGCGCGGTCGGGGTTGCCCTTCATCGCCACCGGGTCGGAAAGGGCGAGCGCGACACGGGCGTCACGCTTGATGTGCTCGAGCTTCTTGCTGAACAGCGTCGAGGAGTGGAGGTAGATCTTGTCCCCGTCGTAGAGCGGGATGAGCGGGTGCGTGATCGGTCGCCCGTTGCGGCCGATGACGGTCAGCTCGCCCACGAGCGCGACTTCCAGGAGCCGCTCGACCGGGTCAGGTAGCCATCCCATGGGTGGGATCTCCGTCTGCAAATAACGTGGTACCTGATCCTAGCACATTTCGGGTCCTCAACGGTCCGGCGGGATGGCCCGGAGGGGCCTATGCTGCGGCGCGATGACCGATCAGGCGCAGATGGAGCTCGCGATCCTCGTCCGGGACCCGGACGGCACGGTCCGGTCCCTGCCCACGGACCAGCTCGACGAGATCGACCGCCTCGTCGCCACCCACGGCACGACGCTGTGGGTCCACGCGTTCCGTCCGGACTCGGCAACGCTGGATCGTCTCGGTGCGGAGTTCGGGGTCCACGCGCTGGCTCTCGAGGACCTTCGCAAACAGGATCAGCGCCCGAAGCTCGACTCCTACGAGGAGCAGCATCACCTCGTCGCATACGAGGCTTCCCCCACCGCCCCGAACAAGCTCGCCGAGCTCCAGCTCCTCATCGGCCCGCACTGGGTGCTCAGCGTCCACTGGGAGGCCACGCCGATGGTCGACGCCGCGCAGCGGCGCGTGGCGTCGGGCCGCGACGAGCTGTCGAGCACGACCGCCGGCCTCGTCTACCTCATCCTCGACGCCGCGACCGACAGCTTCTTCCCGGAGCTCGACCACCTGTCGGAGCGCATCGACACCATCGAGGACCAGGTGATCGAGGGCACGTCGGGGGCCGCGACCCTGCGTGAGATCCTGGCCCTCAAGCGGCTGCTCCTCGAGCAGCGCCGCGTCCTGGCGCCGATGCGGGACGTGGCGAACGCGCTCCTCCGCAGCGACGCGACCGGCATCGGCCGCGAGATGGTCCCGTACTACCAGGACCTCTACGACCATCTGGTCCGCGTGCTCGACCAGCTCGACCTGTACCGCGATCTCCTGGCCGCCGTGCTCGACGCGCGCATGTCCGCGGTGAGCAACGACCTGAACGCCACGATGCGACGCCTCACCGCGCTGACCGTGGTGATCATGGTCCCCACCCTCATCGCCGGGATCTACGGGATGAACTTCGCGTTCATGCCCGAGCTCGACTGGCCCCTCGGCTACCCCTTCGCGCTGGGCCTCATGCTCCTCGCCGCGGTCTCGGCCATCGTCTACTTCCGGATGCGGCGCTGGTTCTGACCGGCACGCGGGGTGCATTCCCCCGCCGGCATGACGATCCAGCAGCCACCCAACGACGAGCTCCCGCCCACCACCCCGAACGACGAGCCGAACGACGTCCCGATCGACACGCCGAACGACCCCGGCACCGATCCGGCGCCGGAGATCCGCGCCCCGGGCGCCGAAGGCCCGCCGCTGGGCGCCCCGCGTGACGAGCCCGACCCCGGCATGTGAGGCGAAGCACGCCCGACATGGACGAAGCCCGGCCATCGGCCGGGCTTCGTGTTCGGGTGGACGGGCGGGTCAGCCGTCCCGACGCGGCTGGAACGACACCCGCATGACGGACGGATCGTGGTCGCTCGCCTGGACGGCGAACTCGGCGTTCACGTGCACGACGTCGTACGAAGGGTCGAGGCTGTAGAGCGAGGGGCTGACCAGGATCTGGTCGAGCACCTGGCTGTTGCCGTCGAAGACGTACGAGTACCGCTCGTTCTCGGGGAGCAGATCGAACAGCGTCACGAGCACCGGCGCGGCGCCGGTGAGCGCGGTCTGCCCGCTGCCGTCGGGATCGGGCTGCATCGGCCCCGGGTCGAGCGCGACGCGCTCGCCGGTGAGGACGCCGACGGTCTCGCTGAAGTCGAAGTCGTTGATGTCACCGAGGACGATGACATTCGCATCGGCGTCGACCGCCATGAGCTCGTCGACGAAGTCGTTGACTGCCTGGGCCTGCGCGTGCCGCCAGCCGTCCTCCGGATCGCCGGACTCGAACTCGGTGAGCCGGTAGGGCGGCTGGAAGTGGCCGAACAGCGGCCGGTCGTCGCCCTTGCTGCTGAAGTGGTTGACGACCACGAAGAGCGTCTCGCCACGCCAGCGGAACTCGCCGACGAGCGACTTGCGGGTGTCTTCGAACGCCGCATCCCCGCCGAGCGCGGCGTCCAGGACGCGGCCCGGGCTGACGGTCAGCTCCGCGCCCTTGCCATTGGCCGTCGCGACGACGTCGGTGTCGGTCACCGCATCGCCGCCAGGTCGATCGACGAACTCGAGCCCGCGATCGGTCCGGAAGAGGAATCCGACGCGGATGTTCGCGCCCGGCGCGCCACCGTCGTCGTTGTTGATCGGGTCGATGGATCGGTACTCGTAGACCGGGCCGCCGGCCGCGACGACGGCGGCGATCAGCCGCTGCCATCCCCCGGCTGCCGAGACGGTCCCGTCGTTCAGCGGGCCGGAATCGTCCTGCATCTCCTCGATGCCGATGAGGTCCGGTGCCTTGAGGTGGTTGATGATCTGGTTCGCGAGCTCCGCGTACTTCGCGGCCGGATCGTTGACGTTGAGGTTTTCGACGTTGTAGGTCGCCACGGCGAGGTCGCGTGCGCCCTGGGCCACGGTCGCCTCGCGGACGAGACCGTTGTCCACGCGACCCGGGTTGGCGGTCACGTACAGCTTGAAGTTCCCGAAGCCGTAGTCGAGCACGCCGACCGGATCGGCCGCGAACTCGTCGCCGGTGTTGACCGACGGCGTCGCGGCAAGGACGTCGTCGAGGATGAGCCGCTCCGGGTTGAAGTCACCCGGCTGGTAGTTGCCGTCCTCGACGATGTCGCGGACGAGGATGCCGCCACGCGGCGTGCGAACACCCGCGCCGGCCTGGAGCTGGCTGATGACCGCGATCTCGCCGAAGCCGTTCCGCGGGCCGACGGCCACGGCGTCGGCCACCGCGAGCCGCATGCCCTCGAGGCTCTCCCAGTAGTCGATGCCGTCGTTCGCGGGGTCATAGACCGCGTTGCCGGCCTCGACGGTGTCGGTGGAGTCGTCGTCGATGACCAGGGTGGGCGGGACGGTATCGACGCCGATGACGGTCGTTGGCAGCGGGTTGCCCGCCGAGACCTCCGTGACGGTGGGAGACACGATCTCGGTGGTGGTGAGGTTCTCGAACCCGCCCGCGCCGCCGGATCGGAACTCGTCGACCGTGCCATTGACGTGGACGAGGTCACCCACCGTGACCGTCTGGGTCCCGGACTTGAAGACGAAGATGCCGTCCGAGGTCGCCGGGTCGGCGTCCGGCGACGGGTCGGTCATCCAGAAGCCGCCGGCGCTCGTGCTGTTGCGCGTGGCGGTGACGACGCCCTCGACGCCGAACACCTGCTCGCCGTCGTACGACGAGAGGTGCGACGTGCCCTGGATCTGCCAGATCTCGGTGATGGTGCCCTCGACGGTCAGCGTGATCGTCGTCGTGCCGTCGCGGCCCTCCGCGTCGGCGATGGTGGCGGTGATGATCTTGTCGCCGGACTCGACGTCGCCGATGGTGGCGAGGTAGCTGTACGTCCCGTCGCCGGCGGTCGCGTCACCGGCCAGGCCGTCATCGGCGAACGCCTGGGTGGCGTTTCCACCGATCGGCCCCAGGTCGGCGGTCACCGT
Organism: Candidatus Limnocylindria bacterium; assembly: GCA_036380155.1. Classification (GTDB taxonomy): domain Bacteria; phylum Chloroflexota; class Limnocylindria; order QHBO01; family QHBO01; genus JACDBZ01. Next base: position 16,985 of record DASVFG010000056.1, read on the forward strand.
GATGCCGGTGCTCGTCGGATTTGTGCCCGGCGTCACCGCCACGGTGAGCAGGGTGGTCTCGCCGACCTCGAGGCTCACCGGGTCCGCCGCGCCGGCACCCGCCGGGTCGGTCGGGACGGGCACGTCGCTCACGGTGTGGGCGCCGAGGAAGCTTGTCGTATTGATAGGATGCGCGTCCCACTCGGTCGCGGGATCGAAGGCGTCGGTGCCGATCGGGTCGCCGTCCTGGATCGACGGCTTGCGGACGAGGGTGTGGTCGATGGTCGTGACCGGGTCCGTCCCCCATGACGAGCCCGGGTCTTCGCCGATGCGCCCGAAGACATCGATGACCGTGCCCGCATGGCTGAGCGTCACGACGTCATCGCCGTTGAAGTTGATCACGGCCGGG
>DASVFG010000057.1:0-6896 GCA_036380155.1 Candidatus Limnocylindria bacterium
GGCGGCCGACCTTGGCGCGGAGGCCCAATGACCGCGTCGTCCGGCGATCCGCGCTCGTTCGCGGCGGCCGTCACCACGTATATCGGTAGTGATATAGCCGCTGACAGCGGCGGACCGTCCGCTCGCGGCCGGAGACCGCGATGAACGAAGAGCGGCTCGTCCTCGTCGAGCGCCAGCCAGAGCAGCGGACCGCGCTGGTGCGCCTCAACCGCCCGAAGCAGCTGAACGCGCTCAACGCCGCGACCATGGACGCCCTGTGCGAGGCGCTGGAGGTGCTGGACCGCGACGATGGGGTCCGGGCGATCGTGGTGACGGGCAACGAACGGGCGTTCGCGGCGGGGGCCGATATCGGTGAGATGGCTGAGGCGACGCCGATCAGCATGCTCACCGGCAACCGCATCGGCCAGTGGGACCGGGTTCGCCGGATCAGCAAGCCGGTGATCGCCGCGGTCAACGGATGGTGCCTGGGTGGCGGCTGCGAGCTGGCCATGACGCTCGATCTGATCGTCGCCGGCGAGGGCGCGAAGTTCGGGCAGCCGGAGATCGGGATCGGGGTGATCCCCGGTGCGGGCGGAACGCAGCGGCTGACCCGGGCGATCGGTAAGTCGAAGGCGATGCGGATGGTGCTCACCGGCGAGCCGATTACCGCCCGCGAGGCCGAGGCAGCCGGCCTGGTGGCGACCGTCACCGCCGATGAGCTGTGTGTCGAAGACGCCCTGGCGCTGGCCGCCACGATCGCCACGAAGTCGCCGATCGCGCTGCGCCTCGCCAAGGAGGCGGTGAACGCCGCGTACGAGATGAGCCTGACCGATGCGCTCGCGCACGAGCGCCGCCTCTTCTACCTCCTCTTCGCCAGCGAGGACCAGAAGGAGGGCATGGCCGCCTTTCTCGAGAAGCGGACGCCCGACTTCCGCGGTCGATGAATCTCGGGAACCCCGACCGGCCGGTGGGCGGCCTGTCCGTGCCGCGCCCGGATGGGGTCGAGATCCGCCCGCTCGGCCGCGACGACTTCGCCGATGCGCTCGCCATGGCCCGCGAGCTCTACGCCCTGCCGACCGATGGCGACGTGGAGCCGCATCGGCCGGCGTTCGACGCCCTCGTCAACGATGTCGACGCGGCGCCGTTCCTGGCAGTCGCGGACGGCGCGCCGGCGGGACTCATCGTGTTCCGCTTCCGTCGGCGGCTGAACCACGCCACGTTCGAAGGCTGGATCAGCGACCTCGTGGTGCGTGAGGCGTTCCGCGGGCGCGGGATCGGGAGGGCGCTCGTGGGTGCCGTCATCGCCGAATGGCGGCTCCGTGGCTCCCACCGCCTGACGCTCGAGGTGGGCGATGACCGGACGGCGGCTCGCGGCCTCTACGAACGCATGGGATTCCGTCAGCAGGGGCGTCACTTCGAGCTGGGACCGATCCGCGTCCGCGGGCTCGCCGCGCCCGACGGCCTGGCCATCCGCGCCATCGAGGACAGCGATGCCGACTTCGAGGCGGTCACCCGCCTCCTCGCCGAGCTCGTGCGGCCGACCCCGACCGAGGAGCGGATGCCGGCGCTGCGCCGCACGTTCGGGCAGCACGTCAGACGTGAGGACACGGGATCCACGCTCGCCGTCCTGGATGGCGAGCCGGTGGCGTTCGTCAGCCTCGAGCTGCGGCAGCCGTTCTTCACGCTCGCTCCGCAGGCGTGGATCGGCGACCTCGTCGTCACCGAGCGCGCCCGGGGTCGGGGAATCGGTCCCGTCCTGCTCGACGCCGCGCTGGCCGAGGCACGTCGGCGCGGCGCGTACGGCCTCGCGGTCGAGAGCGGAGCGGCGCGCGACGCCGCGCATCGGCTGTATGGCAAGGCCGGGATGTCGGATGTCGGCAGCTTCCAGTGGCTCGAGCGCTGACCGGCCGATCGCCCACTTGGTGCGAACGGGCACCGCGGCAGGAACGGAACGTGCATAGTTCGATACGGCCGCGAAGGCTTCGCGGTGGCAAACGACTTCCCTGGGAGGGAACCTGGAGGAACCTATGAGCATCATCGCTTGGTTGGTCGTCGGCGCACTTGCCGGCTGGATTGCGGGCAAGGTCGTCCCCGGTGACGAGGGATACGGCGTGCTCGGCACGATCATCGCCGGTATCGTCGGCGCCCTGGTGGGCGGCTTCCTGTTCGGTGCGATCACCGGAGAGGACTGGACGACCGGTATCAACATCGGGACGCTCGTCGCCGCCATCGTGGGCGCGATCATCGTCGTCTACGTGTGGGGCATGATCGCGAAGCGCCGCACGACGGTCTGACCGACTCACCCAACGCCCAGGAGCGCCCGGCGTCCGCGCGACGCCGGGCGTTTCCGTGTCCCGGGCCCCTACAATCGGCCGATGTCTGACGACGCTCCCGCCCCGCTGCTCGTCGCTCGCGACGAGGGTGTGCTCACGCTCACGCTCAACCGTCCGGACGCGATGAATGCCCTCAACGCCGACCTGCGCCGCGCCCTGCGGGAGGCGCTGCGGGACGGAGCACGGGATGACGCCGTGCGAGCCGTCGTCCTGACCGGGGCCGGCAGAGGATTCTGTGCCGGGGCCGACCTCCGCGGTGGCGCATCGGAGCGCGAGTTCCGGCGCGTGATCACCGACGAGTACAACCCGCTCGTGTCGTCCCTGCGGTCGCTGCCGAAGCCGGTCATCGCGTCGGTCAACGGCGCGGCGGCGGGCGCCGGGATGAGCCTCGCTCTCGCCGCCGACCTCGTGGTCGCGTCGGACGCGGCGCGCTTCGTGCCCGCCTTCCATCGCATCGGCCTCGTCCCGGACTCGGGGCTGACGCGGACCCTCGTCCGCGCCCTCGGCCGGCATCGGGCGTTCGAGATCCTCGTCGGAGAGCGGCAGCTCGACCCGCAGGAGGCGCAGGCCGCAGGACTCGTCGCGGCGGTGGTCCCCGCCGATCGGCTGGCTGAGGTCACGCGGGAGCTGGCGCGGCGCCTCGCGAGCGGGCCGACGCGCGCCTTCGCGTTGACGAAGCGGCTGGTGAACGATGCCGAGGACGCGCCGCTCGACCGCAGCCTGGCGCACGAGGCGGACCTGCAGGAGCTCGCCGGCCGCACGGAGGACCACGCCGAGGGGGTCGCGGCCTTCACCGAGCGCCGCGATCCGCGGTACGGCGGCCGATGAACGACATCACCTCGGTCGGCGTCCTCGGCACCGGCACGATGGGGGCGGGGATCGGGCAGGTCGCGGCCGAGGCCGGCCTCGACGTCCGCCTGTTCGATCCCGTGCCCGGTGCGACGGAGCGCGCCATGGAGACGGTGAGGTCGTTCCTCGACCGCAAGGTCGACAAGGGGATCCTGACCGGCGAGGACGCGATGGCGGCCAAGGGACGCCTCCACCCGGTCACGGCGCTCGGCGAGCTTGCCACGGCCGACATCGTGATCGAGGCGATTCCGGAGGACCTCGAGCTCAAGCGCGACGCCGTTCGACAGCTCGACGGGCTCGCTGCGCCGGCCGCCATCCTGGCCACCAACACGAGCTCGCTGTCCGTCGCTCGGATCGCATCGGCCGCCCGGCAGCCCGGCCGCGTGGTGGGGATGCACTTCTTCAACCCGGTGCCGCTCATGGGGCTCGTCGAGGTCGTGGCCGGTCCGATGACCGATCCCGCCGTCGTCGATGCGGTCGCCCTCCTCGGCCGGCGGCTCGGCAAGACGCCGGTCGTGGCCGCCGACACGCCGGGGTTCATCGTGAACCGCGTGCAGCGCGCGCTCTACCTCGAGGGGTTCCGCATCCACGAGGAGGGCAGGGCAGAGGTCGAGCAGATCGACGACGCGATGCGGGGAATCGACTTCCGTCTCGGACCGTTCGAGCTCGCCGACGTCGTCGGCACCGACGTGAACCTCGCGGCCGGCGCCGCCATCTTCGCCGGCTTCGACGGCGACCCGCGCTACCGGCCGTGCCAGGTCCAGCGTCGGGTCGTCGATGCCGGACGGCTCGGTCGCAAGTCGTCCGCCGGCTACTACGACTACGCGCCGGACGGGACGCGTGGCGCGGCGTGGGCGGCTCTGCGACGTCCCGCCGGCACGCTCCGCCCGTCCGCGCTCGACGCCGCACAGATCGAGGCGCGGGTGCTGGCCGCGATCGTCAACGAGGCCGCCTCGGCGGTCGCGGACGCGGTGGCCGCGCCGGACGCGATCGATACCGCCATGCGCCTCGCCTCGAACTGGCCGGACGGGCCGCTCGCCTGGGGCGAGCGCATCGGCCTGGCATCGGTCGTCCACACGCTCGACACGCTCCACGCGGTCGTCCCTGACGGCCGCTACCGGGTCACCCCGCTGCTCCGCGAGCTCGGGTCGGCGGGCGGCACGTTCTTCCCCGGTCGCGGCTGAGCGCGCGTGCCACTGTCCGGGCGCTGGCGCGCCGTGATCTTCGACATGGACGGTCTGCTGCTCGACACCGAGACGCTCTGGCACGCCGCCGAGGTCGAGCTCTTCCGCCGCCACGGCGGCGAGTTCACGTGGGACGACAAGATGGCCGTGATCGGGACGAGCTACGAGTTCACCGCCGACTACTTCGCCGATCGGCTCGGCCTCCCGCGCGACCGGGGCCGCGCGCTCGTCACCGAGATGATCGAGCTCATGCACGCGCTCGTCCGCCGCGAGGTCGATGCGCGACCGGGGGCGGTGGAGCTGGTGGCCCGTCTCCGTGAGCTGGACGGCGTCGCGCTCGGCCTCGCGTCGAACTCGCCGCGGTTCCTCGTCGACGATGCGCTGGCGACCGCCAACATGGCCGGCATCTTCGAGACGATCGTGACGTCCGACGACGTGGAGCACGCGAAGCCCGCGCCGGACATCTACCTGCTTGCCTGCGAGCGTCTGGGCGTCGACCCGGCCGATGCGCTCGCGCTCGAGGACTCCGCCTCGGGTGTCGCGGCGGCGAAGGCCGCCGGGCTGACCTGCATCGGCGTGCCACAGTTCGCCGAGACCGATGTCTCCGCCGCGGACCGCGTGGTGGACTCGCTCGAGGAGCTCCTGGCGCCGTCGATCTAGGCGGGCCGGCGGAGGTCGATCGGGGTGCGACGGCGTGCCATCGGTCGTATCCTCAGCGCATGTGCAGAAGCATCAAGACCCTTCGCGTCGGGGCCACCCCGGCGACCGACGAGGAGATCACCGCCGCCGCGCTCCAGTTCGTCCGCAAGGTGAGCGGCTACCGGAAGCCCTCCGCGGCGAACGAGACCGCCTTCGACGAGGCGGTCGCCGAGGTCGCCGAGGCGTCTCGCCGGCTCCTCGAGGCCGTGGCCGCAACGCATCCGCAGGCACGGGCGCGCGCATCGGCCTGATGGACTTCACGTTCGCAGCTCGCACGGAGGCGCAGTGGCGATGACATTCGACATGGGCGCGACGGTGGCCGTCGCCCGCTGGTGGTGGACGTTCCTCCTGCGCGGCGTCCTCGCCATCGCCTTCGGCGTGGTGGCGTTCCTGGCGCCGGGGCTCGGCATCGGCGTGCTGGTGGGCGTCTTCGCGGCCTACGCCATCGTCGACGGCGTCGGGTCCCTCATCGCGGGCATCAGCGGCCGCGGCACGGACAGGAACTGGTGGCTTGAGCTGCTCGAGGGCGTCGTTGGCGTCATCGCCGGCGTGTTCGCGATCGTCTTCCCGCAGATCGCGGCGGAGGCGCTCGTCCTTGTTATCGCGGCATGGTCGATCGTCACTGGCGTCGTGGAGATCGTCACCGCCATTCGGCTTCGCGAGCAGATCAAGGGCGAGGGCTGGCTCGCGCTGGCCGGTGTCGCGTCGATCCTGTTCGGCGTCGTGCTCATCCTCTTCCCCGGAGCCGGCGCGCTGAGCCTGGTCTGGCTCATCGGCAGCTTCTCGTTCGTGTTCGGCGCGTTCCTCGTGCTGCTCGGCCTGCGCCTGCGACGCGTGGACGATGCCGCTCGACGCGACGCTGCCCACGACTACGGCCGCTGATCCGTTGATTCGTCCCGCGACCGATCCCATCCGCACCCCGGTCGTCGTCGACGGGCTGCGCACCCCGTTCGGACGCTATGGCGGGGCGCTGAAGGACGTCAGACCAGACGACCTCGCGGCGCACGTCATCCGCGCCCTCGTCGAGCGCACCGGCATCGACCCTGCGGCCGTGGACGATGTCGTGCTCGGTGCCGCGAACCAGGCGGGCGAGGACAACCGCAACGTCGGCCGCATGGCCGCGCTGCTCGCCGGCCTGCCGGTCGAGGTTCCCGGTCAGACGATCAACCGGCTGTGCGGCTCGGGGCTCCAGGCGGTCATCGGTGCCGCCCACGCGATCGTCGCCGGCGACGGCGAAGTGTTCGTTGCGGGCGGGGTGGAATCGATGACGCGCGCCCCGTTCGTCATGGCCAAGGCATCGGCGGCATTCCCACGCGGGGAGCAGACCCTGTTCGATACCACCCTCGGCTGGCGGTTCACGAACCCGCGCCTCGCCGATGCGTACTACCCCTACTCGATGGGGGAGACCGCAGAGAACGTCGTCGAGCGCTGCGGGGTGAGCCGAGAGGACCAGGACCGGTTCGCGCTGCTCAGCCAGCAGCGCTGGGCCGATGCGCACGCCGCCGGCCGCTTCGCGGACGAAGTCGTCCCGATCGACGTCCCCGATGGCAAGGCGACGCGGGCGTTCGACACCGACGAGCATCCGCGCCCGGACGCGTCGCTCGAGTCGCTCGCGGCGCTGAAGCCGGCGTTCAAGCGGGATGCCTCCGGCTCGGTCACCGCCGGCAACGCTTCAGGGATCAACGACGGAGCCGCCGCCGTGCTGGTGACGAGCGCGGCGCGCGCCACCGAGCTCGGGCTGCGACCGATGGCCCGCCTCGTGTCGTCCGCGGTCGCCGGGGTCGATCCGGCGACAATGGGCCTCGGCCCGATCCCGGCGTCCCGCCTCGCGCTCGACCGCGCAGGGCTGAAC
>DASVFG010000058.1:0-4032 GCA_036380155.1 Candidatus Limnocylindria bacterium
CCAGTACGGCCGACTTCTGAGATACGTGTGGATCGATCAGGGCCACGACTGGCTGCTCGTCAACCTCGAGCTGCTGCGGCTCGGGTTCGCGCAAATCTCGACCTACCCGCCGGACGTCAAGTACACCGACTCCCTCTATCCTCCCGCCGAACGACAGGCTCGCGATCGCGGTATCGGCCTGTGGGGCACGCCTCCGACACCCGTGCCGACGCCGACAGCCATGCCGACCGTGGCGCCAACTCCTGCTCCGATTCTGCCGGTTGCTCCGCCTTCCAACTGTGAGCCGTCGTATCCGGACTTCTGCGTTCCGATCGGATCTGCCGACTTGGACTGTCCGGACGTTGCGGCGCGCCAATTCACGGTCTTGTGGTCGGTGACCAATCCCGACCCGCACCGATTCGACGGCGACGGCGACGGCATCGGGTGCGAGAGCTGACCGTTCCGCCGCTCGTGCGCTGAGGCACTCACTTCAACTGCATCCTCGCCCGGCTATCATCGGCCGACCGAGCTGAGGGACTGCGGATGATCGGCCGTGAGCACGAGCTGAGGCTGGTCGCGTCGTTCCTCGACGGCACCGGCCCGGGGACGCATGCCCTCCTCCTCCGTGGCGAGGCGGGCATCGGCAAGAGCACGATCTGGCAGTCGGCGCTCACCAGCGCCGCCGGGCGCGGGTATCGGGTGGTCGTGACGCGGCCGACGCCGGCGGAGGCCGGCATCCCGTTCGCCGCCCTCAACGACCTTCTCGGCGACCTCGCCGACGCCGTCCGTCCCGAGCTCCCGCCGCCGCAGGCGGCAGCGCTCGACGTGGCGCTCATGCGAGCCGACGTGGGCGGTCCGCCCCTCCAGCCGCTCGCGCTGTCACTCGCCGTCCTCGAGCTGCTGCGCATCGCGGCCGCACGGCAACCGCTCGCGATCGCGATCGACGACGCCCCCTGGCTCGACGAGGCATCGACCTCGGCCCTGCGCTTTGCGCTTCGCCGGCTGGACCGGGAGCGCGTCCTCGTGATCGCGACGCAACGCACCGATGCCCGCTCGGGGCCACCGGCGGTCCTCACCGACCTTCCCGATGGCCGCCTGACGACGCTGGACGTGACGGCGCTCGCGGCGGACGACGTGGAGCGGCTGCTCGAGGCGGCACTGGACCTGCGGCTCACGCCGACGGTGGCGCGTCGCACGCATCAGGCGTCCGGCGGGAACCCGTTCTATGCGCTCGAGATCGGCCGTGCCATCAAGGCGCACGGGACGGATCGGCCGATCGATGCGGCTGCGTTGCCACGCTCGCGGCTCGCCGCGCTCCCTCCGGATGGCGTGGCCGTCGTGCGGCACGCCGCCGCGATGTCGCATCCGTCGGAGGCGGCGCTGGGTGCGGCAATCGGCGGCAGCGAGGCGGAACGCGGGCTCCGCGCCGCCCGCGAGGCCGGCATCCTGACCGCCGACGACGACCCGATCCGCTTCACGCATCCGCTCCTCGCCGCCGAGGCCAGCTCCGGCATCGGCGACGACGAGCGGCGGGCGATCCACCGGCGGCTGGCATCGGTCGTCACCGATCCGGACGAGCTGGCACGCCACCTCGCGCTCGGTGCCGACGGACCCGACGAGGCCGTCGCGCAGCGTCTCGACGAGGCGGCGGCCCGGGTCTATGCGCGTGGCGCGCCGGACGCTGCGGCCGATCTATCGCAGCTGGCGGCCGACCTCACGCCACCGACCGACCCGGCGCGGGCTCGCCGTCTCGCCGCTGCGGGTCGCTTTCGGCTTCGTGCCGGCGATGCCGCCCGAGCGCGGCAGCTGCTCGAGACCGCCCTCGACGAGCCAGCGGCGCGGGGTGGGCCGGCGCGCGCCGAAGTCCTCCTCGCCCTCGCCGTCGTCCGGCAGCTCATGGACGACTTCGCCGCCTCGGTGACGATCGGCGAGGAGGCGCTCCAGCATGCCGCCGATGACGCCGCGCTGGCCATCGAGATCAAGCTCCTGCTCGCCGGCGCAAGCTTCATCACGGGGACGAGCTGGGCTGCGGGCGCCCGACACGCGACCGAGGCGATGGCCCTGGCGGAGGAGCTCGGTGACCCCCGGGTCCTCGCGGGCACCATCGGCCACTTCGCCTCGTGGCAGTACGCGACCGGCACCCCGCTGGATCCGGAGATCGAGCGACGGGCCGCCGAGCTCGAGCCGTCCACGATCCATCTCCGCGCCCTCGACCTCCCCGCGTACGACTTCGCGAGCATCCACTACGCGGACGGGGAGACCACACGCGCGCATGGCGTGCTCCACGCGCTGCTCGAGCGTGCCGAGCGCGAGAACGACGCGTCGAGCCTGCCGTTCCTGCTCGCCAACCTCTCGCAGGCCGATCTCCTCGCTGGCGACCATGCGGCGGCTCGCGAGCGCCTCGACCGCGCGGAGCGCCTCGCCGAGGTCACGGGGCAGGCGACCGCGCAGGTCCACGCCCTCGCGTGGCGCGTCCGCATCGAGGCGCGACTCGGCAATGCGGACGCCGCGATCGCGGCCGCGCACCGAGCGCTCGAGCTCATGGACAGCACGAGCTGGCGGGTGGCGGAGTGGTGGATGCGCGCGGAGCTCGCCGTCCTCGTGCTGAGCCGCGGCGATGCCACGGCCGCGCTGGCCTGGGTGGCCGATGCGCTCGACCCGTCAGACGAGGACGAGACCGGTCGTCGTGCATGGGCGCGGGTGGCGGGCGTCGACATCCTCGTCGCGCTCGGCAGGCTCGGGGAGGCACGCGAGCTGCTCGCCGCGCTCGACCGTTTCGTGGCGTCCCGTCCCTCGCCACGGCTCCGTGGCGAAGTCCTTCGTGCGCGGGCACGGCTCATGGCCGCCGAGGGTGACATCGCCGGCGCCGATGCAGCGATCAGCGAAGCCCTGCAGATCCACCGCGCCATGGACGACCGCTGGGAGGTCGCCCGCACCCTGCTCCTGGCCGGCGAGATCGATCGCCGCGCCCGTCGACGCGCCCAGGCGCGCGGCGCGCTCCGCGAGGCGCTCTCGAGCTTCGCGTTCCTGGGCGCCGGGCCGTGGGCAAGCCAGGTCCAGCAGCAGCTCGCCCGCATCGGCGGAGCGGCGCATGCCCCCGGCACCCTGACCGCCACGCAGCGCGAGGTCGCGGAGCTCGTCGTCTCGGGCCTCACCAACCGGCAGGTGGCGGATCGGCTGTTCATGAGCCCGCACACCGTCGAGGCGCACCTCAGCGCGATCTACCGCGCGCTCGGCATCGGCTCGCGCCGGGACCTCGAGGCGGCGCTCTCCGGGGACAGCACCTCCCCCCGGGATTCGGATCCGGATTCACGGGATTCGGCTCGGCCATAGATCGGGTCGGCGGCGGAATTTCGCATTCCGCCCACGGGGCTGATGCTCCTGGCACGAGATCGCCGGACCAATCCGGCGGCCGGAACAGGAGGCAACTCAAGTGGCATACGCACCCCAGGCAGAGCGCACCGTTCCCCGGGTCCCGAGCTTCTCGCTCCCCGGACCGATCATGGCCCTCGTGGCCGCGGGGATCATCGCGATCCTGTCCATCGGCATCCTGGGCCTTCCGCGGCCCGCGGCCCCGGCTGCGAACCCGTTCGTCGTCGCATCGGCGCACCAGTGGGAAGTCGAGCGCCTCGCGCAGCTCGGCTATCTCGCCCCGGACGTCCGGTCGGCGCGAGAGTGGGAGAAGCAGCGCCGTCAGCAGAGCGGCGCGTTCAACTGATGGCGGCCCCGCCCCGACCTCGGCGTGAGATCCACGCTCGAGGTCGGGGTTTCTTCATGCCCGCCGGGCTCCACGGCGGCCATTCGCGTTCGCAGTTGCCGACCAGCGGAACTAACGGCCAATGACCTCCGAATCCTGGTCGCATCCTGGCCGCCTGTTACCCGCGGGCGGTCCTATCCGCCAACGTGAACGACCTCCGTGACCGCTAGTTCCGCTGGCCGGCAACTTCCGCCGCAACTGACGACGCCCACCAGACGCCAACCAGCCGTTGACCGGCGCCGCGCGAGTCGGCGATGATCGAGCCGTCCAGGCGCGACCCATTCCGCGCCGTGAGG
>DASVFG010000059.1:0-5527 GCA_036380155.1 Candidatus Limnocylindria bacterium
CGACGAGTCGTGGCTGCGGATCGTGCGGCGCTGGACGCTCGTGCCGTGGACGTTCCTGACCCTCGGCATCGTGGCCGGGGCGTGGTGGAGCTACGAGGTGCTCGGCTGGGGCGGCTACTGGGCGTGGGATCCGGTCGAGAACGCGGCCCTCCTGCCGTGGCTCACCGCCACCGCCTTCCTCCACTCGGCGATGGTCGCCGAGCGCCGGGGCGGCCTGCGGATCTGGACGAGCACCCTCGTGGTCGCGACGTTCGTCCTCACCCTGGTGGGGACGTTCCTCACCCGGTCGGGGATCATCGCCAGCGTCCACTCGTTCACGCAGTCGGCCATCGGGCCGTGGTTCCTGGGCGGGATCGTGGTGGCGGCCACGGTCGGCGCCGGTCTCATCGTGTGGCGCCTTCCCGCGCTGGCCGGGCTGGGACGTGCCGCCGGCACGGTGAGCCGCGAGACCGCGTTCCTCCTCAACAACGTTCTCTTCCTCGTCCTCACCTTCGCCGTCCTGTTCGGCACGCTCCTGCCGCTCCTGTGGGTGACGTCGACCGGCGAGACGATCAGCGTCGGCCGGCCCTGGTTCGACGCCGTCACGGTGCCGATGATCGTCGCGCTGTTGTTCCTCATGGGCATCGGTCCGGCGCTGCCGTGGGGCACGGCGTCGTGGCGGACGGTGCGCGATCGGTTCACCGGCCCGCTGCTGGCCGCCGCCGCGGTGGGTACCGTCGCGCTGCTCCTCGGCCTGCGCGAGCCCGGCCCGCTCGGCATCCTGGCGCTCGCGGTGTTCACCGGCGGGATCATGGTCGACGAGGTCGTGCGCGGCGCCCGATCGCGTGCCCGTGGCCGCGGGGAGGATCCGGCGACCGCCACGTGGCGCCTCACGACGAGGAACCGGCGCCGCTACGGCGGCTACCTCGTCCATCTCGGCGTGCTCGTCATGGCGATCGGCGTGGCGGTGTCATCCGGCCTCGCGACGGATCGGACGGTGCGGCTGGCGCTCGGCGAATCGACCGAGATCGGCGGCTATGTCATCACCCACGACCGGCTGGTGGTCGAGCCGCTGGCCGATGACGCCCGCGTCATCGAGACCCGTGCGGAGCTCACCTATGCCGGCAACCAGTCCGGGAGCCTGTCCACGGCGACCCGTGCCTACCCGAACGCGCAGGCCGAGATCGCGACGCCGGCCGTGCGCACGTCGCTCGGCGAGGACCTGTACGTCACGCTCCTCGCCGCCGACCCGGGGTCGGAGACGATCGCGGTCCATCTGTTCGTCAACCCGCTGGTGGTGTGGATCTGGATCGGCGGGGCGGTCGTCGGCCTCGGCGCGCTGTTCGCGATGTGGCCGGAGCGTCGCGCGCGGACCGTCGAGGTCGAGACGCCGATGCCTGCCGCCACCACCGCCCCCACGACCGAGAGCGCCTGACCGATGCGCTCGCTCCGCTGGGTTCTCGTCCCACTCGTCGTGCTGCCGGTGACCTGGCTCCTGTTCCAGGGATTCGGCCGCGATCCGCGATCCGTGCCGTCGCCACTGGTGGGCCGCGCCGCGCCCGCCTGGGAGCTCGCCACGCTCGACGGTGGCCGGCTGAGCTCCACGGATCTGGCCGGCCGGCCCTACGTCGTGAACTTCTGGGCGAGCTGGTGCATCCCGGCCTGCGTCGACGAGCACCCGGTCCTGGCGGCGGCGCACGAGCGCTACGGCGACGAGCTCGTTGTCATCGGCGTCCTCTACGACACCGACGACGAGGAGGATGCGGCGGCGTTCCTCGCGCGCTACGGCGACGCAGGCTACGAGCATCTCGTCGACGCCGCCGCCGTCGTCGTCGACTTCGGCGTCACCGGTCCGCCCGAGACGTTCTTCGTCGATGCCGGCGGGATCGTGCGCGACAAGCAGGTCGGGCCGCTCACCGAGGCGACGATGGCCGAGCGCCTGGCGACGATCCTCCCGGCGGCGAGCCGATGAGCCGCTGGCTGTCCGCGGTCGCCGCCGGCTGCGCGATCGCCCTCGTCGGGCTCGTGGTCGTGCTCGCGCTGCGGCCGGACGCCACGGGTCCTGCCGAACGGGCCGATGCGCTCGCCGCGGAGCTCCGCTGCCCCGACTGCCAGGGACTCTCCGTCGCCGACTCGCCGACCGCCGCTGCCCGGGAGATTCGCCGCCAGATCGACGAGCTCGTGGCTGCCGGCGCGACCGACGACGCGGTGCGCGAGCATTTCGTGGCCCGCTACGGCGAGTGGATCCTGCTGGCGCCCCGAGCCGGCATCGCGTGGATCGTGCCGTTCGCCGTTGCCCTCGTCGGCGTCGCCGTCCTGGCGCTCGTCATGGCGCGGCGCCGGTCCCATTCCGCGCCGCCGGTCGCGCCGTCCGATGCTGAACGCCGGCGGATCCACGATGAGGCGGAGGCGCTCGATGCCTGAGCCGATCCTCCTCGCCGCTGCCCTCGTTGCCGCCTTCGCGGCCGTCCTGCTCCCGCTGCGTCGACCCGCGGCCGGGACCGAGCCCGTGGACCGATCGGCGGCGGAGCTCCGTCACCGGGTGGCCCTGGAATCACTTCGCGATGTCGAGGCGGACCACCGCGCGGGCTCGCTGGACGAGGACGCCTACCGTGCGCAGCTCGCGGAGGCCGAGGCACGCGCCGTGGCGTCGCGCCGGGAGCTCGAGGCCATCGCGCCGAGCGCAGCCGATGCGCCCCCGCCGGCGCCCCGTCGGGCGATCGCGGCGATCGGGACGGCCGTCGGCCTCGCCGCGGTGCTGCTCGGTGCGTCGCTGGTCCCGGCAACGGGGATCGCGAACACCACGACCGTCGACCAGGCGCTCGCCGACGCGCAGGCGCGCGAGGCGATCCGGCAGGAGCGCATCGAGGACCTCGTCGATTCGCTCTCGGCCGATCCGGAGGATGCCGAGGTCCTCTCCGAGCTGGCCGATGCGTACCTCGCCGGCACGAGCCGCGAGGACCTCGTCCTGGCCGCGACGCTGCTGCGCGCCCTCATCGATCTCGAGCCGGACCGCGCCGACGCGTACGAGCGGATCATCGCGGCCTACCTGCGGGCGGATGACTACCCGAACGCCCGGTCGGCGCTCGACGCGTATGGCGCGACACCATCGGCCGATCCGGTGGAGGTCGCCTTCTTCGACGGGATCATCGCGCTGCGCGGCGAGGACGACCCGGAGGCAGCCGTCGCGGCGTTCGATCGGTTCCTCGAGCTCGCCCCGGACGATCCGCGCACCTCGATGGTCCAGGGACTCCGCGACGAGGCGGCCGACGCTGCCGACTGACCGTCAGTCGTCGGCGATCGGTGCCAGCATCCGCTCGAGCTCCGCGAGGTCGTCGGGGCCGAGCCGGTCGAGGAAGTGCTCCGCGACGCCGCGCAGATGGGTGGGGGAGGCGCGGCGCAGGCGCTCGATGCCGGCCTCGGTGAGGGCGGCCCACTGGCCGCGGCGGTCGGTGTCGCACATCGCGCGCTCGACGAGCCCCTCGCTCACGAGCCGGTCGATGAGCCGCGTGACGCCGGAGCGCGACAGGACGAGCCGGTCGGCGAGCTCGCTCATCCGCAGCCGGCGCTCGCCGGCCTGGGCGAGCTGGATGAGGACGTCGTAGTCGGTCAGCGCCAGGCGCTCCTCGGCCTGCAGCTCGCGCTCCAGCTCGCGGATCACGCGCGCGTGGGCACGCAGGAACGTCGACCACGCGGAGAGGCGCTGGTCGTGGCGCGTGAGCGGCTCGCGGGTCTGGGTCGTCATCGGCCTCGGATCACAGGTAGTTGCACATGCAACCATATCGTCCTATAGTTGCAGGCGCAAGCATACCCGATCCCCGCACGCACTCCACAGGAGCCCCGCACCATGACCTGGACCCTCGACCCCGCCCATTCGGCCGTCACCTTCACCGCCAAGCACATGATGGTGACCACCGTCCGCGGCACGCTGCCGATCCTCGACCTCGACCTCGACTTCCGCCCTGATGATCCCGCCGGATCGTCGGTGAAGGTCACGCTCGACGCGGCCGGCATCGTCACCGGGCAGGCGGGTCGCGACCAGCACCTCCGCTCGGCCGACTTCCTCGAGACCGAGCAGTTCCCGACGATCGAGTTCCGCAGCACGAGCGTGCGACGAATCGGCGACGACGACGTGGCGATCGAGGGCGACCTGACGATCCGCGGCGTCACACGACCGG
Organism: Candidatus Limnocylindria bacterium; assembly: GCA_036380155.1. Classification (GTDB taxonomy): domain Bacteria; phylum Chloroflexota; class Limnocylindria; order QHBO01; family QHBO01; genus JACDBZ01. Next base: position 4,158 of record DASVFG010000059.1, read on the forward strand.
TCGTGCTCGACGCCGAGTTCGCGGGCATCGTCCCGAACCTCCAGGGTGGCCGTCGCGCGGCGTTCAGCGCGACGACGACGATCAACCGCGAGGACTTCGGCCTGACCTGGAACGTGGCGCTCGAGCAGGGCGGCTGGCTGGTCGGCAAGGAGATCAAGATCGCCATCGACCTCGCGGTCACTGCGGCCGATGCGGTGCCGGCCGGTGCCGAGCAGCGGGAGCCCGCGACCGCCTGACCGGAGCGCGGCGGGTAGCATGGCGCGATGCCATCGCCGCGCTACCCCGCCGCACCCACCTCCGACCAGGTCGACGACTTCCACGGCGAGCGGATCGCCGATCCGTATCGGCCCCTCGAGGACAGTGACGCGCCGGCCACGCGGGCGTGGATCGAGGCGGAGAACGCCGTCACCGCCGAGGTCCTCGACCGCAGCGCGAACCGGGCAGCCATTCGCGGGCGCCTCGCCGAGCTCTGGGACTTCCCGCGCTCCGATGCGCCGTGGCGGCGCGGCGACCGCTGGTTCACCCATCGCAACACCGGGCTCCAGGACCAGGACGTCCTGTGGGTGGCGGACGCCCCCGGCGCGGAGGGCCGCGTCCTGCTCGACCCGAATCGGCTGAGCGACGACGGCACGACCGCCCTGTCGGCGGTCGAGGTCAGCGAGAGCGGTGAGCTGGTCGCGTACGCCCTGAGTGACGCCGGGTCTGATTGGCGCACGTGGCACGTGCGCCGCGTCGTGGACGGCGAGGACCTGCCGGATCGGCTCACCTGGTCAAAGTTCGCCTCCGCCGCCTGGACGCACGACGACGCGGGCTTCTTCTACGGCCGCTATCCCGAGCCGCCAGCCGATGCCGCCTACGACGCCACGAACCAGAACATGGAGCTCCGCTACCACCGCGTGGGGACCGACGAGGCTGACGACCCGCTCGTGTTCGCCACGCCGGACGAGCCGGAGTGGGGATACGAGCCGAAGGTCGTCGACGACGGCCGGCTCCTCGCCATCGCGGTGTGGCGCGGAACGGATCCGGAGAACCGGCTGGCGGTCGCCGACCTGTCCGGCGGCGTGGAGGCCGCCGAGGTGCGGATGCTCATCCCCGAAGCGGACGCGCGCTACGAGGTCATCGGTGCCGTCGACGGCGCGCTCTACCTGCTCACCGACCACGAGGCGCCGATGAGCCGCGTCGTCGCGCTCGACACGACGGATGCGACCGCAGCGCGGCGCGAGATCGTCCCCGAGGGTGCCGACGCGATCGAGGCGGTGCGCATCGTCGGCGATCGGCTGGCGATCGTCACGCTCCATGACGCGCACCACCGCCTCGCCATCCACGAGCTCGACGGTGCGCACGTCACCGACGTCGCACTGCCCGGGATC
>DASVFG010000060.1:0-2339 GCA_036380155.1 Candidatus Limnocylindria bacterium
CGGTCGGCGAGGCCCACCAGGTCGAGCGCCTCGACCGCGCGGCGCCGAGCCGCTCCGGCGCGCTCGCGCGCGATCAGGAGCGGCAGCTCCACGTTCTCGACCGCGGTCAGCACGGGCATCAGGTTGTAGAACTGGAAGACGAAGCCCATATGGCGGGCCCGGTAGTCGGTGCGCTCCCGGTCGGACATCTCCGAGAGCGACGTGCCGTCGATCACGACCTCGCCGCCGTCGACCGCATCGAGCCCCGACAGGCAGTTGAGGAGCGTCGTCTTGCCGCAGCCGCTCGGCCCCATGATGGCGGCCATCTCGCCGCGGCCCAGCGTGAGGTCGACGCCGCGCAGCGCCTCGACGCGCACCGCCCCCGTGTCGTACGTCTTCACGATCGTCCGTGCCTCGACGATCGGCGGGCTCGTGCTCATTTCGGCTCCTCCCGTCCTCGCTCACCGCGAGGATCCGCCACGGCGCGGCCCGCGCCATCGGCGAGCACGCGGATCGTCGTTCGGCGAACTACCGAGCCGCTCGTCGTGGGTTACGTGCACATGCCGGGGAGCTGCACCGAGCAGGCTCCCCGGTGGACGTCCTCGTCTCCGGCGACGAGCCCGGGCCCGACCGACCGTCGTCAGCCGCGCTCGGGTCGCGCGACGTACGGCCGCTCCTGCTCGCCGACGTAGACCTGACGGGGACGCGAGATCTTCTGCTCCGGGTCGGCGAGCATCTCCTCCCATTGGGCGATCCAGCCCGGCAGCCGGCCGAGGGCGAAGAGCACCGTGAAGTAGTCGGTCGGATAGCCCATCGCCTGGTAGATGAGGCCGGAGTAGAAGTCCACGTTCGGGTAGAGCCGGCGGGAGACGAAGTACTCGTCCTCGAGCGCGATGCGCTCCAGCTCGAGCGCGACCTCGAGCTTTGGGTTGAGGCCGGTCTGCTCGAAGACGTCGTCGGCGACCCGCTTGATCAGCTTCGCGCGCGGGTCGTAGCTCTTGTAGACCCGATGCCCGAAGCCCATGAGCCTGCCCTTGCCGCCCTTCACCTGCTCGATGAAGGCCGGGACGTTCTCCGTCGTCCCGATCTCGTCGAGCATGCGCAGGACCGCCTCGTTCGCGCCGCCGTGCAGCGGCCCGTAGAGCGCCGCGATCCCGGCCGACACGGCCGAGAAGGGGTCGACCTGCGACGACCCGACGCCGCGGACCGCGCTCGTCGAGCAGTTCTGCTCGTGGTCGGCGTGCAGCACGAGCAGGATCTCGAGTGACCGCTGGAGCACCGGGTTCGGCTGGTGCCGCCCGCCGATCTCGAACGTCATGTTGACGAAGTTGCCGATGTAGTCGAGGTCGTTCCGGGGGAGCACGTAGGGGAGCCCGTGCGCGTGCCGGAAGACGAACGCCGCGATCGTCGGGAGCTTCGCCATCAGCCGCACGCGCTGGAGGTAGCGGCTCTCGGCGTCGGCGATGTTCTTCGCGTCGGGGTAGAACGTCGACAGCGCGCCGACGGCGCCGAGGAGCATGCCCATCGGGTGCGCGTCGTAGCGGAAGCCCTCGAGGAACTTCTGCACGTTCGTGTGGACGTACGTGTGGTACCGGACGTCCTCCTCCCACTTCTCGAGCTGCCCCGCGTTCGGCAGCTCGCCCTCCAGCAGCAGGTAGGCGGTCTCGAGGAAGGTCGCGTCCTCTGCGAGTTGCTCGATCGGGTACCCGCGGTAGCGCAGGATCCCCGCGTCGCCGTCGATGTAGGTGATCGCGCTGCGGCACGACGCGGTGTTGAGGTACGCGGGGTCGTACGCCATCAGGCCGGCGCCGTCGTCCCCGCCCTCGATCTGCTGCAGATCGGTCGAGCGGATCGTCCCGTCCGTGATCGGCAGCGTGTACTCCTGCCCGGTCCGGTTGTCGGTGATCGTCAGCGTGTCCTCCGCCACCGGAGCGCCCCTTTCCTCGAGTCGACCGCTCAATCGTCTCAGATCGGGGCCGCTCTGCGTGGAGTGACGCACAGGGTGGGGCGGACCGGGCATCGTCGCGGACACCAACGCCTCTAGGGTTCATGGATGCGACGGCTTCCCGCCGAGGCGATCCCGCGGATCCCGGAGCCCGTCCGCAAGGTCGCGCGCAGCGCGGTATGGGGCGCCGGTCGCGCGACCGCGCGCTGGCGGCCGCTGCCCGACTTCCTCGTGATCGGAGCGCAGAAGGCCGGCACGACGGCGCTCTACGCCTACCTGCGCTGGCATCCGGGCATCACCGGCCCGTCGTGGAAGGAGGTCAGCTTCTTCGACCGCCACTGGTGGCGCGGCGAGAGCTGGTACCGCGGCCAGTTCCCCCTCCGTCCCCGCGGCAGGCTCGTTGGGGAGGCCAGCC
>DASVFG010000061.1:0-5582 GCA_036380155.1 Candidatus Limnocylindria bacterium
TGGGATGCCGGTGACCGGCATCAGGGCGGTGACGACCGCCATGTTGATGCAGGCCTGCACGACGAGCCAGGTCGTGATCCCGCACGCCACCAGCCCCGAGAACGTATCCGGCGCGGTGACCGCGATCCGGTAGCCCTGGTAGGCGATGACGACGAACAGCCCGACGACCCCGAGGGTCCCGATCAGACCGAGCTCCTCGCCGATGATCGCGAAGATGAAGTCGGTCGACGGCGCCGGCAGATAGAGGTACTTCATCCGGCTCTCCCCGAGCCCGAGCCCGGTGATGCCGCCGAGCGCGAGCGCCATGAGCGCCTGGACCGTGTTGTAGCCCGCTCCCAGCGGGTCGCGGAACGGATCGAGGAACGTCTGGACTCGACCGGCCTGGTACGGGTTGGCGAGGATCATGACCACGGCCGACGCCGCGACGGCGCCGCTGATGGCGCCGAGATAGAGCAGGTTGGCGCCGGCCATGAAGAAGATGCTCACCGCCACGATCGCGTAGACCCCGGACGTCCCGAGGTCGGGCTCGAGGGCGATGAGGAAGAAGCCGGGCGCCACGAGCAGGGCGAACGGGACCAGGCCGTTCCAGAACGAGCGCACCTCCTTGCCCCGGCGGTCCAGCCAGTGCGCCAGGTAGAGGACGACGGCGAGCTTCGCGAACTCCGCCGGCTGGAGGGAGCCCAGCCCGGGGATCACGATCCAGCGCCGCGATCCGTTGATCTCCGAACCGATGCCGGGGATGAGGACGGCGACGAGGAGGCCGAGGGTGATGACGAAGAACGGGATGGCCAGGTAGCGCAGATGGCGGAAGTCGAGGCGCATGGCAACGACGAGGCCGATGATGCCGAGCACCGCCCAGACGAGCTGCTCCAGGCCCTGCGCGGCGGGATCGCGGCTGGTGAAGTAGGACCGCACGCTCGACGAGCTGTAGACCATGACGATGCCGATGGCGGTGAGCGCCATGACGGCCAGCAGCAGCGCGTAGGCCGGCTCGTGACGGTCGCGGCGGACGCCGCCGCGTGCGCTCGCCCGCTTCGCCACCGCGGCCGGGCTGCTCGCGGCGACCGCGCTCACGATGCGCCTCCGAGGGCGGCCACCGCGGCGCGGAACGCGTCGCCGCGGGCGGCGTAATCGTCGAACATGTCGAAGCTCGCGGCGGCCGGGGCCAGCAGCACGACGTCGCCCGCCTTCGCGGCCTCCGCGGCGATGCCGACCGCCTCCTCCATCGAGGTGGCGCGACGGACCGGGACGTGGCCGGCGATCCCGGCCTCCAGCGCATCGGCCGTCTCGCCGATGAGGATCGCGAGCCTGACCCGACCGGGCATGGCGTCGACGAACGGCGCGGGCGACACGCCCGTGTCCTTCCCGCCGGTGATGAGGACGATCGGAGCCTCGAACGCCTCGAGCGACGCGACGGCAGCGGCCGGGATCGTGGCCTGTGAGTCGTTCACGAACCGCACGCCGCCATGCTCGGCGACGAGCTCGAGCCGGTGCGGGACGCCGCGGAACGTGCGGATCGCATCCGCGATGGACGGACCGTCGGCACCGACGAGGGTCGCCGCGAGCGACGCACCGACGACGTTGGCGAGCATGTGGCGGCCGGGGAGCGACACCTCCGATGCCGGCAGCAGCCGCTCCCCCGCCACGGTGACCCATCCGTCGTCGAGCCAGGCCTCCACGCGGCCGCGGGCGGGCCGCTCGCTCCCGTACCACGCGACGCCGACCGGCGGCAACCGGTCGCCGAGCGCCCGGCAGCCGGGGTCGTCGTGGTTGAGGACGACCCGCCCGGACGCGATGCTGAGCTCGGCGAGCCGCGCTTTCACGGCGCGGTATGCCTCGACCGTCCCGTGGCGGTCGAGATGGTCCTCGCCGATGTTCGTGTAGACCGCCACGTCCGCGCCGCGCGTGATCGTCGGCAGCTGGAGCTCGGAGAGCTCGACGACCGCCCAGTCTTGGGGACCCAGCTCCGTGGCGCGCTCGACGAGCGGGGTCCCGATGTTCCCGCCCAGCACGTGTGGCACCCCGGCCCGCTCGAGCATCGCGGCCACGAGCGACGAGGTGGTCGTCTTGCCCTTCGTGCCGGTCACGCCGAGGATCCGGGCGCGGGTGAGGCGCAGGAAGAGCTCGATCTCGCTGATCCGCTCCGCCCCGCGTGCGTCCGCGGCCGCGAGCGCCTCGCGAAGCCACGGATCGGTCGTCGGAAAGTCGGGCGAGATGGATGGGCTGGTGACGAGGAGGTCGGCGTGGGCGAGCAGCGCCGTCGCGGCCGCTTCGTCGATGCCCAGGGACAGTCGCACTGGCCGCGCGCCGAGCGCGGCAATGGCATCGGCGAGCTCGTGCGCCGGGCGCCGGTCGTACGCGGCGACCACGGCGCCGGCGTCGGCGAGGAAGCGGGCGGCGGCCACGCCCGAGCGGGCAAGGCCGAGCACCACGGCACGGCGGCCCCGGAGGTCGTCGACGGATCGGATGGCGGCGGCGGACATCGTCGTCATCGGCCCGCCGCGAAGCTCTGCGCGTAGGACAGGAACACGCTCACGCCGAGGAGGCCCGCAAGCGCCGCCACGATCCAGAAGCGCAGCGTGATCTTCTCCTCGGCCCAGCCGAGGAGCTCGAAGTGGTGATGGAGCGGCGTCATCCGGAAGATGCGACGGCCCCGCAGCCGGAACGACGCGACCTGGAGGACGACGCTCATGATCACGGCGAAGAAGACGATCCCGATGACCGCGAGCAGCGGCAGCTGGCCGTTCACGGTGGCCACCACGGCCAGCGTGGCGCCCAGGCTGAGCGCCCCCGAGTCGCCCATGAAGATCTGGGCGGGGTGGACGTTGAACCACAGGAAGCCCATGAGCGCACCGATCACGAGCGCACAGAAGATCGCGAGCTCCGGGAACGCTTCCTTGAGCTGGTCGACGAAGACGAGGCTGATGAGCAGGTACGCGACGAAGCTGAAGATGAGCACGCCACCGGCGAGCCCGTCGAGGCCGTCCGTGAGGTTGACCGCGTTGCTCGTGCCGACGATGACGAAGGCGATGAAGCCGATGAGGAGGACCGGCACCACCTCGATCTGCCCGTAGAACGGGATGTTCACACCCGTCAGGTGGAAGTGGTTCCAGATGTAGAACGCGGCGAGGATCGCCACGATCGTCTGCCACACCAGCTTCCACCGGCCGCGCATCCCGATGCCGGTGCGGACGTTCACGTAATCGTCGATGGCCCCGAGGATGCCGACCCCCATGAGGGTCAGCGCCGGGGTGAGGGTCGAGGTGTCCTCGATGCGCAGCGCCATCGCCAGGAACAGCACGACGCCGACGATGAGGATGCCGCCCATCGTCGGGGTGCCGACCTTGCCGTAGTGGCTCTCGGGTCCCTCGGTCCGGATCTGCTTGCCGAAGCCGAGGCGCTGGAGGAGGCTGATATAGATCGGCGCCAGGATCACCATCCCGACGAACGCGAGCAGCAGGGCGACGACGACGGAGATCAGCTCCATGTCGGCGCCGCCTCCGCCAGGAGCGCCACGGTTCGATCGAGGCCGATGCCCCGCGAACCCTTGACGAGGACGAGGTCGCCGGGCCCCGGAGCCAGCTCGCGGTCGAGCGCCAGCGCGGCCTCCTCGGCGTCGTCGGCTTCGTACACGGAAGCCATTCCCGCGGCACGCGCGGCATCGGCGATCCAGCGGCCGCGCTGACCGACCGTCACGAGGCCGTCCGTTGCCTCGGCCGCGCGCGACCCGATCTCGCGGTGGAGCCGTTCCTCATCGGGCCCGAGCTCGAGCATGTCGCCCAGCACGGCGAGCCGGCGACGACCGGGATCCAGCGGCGTCTCGGCGAGGAACGCGAGGGCCGCACCGACGCTGATGGGAGAGGCGTTGTACGTATCGTCGACGAGCGTGGCGCCGGACGCACCGGCCACCACGGCCATGCGATGCGGCGCGCTGCTCCCCGCCTCGAGGCCCTCGGCAACCGCGTCGAGCGGAACGCCGAGCCACTCCGCGACGGCGGCCGCGGCCAGGGCATGCGGGACGAGGTGGCGACCGGGCGTCCCGCTCCGGAGGCGCCGCTCGGCCCACGGGGCGCGAAGCGTGAACTCCGTCCCGTGGAGGCCGTGGCTGACGACGTCGACCGCCCGGACATCCGCAGCCGCTCCGAGGCCGAACGTCCAGGTGCTCGCACGTGTCACCGCGCGCATGGCGAGCACACGGGCGTCGTCGGCGTTGAGGATCGCGAGCCCGTCAGCGGGCAGCGCGGCCGGCAGCTCGGCCTTCGCGCGCGCGATGCGCTCGATCGAGCCGGCGCGCTCGAGGTGTGTGGGATGGACGGCGAGGACGACACCCACCTCCGGGCGCGCGATCTCCGCGAGCCGCGCGATCTCCCCGATCGTGTACATACTCATCTCGAGCACTGCCACCTCGTGGCTCGGGTCGAGCTCGAGGAGGGTCATCGGCAGCCCCGTCTCGGAGTTGAGGTTGCCGGCGTTGCGCAACGTGTGGAACGCGCGTCCGACCACGTCGGCGGTCACTTCCTTCGCCATCGTCTTGCCGGTCGACCCGGTGATGCCCACGACCCGCACCGCATGCCGGGCGCGCCACCACGCGGCGAGCTCCTGGAGGGCGGTGAGGGGATCCGCCACGGCAACGAGCGCAATGTCGACATCCGCGGGAAGGTCGACCGGGCGGTCGACGAAGGCCGCGACCGCGCCGGCGGCGACCGCTTCGGCGACGTGGCGATGGCCATCGGTCCGCTGACCGGACAGCGCGACGAACAGGTTGCCCGGGATGACGGAACGAGAGTCGACCGCGGCGCCCGCGATACCGGTGACGGTGGTGGGGCGAATGAGGCGGCCGCCCGTGGCGGCCAGCAGGTCCTCGAGTCGGATGGTCGGAGGCACGGAGACCACGCTGCGGACTACGGGCGAGTCTAGCAGCGTCACGGTCGGGCGACCGGTTCGATCGGTCGGTCGGGGGGGATGGCGAGGTAGTCGACGATCTGCGGCATCAAGCGGGCGAACACGTTCTCCGGACGGTCCGGCATCCGCTTGTCCCACGGCACCGGTCGGTGGATGAGGACGAGCGTGACGAGCTTCGTGTCACCCGCCGGCATGATGCCGACGAAGCTGGAGTCGACCCAGCCGTTGATGTAGCGCCAGACCTCGGTGGTCTCGCCCTCGTCGTTCGTCACCTTCACCGGCCCGGCGATCTGCGCCGTTCCGGTCTTCCCCGCGACGGTGTAGCCGGGGATCTGTGCGCCCTTGGCGATGCCGTCGTCGATGGCGTTCGTGAGCAACTCGATCATCGTATCGGCCGTCTCTTCGCGCAGGATGCGCTCGGCCGGCGGCGTGTCCGCGGTGTACGAGGTGCCGTCAGGATCGGTCCAGCCGTCCACGACGTGCGGGGTGACGAGCAATCCGCCATTCGCAAAGGCGGCGTAGCCGGCTGCGAGCTGCACGGCCGTCAGGCTGAGGCCCTGGCCGAACGCGTTCTGGGCGGTGGTCAGCTCACCGGACGCGTCGTCCGGGTGCCAGACGAGGCCTTCCGCCTCGCCGGCGAGCTCGATCCCCGTCTCGCTGCCGAACCCGAAGCGCCGGAA
>DASVFG010000062.1:0-5697 GCA_036380155.1 Candidatus Limnocylindria bacterium
GAGCTTGATCTGGCCGATGCGGGCCTTGATCGCCTCGTCGGAGCCCTTGCCCTCCACGATCGTGGTGGCGTCCTTGGTGGCGGTGACGCGGCGCGCCTCGCCGAGGTCCTCGAGCTGCACGCTGTCGAGCTTGCGGCCGACCTCCTCGGAGATCACCCGCGCGCCGGTCAGGGTCGCGATGTCCTCGAGCATCGCCTTGCGACGATCACCGAAGCCGGGGGCCTTGACCGCGAGCACGTTGATCGTGCCGCGCATCTTGTTGACGACCAGGGTCGGCAGCGCCTCGCCGTCGACGTCCTCGGCGATGATGAGGAGCGGGCGGCTGGTGGAGACGACCTTCTCGAGCGTCGGGAGGATGTCCGCCACGGCGCTGATCTTCTTGTCGGTGACGAGGATGAACGGCTGGTCGAGGGCCGCCTCGAGCTTGCCGCCCTCCGTCGAGGTGACGAAGTAGGCGCTCAGGTAGCCGCGGTCGAGCTGCATGCCTTCGACGAACTCGGTCTCGAGCTTCAGGCCCTGCGACTCCTCGACGGTGACGACGCCGTCCTTGCCGACCTTGTCCATCACCTGGGCGATCATCTCGCCGATCTCGGTGTCGCGCGCCGAGATCGAGGCGATGTGCGCGATGTCATCGGTCGACTCGACCGGCTTCGACAGGCGCTTGATCTCCTCGACGATGGCCTCGACGCCCTTCGTGATCCCGCGCTTCAGGCCCATCGGGCTGGCGCCGGCGGTCACGTTCTTCAGGCCCTCGGTGATGATCGCCTGTGCGAGCACGATCGACGTCGTGGTGCCGTCGCCGGCCACGTCGTTCGTCTTGGTGGCGACCTCCTCGAGCAGCTGAGCACCCATGTTCTCGTACGGGTCCTCGAGCTCGATGTCGCGGGCGATGGTCACACCGTCGTTCGTGATCGTCGGTGCGCCGAACTTCTTGTCGAGGAGGGCATAGCGGCCCTTCGGCCCGAGCGTGACCTTGACGGCATCGGCCATCTTGTCCACGCCGCGCTTCAGGGAGCGTCGCGCCTCTTCCTCGAACAGCAGCTGCTTGGCCACGGTTCTGAACTTCCTCCTAGGTGTGCGCCACGGTCACGCGGCGCATCGGTCTGGATCTGAGGGGTCTCGCCGTCTACTCGATGACGGCCAGGATGTCCTTCTGGCTCAGGATGAGCAGCTCTTCGTCGTCGAGCTTGAACTCCGTCCCGGCGTACTTCTGGTAGAGGACCTTCTGGCCCACGCTGACCTCGATGGGCTCGCGCGAGCCGTCGTCGAGCGTGCGCCCGGGGCCGACGGACAGGATCGTGCCCTCCTGCGGGCGCTCCTTGGCCGTGTCGGGAAGGACGATGCCGCTCTTGGTCATCTCCTCGCGGGGCGTGGGCTTGACGACGAGACGGTCCCCCAGGGGCTTCAGCCCGGTGGCCGTACCGCTGACCGTGGTGGCCATATGTGCGTGGTGCCTCCTTGCGTGCGCAACCGATGCGTTCTGGTGCGGTTGAGATGAGCAATCGCCCCGGGAGCGCCAGCGTGGCCGATACGGCCGGGACACTGGCACTCAACCGGCGAGAGTGCTAACGCAAGGTAGCACCGCCGCGCGAGGGGTGTCAACCGAAATCGCGCGACATGACGAAGCCCCGGCCGCCGGGCCGGGGCTCTGTCCTGGGCGTGGACGTGGACTAGGCGAGCTCGACGAGACGCCAGCCGCTGGGGTCGACCTCGGGCTCGGTCGACTCGGTGACGTCCGTGCCACCGTCGCCGTCGTCGCCGTTGTCCGTGCCGTCATTGCCGTTGAAGACGAAGAAGTACAGGAGCGCGGCGACCACGAGGATCGCGACGATGATCCCGAGGATGAAGCCGGAGCCGCTGCTGCCGCTCGGCTCGCCGCTGTTGACGTTGACCTGGCCCATGTGGGTGGACCCTCCTCCACTGCGTGCTGCCTGTTCGAATTCAGGGCCGATACGATCCTCGGCCGGAGCGACGGGAATGCAACCGGCATGCCAACCTGCCGGCCCGACGATCGAACGCTCGGTCGCTCCGATTCAGCGCACGAGCGCGGCGAACGTGCCACGGAGCGGTGCCGCCACGTCGTCAGGCGTCGACTCGCGAAGCCTGGCGAGCTCCGCGACCACGCGCAGCACGGTGGTGGGCTCGTTGCGCGCCCCGCGGTCCGGACCCAGGTATGGCGCGTCGGTCTCGACCAGGTAGCCGTCACGAGGCACGGCGGCAGCCGCCGCGCGAGGACCGACCGCAGATCGGAAGGCGACCGGCAGCGCGAAGCTGAGCACGAAGCCCGCAGCGGTGAGCGTGGCGGCCATCGCGGCGTCACCGGAGAACGCGTGGAGCACCCCGCGCGCCGGCGTGCCCGGCCGGCGCGTCCAGGCGAGGAGGCGCGCGGTGACGTCGGCGTGTGCCTCGCGGTCGTGGACGAGAACCGGTCGATCCAATCGCTTCGCGAGCGCCAGCTGCCGATCGAACGCGTCGTGCTGTGCGTCGCGCGGCGAGAAATTGCGGAAGTAGTCGAGGCCGATCTCGCCCACCGCCACGCAGCGCGCGTCCGCCGCGAGGTCCTCGAGCTCCGCCCACGCGCCCTCGGTCATGTCCGCGGCGTGATGAGGATGGACGCCGACCGCCGCGCGGAGGATGTCGGGGTACCGGTCGGCGAGATTGAGGGCGAGCGCGGATGACGGGACGTCCCATCCCGGCACCAGCATCCGTTCGATTCCCGCCTCACGAGCGCGACCGACGACCGCGTCGCGATCCGCGTCGAACCGCTCGTGCTGGAGGTGCGCGTGCGAGTCGACGAGCCCCTCCAACCGTTCGGGAGCGCGCGGACGGCTCAGGCCGGCGTCTCCAGCTCGACGCGCGGGAAGATGGGCGTGGGCGCGCCGGTACGCCACGGGGTCGGACCGCTCCCCCACGCCGTCAGCACGTCGAGGCCCGGCCCGCCGTCACCACGGTCGTCGTAGGCGGGCGGAACGCCGAGCTGCTCGTGCAGCCGCGCGGCTCCGGTCGGAGCTACCGGGGCGAGGAGATGGCCGATGATGCGGCACGCCTCGGCCATGACGGCCAGCACCTGGCCCACACGCTCGGTTTCCCCCGCCTTGTGCAACGACCACGGTGCCTGGCTCTCGGCGTAGCCGTTCCCCGCGCGAACGAGCTCCATCATCGCGGCCAGCGCCTGGTCGACGAGCTGGCCCTCCATCGCCGCGCGGTAGGCGGTCACCACCCGCGCGGCCGTCCCGCGCAGCTCGGCATCGGCCGGGTTGCCATCATCGGCGAGCGGCGGCAGCGCGCCGTCGAGATAGCGCCCGGCCATGCTGATCGTCCGGTTCGCGAGGTTCCCGAGGTCGTTCGCCAGGTCGGCGTTGTAGCGACGCACGAACGCCTCGGTCGACACATCGGCGTCGCGGTCGAAGGGCACCTCGCGGAGGACCATGTACCGCACGCCGTCGACGCCGAAGATGGCGGCGGTGTCGTCCGGATCGCGGACGTTGCCGGCCGTCTTGCTCATCTTCTCCCCGCGATCGAGCATGAAGCCGTGGGCGAAGACACGCCTCGGCAGCGGCAGCCCCGCGCTCATGAGCATCGCCGGCCAGTAGAGGCAGTGGAAGCGCGTGATGTTCTTGCCGATGACGTGGAGGTCGGCGGGCCACCAGCGGGCGAACGCGTCGGGATCGTTCGGGAAGCCGGCACCGGTCACGTAGTTCGTGAGGGCATCGAACCAGACGTAGATCCGATGGTCGGGATCCCCCGGGAACGGAATCCCCCATGTCGCGCCGGAGCGGCTGATGCTGAAGTCACGCAGCCCGTCCTTCAGCCAGCCGAGCACCTCGTTGCGGAAGTGCTCCGGCTCGCAGAAGCTCGGGTTCTCCGCGTACAGCCGCTCGAGCCGCTCCTGGTACGCCGAGAGCCGGAAGAAGTAGTTCGACTCCTCGAGCCAGGCCGGTTCGAGGGTCGGGTGATCCGGGCACCGCCCATTCACCAGCTGCTGGTCGGTCTTGAACTCGTTGCAGCCGTTGCAGAACCACCCGGAGTAGACGCCCTCGTAGACGTCGCCGTTCGCCTGGGCGCGCCGCACCATCTCGGTCGAGGCATCGGCGTGGTCAACATCGGTGGTGCGGATGAAGCGGTCGGCGCTGATCCCGTAGCGCTCGAACGTCGCCTGCCACGTGGCGGCCCACGGGTCGATGAGCGTCCGCGGATCGATCCCCTGCTCCCGCGCGTCGCGCTCGACATTGGCGGAGTGCTCATCGACGCCGGTCAGGAAGCGGACGTCGCGCCCGGCCAGCCGGTGGTAGCGGGCGATCGTATCGGCGCCGATGGCCTCGAACATCGAGTGCAGCGCCGGCTTCGGCGAGGGGTAGAAGATCGCGGTCGTCAGGTAGAACCGCTCGCGGTCGGGCATCGGCTAGTGCGGACGGCCCTTCGGCCAGTAGAGCTCCTTGCGGACCTGCTCCGACGGGAAGCCGCGCTCCGCCGCGACCTCCTCCACCGCGCTCACCATGTCGGGATTGCCGCACAGGTAGATCGTCGTGTTCTCCGGCGTCAGGCCATGGGCGTCGAGCTGGGACGCCACGATCGCCTCGACCCGCCCGGTGACGCCCGCCCAGTCGGGGTTCGCCTGCGGTCGCGAGATCGTGCCGACGTAGCGCAGCGGGAACCCGCCGCCATCGGCAAGCTCGGTGAGCTGCTCGCGCCATGCGAGGTCATACGGATGGCTCACGCCGTGGAGGAGGACGATGTCGCGCGCTCGACCGCGGCCGCGCAGCGTCTCGATCATGCTGATGAACGGCGCGAGCCCGGTGCCCGACGCGACGAACAGCGCCCGCCGGCCATCCTCCTGGAGGAGGAACTTGCCCTTCGGCCCCTTGATGTTGATCGGATCGCCGACCGATCGCTCCCAGAGGAGCGGGGTGAAGCCGCCGTTCTCGACGTGACGGATGAAGAACTCGTACTCGCTCAGGTCGTCCGCGGACGACGAGATGCTCATCGGTCGCTGGATGAGCTTCTCCGGCCCCATGAGGCCGAGCGTCGCGTACTGGCCCGGCTCGAACGGGAACGGTACGTCGAGCGACTGGACGCCGACGATGGCAAGCCCGGGGGCGATCTCCTCCCAGCGGCTCAGGCGCCCGTTGTACGGATACTCCTCGGTCATCGGTCCTCGGTGGCGGAGGGGCGGCCGCTCGTACGGGAAGGTGGCTGCCGCGGGCGGCAAGTATAGCCGCCGGTCCCGCGCGCTCCCGGGATGTGACGAGGGACGGACCCGCGGGCTGCCCTCCAGCCGAGCGAGCTCGACCGGAACCGAGAGTCCGCCCCTCACTGGTTCGAACGTACCCGGGTCCGATGCGTTACGGGGCACGCTCGCTGCGGGTCGCACCGGCATGACCGTGCAGACCCATCCGCTTGCGACGCCACCCCGGCACTTCCCGCACGAAGCCGTCTGCGCCGGCTGCGGGCACGGGAGCTCGCTGCACCTGGCCGATCGGAGCGGCACATGCCTCGTCTGCGTCCAGGTCCGCGCCCTGGCGATTCGTCGACGCGTGACGTGTCGCGGGTTCGTCGCCGACGCCTGATCGGCGAGCGTCCTCCCGCCGGCAGGCGGTAGGCTGCCACCGATGATGAACGCCTCGGAGCTGACGCCCCGCATCGGGAAGGTCGCGCGCCGCGAGCTCGACAACCATGGCTATCGGACGTACGGGGATC
>DASVFG010000063.1:0-10284 GCA_036380155.1 Candidatus Limnocylindria bacterium
AGGGCGCCGGTCAGGAAGTTCTCGGCCTGGGCGGCCTGGGCGGCGTTGCCGGGACCCGCGTTCGTGGCGTTCACGGCGGCGGAGCGAGCCTCGATGACCTTCGTCAGGGTCTCCTGCTCGAAGTCCATGTAGCCCTTCACGGCGTTGACGAGGTTCGGGATCAGATCGTGGCGGCGCTTCAGCTGCACGCTGATCTGGTTCCACGCCTCGTCGACCATGTTGCGCAGGCGGACCAGCGCGTTGTACGTGAAGATCAGGAAGAGGGCGATGACCGCAATCGCGATCAGGGCGATCCAGCCCCAGAGTGGCATCGGTGGGTGCTCCTCGCGCTCGGGCAGTAGACGCGGCGAATCCTAGCAGGCCGCTCTCAGCGGTCGTGGTGATTGCGGGGCTCGCGCAACGGCCCCGCCGTCACAACGAGCCGTCGGTGGCGAAGCAGTCGCCGTCGTCCGGATGCGGGGCCCCATTGTCGAGGAACGTGCACCTGCCATCTCCGACGGGTTGATACAGCTCCTCATACACGGGCGCGGCCCACGCCACCGCCAATATCCACAGCACTGCCAGGCTCGCCGCCGTCACGCTCTTCGGCAGCTGAAGCGTGCCCTGCCCGCGCGCCAGCGCCATGTATGGGCCGAACGCGACCACGGCCAGGAAGGCGCCGAACACGACGAGCGCAGATTGGTATCGATCCGGCGGCTCGGCTAACGTCAAGAGCCAAGCGGCGGCCGCGATGGCCAGCGCAAGGAAGTAGCGCTTCATGGCCGGACGATACGCCGCATCCTCGCTCCGCGGTACGGTACGTCCGTCTTGCCACGTCCCCGACGGCGTGTCGGCCCAGGGAAGTCCGGTTGGTGGGCGGTGAGGGGCTCGAACCCCCGACCTCCTCGGTGTAAGCGAGGCGCTCTGACCAGCTGAGCTAACCGCCCACGCGATGCGCGGCATGGTAGCCGATGCCAGCTGCAATCTCGGCACCCGATCACGGGGCCCCGGTGGCCAGGGACCGTCCGGAGCGGGCGGTCTCAACGCGACGCGGACGTTCACTGCCATTTCGACGCGCTGCGTCGACAAGGACCGATGGTCGCGGGCGGGGCGACCCTCGTGAGCGTGAGTATGCTGCCGGATCGACGTCAGACGTCGAGCGTGACCGGAATCGGCTGCCGAAAGGCGCCCAGCCGACACGAGGTGTCGGAACGGCAGGATCGGTTCGACTGCGGCTCCCCCATCACGGTGGCACACGAAAACGCCGCCCGCGACCGTGGTCGCAAGCGGCGTCGATGTTGGCGGGAGTGAGCTGGTGCCCAGGCCGGGACTTGAACCCGGATGGGTTTCCCCATACGCCCCTCAAACGTACGCGTATACCAATTCCGCCACCTGGGCCCCGAATCGAAACCAGCGAGAGGGCTGGTACCGAGGGAGGGACTTGAACCCACACGACCTTGCGGTCACTAGGTCCTGAACCTAGCGCGTCTGCCTATTCCGCCACCTCGGCACGACCGTATCGGGACGAATCCCTCGACGGCGCCGCCGATGATAGCACGGCCGGCGGACGCTGCCGACCTCCTCGATCAGCCGATCTCGAGCAGGTTGAGCAGGCTGAAGGCCACGAACAGGACGGCGAGCACGATCGTCAGGCGGAAGAGGGTCCGCTCGATGCCACGCCGGCTGCGATAGGCAGTGACCTCACCGCCGAACGCGCCACCGAGCCCGGTCCCTCGCTGCTGGAGGAGGATCGAGGCGATGAGCGCGATGGCGAGGATCATCTGCGCGATGAGAAGAGCTGTCGTCATGTCCGGCGCAGGATAGCAGGGGTCCGATGACCTCGCCGGACGGTGTCCGGTCAGGCCTCGAGCAGGCTTCGCCCCGTCATCTCCGGGCCGGGAGGCAGGCCGAGGAGATCGCACAGCGTCGGGGCGACGTCCGCGAGGATGCCGTCGCGCAGCCGCGCCGACCGATGCGCCTCGCTGACGAGCAGGAGCGGGACCGGCGCGGTCGTGTGCTTCGTCTGCGGCTTGCCGTCGGCGTCCCGCATCTCCTCGATGTTCCCGTGATCGGCAGTGATGACGAGCGCGACCTCGTTGCCGAGGGCCGAACGCGCCAGCCGGCCGAGGCAGCCGTCGATGACCTCCGCGGCGCGGACGGCCGCGTCCCAGATGCCGGTGTGGCCGACCATGTCGGGATTCGCGTAGTTGGCGACGATGAACGCGTAGGAGCCGCTGTTCATCGCCTCGATGAGGCGCTCGGTGATCTCCTCGGCGCGCATCTCCGGGGCGAGGTCGTACGTCGCGACGTCGCGGTTCGAGGGCACGAGCACCCGCTCCTCCCCGGGGAACGGGTCCTCCACGCCGCCGTTGAAGAAGTACGTGACGTGGGCGTACTTCTCCGTCTCGGCGACGTGGAGCTGGCTCAGGCCGCGCCGCGCCAGGTGCGCCGCCAGGGAGTCGATGACGAGCGGCGGGAACGCGACGCGCGCCGGCAGCTCGTCGGGTGCCTGGTACTCGGTGAGCGTCGTCAATGGCACGGGGCCGGTGCCGCCGCGATCGAAGCCGTCGAAGGCGGCCACGGCCAGCGCCTGCGACAGCTGACGGGCACGATCGGCCCGGAAGTTGAGGTGGACGACCGCGTCGGCCGGGCCGATGGGCACGGCGCCGTCGAGGACCGTGGGCTGGATGAACTCGTCGTTCTCACCCCGCGCGTAGCCGTCCGCGATGGCCGAGCTGGCGGTCGCGCTCCGCAGCCCTGTCCCGTGGACGATCGCGTCGTAGGCCAGCTTCGTGCGCTCCCAGCGATGGTCGCGGTCCATGGCATGGAAGCGGCCGCTCACCGTGGCGATGCTCGCGTGGCCGGCGAAGGCGGTCTCGAGAGCGGGGAGGTAGCCATCGGCCGAGCGGGGTGGCGTGTCGCGGCCGTCGGTGAACGCGTGGAACCGGACGCGATCGGCCGGGAGCCCGGCACGGTGCGCGAGCTCCACGGCCGCGACGAGGTGCTCGTCCACGGCATGAATGCCACCCGGGCCGACGAGGCCCATGAGATGGAGCGTCCCGCGACGCTCCGCGACCTCGCGTGCCGTGGACACGAGCGCATCGTTCGTGAAGAACGTCCCGTCGCGGACGGCCTCGTTGATGCGCGGCAGGTCCTGCAGGACGCGGAACCCGGCGCCCAGGTTGAGGTGGCCGACCTCGGAGTTCCCCATCTGCCCTGCAGGCAGCCCGACGGCCTCGCCGGACGCCTCGAGTCTGCTGTGCGGGTACTCGGCGAGGAGGCGGTGCCAGTTCCACATCGGCGCGGTCATGAGCGCGTTCCGCTCCGGGTCGTCGCCGATCCCGAACCCGTCGAGGACGACGAGCACGACCCTCACGCGCCCGGACCCCGGTCGGACGACGCGGCCGCGGCCGCCGCCTGGATGATGGCGGCGACCGCCTCCGGCTTGAGCGAGGCGCCACCGACGAGCGCCCCATCGATGTCGGACTGCGAGAAGTACTCGGCGGCGTTGTCGGCAGTCACGCTGCCGCCGTACTGGATCGGGATCTCGTCCGCGCCGGCGGGATCGAGCTCACGGAGGATGGCCCGAATCTGGCCGGCCACCGCCTGCGCGTCGTCGCCGGACGCCGCGTCCCCGGTGCCGATCGCCCACACCGGCTCGTAGGCGACGACGAGGCCGGTCCCGGCGAGCCGATCGAGCCCGGCCAGGGCCGCGCGCACCTGCCGATCGACCACCGCCGCCGTCTCCCCCGCGCGCCGTTCCTCGCTCCGCTCCCCGACCGCGGCGATCGGTCGCAGGCCGTGGGCCACGGCGCTCGCCACCTTGCGGCCGACCGACTCGTCGGTCTCGCCGTCGTACTGGCGGCGCTCCGAATGGCCGAGGATCACGAACGTGGCGGTGCCCGCCAGCATGAGCGGGCTCGTCTCCCCGGTGAACGCGCCGTGCTCCTGCCAATGCATCGTCTGGGCGCCCAGCGCGACCGGCGTCCCGGTCAGCGTCCGCGCGATCGAGGTGAGCCAGATCGCCGGCGGGCAGACGACGGTCGTGACCGACGGTGCCAGCTCGGCGGCGACGCTGACGGCCTCGGCGAGGGCGACCGCGTCGTCGAGGGAGGCCGGGTTCATCTTCCAGTTGCCGGCGATCACCGGGGTGCGCATCACGTGTCCTCGTCGGTGGCGAGCTCCACGAGCCGCCGGAGCCGGTGGTTGACGGCGGATCGGCTCACGCCGAGCGCCGCGGCAAGGGTATCGAGATCGGCGTCCGGCATGCGGCGTCGCGTCGCGGCCGCCTCGCGGAGACCGACGCCCAGGCGCGACAGGCGGCCCTCGGCGTCGAGGCGCGCGATCGCGGCGAGCTGCTTCCCGGCGGCCCGCACCGTGCGCCCGAGGTTCGCCTCCTCCGCGTTGAGGAGCCGGTTGAGACGCGACCGGACGTCCCGACCCACCCGGTGGGTCTCCAGCTCGAGGACGCCGCGGTTCGCGCCCACGAGCTGGAGGAGCGCGGCGATCTCCTCGTGTCCCTTGAGGTAGACGATGTGCCGTTCGCGTCGCACCGACGTGAGCGCACGGACCTCATCCGCCGCGAGCGCCGTTTCCACGTCCGCGGCCGCCTCCGGCGATCGGAGGACGAACTCGACGTGCGGGCCGGACGAGCTGAACGACAGCGAGCCGCTGGCGAGGAGCACGCCACGCAGGAAGGCGCGGCGGTCGTGCGCCGGGGCATCGGTCAGCCGCCAGCCGTCCACCACCCGTGCGTCGAGGTCCACGAGGAGGTGGTGCCGCGAACGTGCCCGCGCGCGGTCCGGGACCGCCGGCCGCGGCGGATCCACCGCGAATCCGAGCGAGGTCGCGAGGTGGACGGCGGTGCGGGCCGTGGCATGGTCGAGCGTGCGCAGCATCGTCCCGCCGCTCCCGTGGAGCAGCCCCGCGAGCTCGGCCCGTCGGCAGCAGGCGCGCGCCGGATGGATCCGCGCGAGCTCGCCCTTGACCTCACCGGCGACGAGCATCGCGCCTCAGGACGCGTGGGCGGTCGGGCGCTCGAGGCGGCGTTGCCGCGGGCGATCGACGCGGTCCTCCTGCTGGAGCCGCATGAGCGCCGCGGCCAGCTTGGCCGGGTCGTGGCGATGCGCGTTCAAGGGGTCGATCACGTCCTCCTCGATGATCACGACCGGCAGCTCCTCGAGCCGGCGCACGTCCACCTCGACCGGTCGGGCGCGCCAGCCCGCAGGACGGCGCGCATCGGTGCTGCGGTTCACGATCACGTAGTCGATGAGATCGTCCCCCACGTGGTCGAACAGCGCGCGGAGATGGGCCGATGCGGTCATGTCCGGCGTCTCTCCCGCCTGGGTGGCGACGTTGCAGACGTAGACGCGGATGCCCGGTGCGGCCCGCAGCGCGTCGCGCACGTCGGCGATGAGCAGGTTCGGGAGGATGCTGCTGAACAGGCTGCCCGGGCCGATGACGATCATCTCCGCCTCGAGGATCCGCTCGAGGGCCTCGCCGTTCGCGCGCACGTCGTCCGGCTCGATGAAGACCCGCTCGATCGGCTCGCCGGCCGTCGTGATGTCCGACTGGCCGTGGAGCGTCCGTCCGCTGAAGAGGCGGGCCGACAGGTTGAGCGGGACGCTCGTGGCCGGCAGCACCTGCCCGCGCACGGCGAGGACGCGGTTCGACTCGCGCACGGCCTCCTCGAAGTCGCCGGTGACGGCGGTCATGGCGGCGATGAACAGGTTGCCGAAGGCGTGGTTGTCGAGGCCGGAGCCGGCCGGGAAGCGGTACTGCATGAGCTGCGTCATGAGCGGCTCGGCGTCGGCGAGGGCGGCGATGCAGTTGCGGATGTCGCCCGGCGGAATGATGCCGAGCTGCTGGCGGAGCTGGCCGCTGCTGCCTCCATCGTCGGCGACCGCCACGACGGCCGTGATGTTGGCGCTGTAGCCCTTGATGCCGCGGAGGAGTGTCGAAAGGCCGGTGCCGCCACCCATCGCCACGATGCGCGGTCCGCGGGCGAGGTAGCGCTTCGTGTAGAGCACCTCCATCACGCTGTCGCCGCGCGCGACGAACGGTGAGATCACCGAGCGCATGAGGCCCCACATGCCGATCGCCGTCAGCCCGATCCCCGCGGTGGCCACGACCGCGGCACGAATCGCCGGCTCCATCCACGCGCCGGTGAGCCAGAAGACGATCGCGATCTCGTCGGCATTCGCGGAGCGGTAGAGGTCGCGGATGAAGATCGCCGCGCCGAGCCCGAGGATGGCGATGCCGAGGAACAGGACGAACAGCCACCGCTTCAGATGCATGCCCGGGTAGAGCCAGCGCGGGAGGCGCGGTCCCTTCATCGGCCGAGCTCGCGATGGAAGACGGAGACCGTGACGTCGTCGAGACGGCGAAGGCGCGTTGCCAGCTCCTCGGCCAGCGCGATGGACCGGTGGTAGCCGCCGGTGCAGCCGAGGGCCACGCGGAGCCGCTCCTTGCCCTCCGCCCGGTACGCGGGCGCGGTGAGCTCCAGCAGCTCGGCGACGAGCTCGAGGAAGCGTGCCGCGGATGGCTGGCCGAGAACGTAGTCGCGCACCGGCTCCTCGAGGCCGGAGAGCGGCTTGAGCTCCGGCTCCCAGTACGGGTTGGTGAGGAACCGGACGTCGAAGACGAGGTCCGCCTCGAGCGGGATTCCGTACTTGAAGCCGAACGTGACGACGTCGATGCGCAGCTCGTCGGCATCGGACGGGCGCGGGACGAGGCCGAACAGCCGATCCTTGAGCTGGCCGATCGAGAGGCCGCTCGTGTCGACGACGTGATCGGCCAGCTCGCGGGTTCGTGCCAGGAGGCGTCGCTCCTCGGCGATGCTGGCCTGCACCCCACTCCGCTCCGCTTCGAGCGGGTGGCGGTGGCGTGTCTCGGAGAAGCGGCTCACCAGGCTGGCGTCGCTCGCTTCGAGGTAGATGAGCTCGAGCGCCGAGCCGTCACGCTCGAGCGCGGCGGCGGCCCGCTCGATCGCCGGTGCCGGGTCGCCTGCGCGGATGTCGAGGACGAGCGCGGACCGTCGGTAGCGCTCGGGATCGTCGCGGCGAAGCTTGAGGAAGTCGTCGAGCAGGGCCGGCGGCAGGTTGTCGACGCAGGAGTAGCCGAGATCCTCGAACAGCTTGCTTGCCTGGCTCTTGCCCGCGCCGGACAGGCCGCTGATGACGAGGAAGTGGTCGAGCGCGGCAGCGGGCGCGTCGTGGCGCTCCACCGCGGGGCCAGGGGTCGCGGCGGCTTCGGACGCGGTCGGCGAGCTCCCCGGCACGGACGCCTCCTTCATCGGTCGCGGCCCGAGTATAGCCCCGTGCCCCCCGCCCTCATGCGTCAGCGGCCAGGCCGACGAGGAGCCCGCGCACCGTGGCGGCGGCCGACGCGCGGAGCGCGTCGAGGTCGTACCCGCCCTCGAGCGTCAGCGCGGCGCCAGGCAGGCCGAGCCGCGCGATGGTCGCCCCGAGCTCACGAGCCACGATCTCGTAGCCCCGCTCGGTGATCCGCAGATTTGCCAGCGGATCCTCGCGATGGCCGTCATAGCCGGTCGAGACGAGGATCGCGTCCGGCTCGAACGCCTCGGCGGACGGCAAGAGCTCCTCGGCCCACGCCGCCACGAAGTCGTCGTCGTCACTGCCCGGCGCGAGCGGAACATTGAGCTTCGTCCCGATCGCCGGCCCGTTGCCGACCTCCGATGCGGCGCCCGTCCCGGGAAAGAGCGGCATCTGGTGCGTGGATCCGTACCAGCAGTCCGGATCGGCGTCGAAGATGGCCTGGGTCCCGTCGCCGTGATGCACGTCCCAGTCGACGATCGCGACTCGACGCGCGGCACCCGAGGCGCGGAGCGCCGCCACCGCGACCGCCACGTTGTTCACGAGGCAGAACCCGCCCGCCCGTGCGCGCATCGCGTGGTGTCCGGGCGGACGCACCGCGGCGAACCCGACGGCCACTTCGCCGGCCGCGACGGCCTGCGCGGCACGCACGGTGGCGCCGGCCGCCAGGCGAGCCGCGGTCATCGACCCGGCCGCGATGTACGTGTCGGCATCCAGCCAGCCGCCGCCGTTGCCGTCGAGGACGTCGAGCGCCGCGAGATAGGCCGCGTCGTGAACCGCGAGCAGGGTGGCATCGGTCGCCGCGACCGGCGTCTCCTCGACGAGGGCGTCCCCCGCCGCGTCGCGGACGCCATCCGCGACGGCGCCTCGGCGCTCGGGGCGCTCAGGGTGGCCATGCGCCGAGTGGGCGTCCATGGCATCGGCGGTGAGCAGCAGCACCCGCCGCCCGGGATCCGTCACCGGCCGAGCATCCGGATGAGCTGCAGCGTGACCTCGAACAGGCCGTACATCACGATCGCCAGCGTCGCCGAGCCGATCACGATGTCGCCGGGGGTGATGAGGACCGCGAACGCGATGATGAGCAGGGCGACGAAGCGCCGGCGGCGCGAGAGGAACGCGTACGAAAGGATCCCGAGCCGCGCGAGCAGGTAGAGCACGACCGGGAACTCGAGCGACAGGCCGAACGCGAGGAGCAGGGTCGTGATGAAGCCGATGTAGTCCGACAGGCCGAGGAGCGGCGGGACGCCCTCGAGCGAGAAGTCGAGGAGGAAATTGATCGCCACCGGGATGAGGAGGTACCCGAGCCCGAGGCCGGCGGCGAACAGGATGATCGCGGCGCCGAGCAGCGGCCAGACGATGCGGCGCTCCGACTTCGTCAGGCCGGGCGTCACGAACGACCAGATCTCGAAGAGGATCACCGGCATGGCGAGCGCCAGGCCGGTCATGAGCGCCATCTGGATGCGGACCCCGAAGGCCTCCCCCACCGTCGTCTGGATGAGCGAGGCGCCATCGTCGGGGAGTGGTTGCCGCAGGAGGGCGATGAGCGGATCGGCCAGGAAGAACCCGACGATCGCCCCGACGCCGATGGCAAGGGCGATGATGATGATGCGTCGCCGGAGCTCCTCGAGGTGCTCGAGGAGCGACATCGTCGCCTCGTCGTCAGCCGAGCGTGCCGGCACGGGTGCGAGGGACGTCACGGCATGGGTCGCCGGTCACGGGCCGTCGGTCGACCCGGTCGGGCCGGGCTCAGCGGTCCGAGGTGTCGCCGGCGGGTCGCTCGTCCTTCACCGGACGCTTCGACTCACCGCGGACGGACTCCTCGATCTCGGTGGATGCCTTGCGGAACTCGCGGATGCCCTTGCCCACGGCATTGCCGATGTCGGGCAGCTTGCCGGGGCCGAAGATGATCAGGACGATCACCAGCAGCAGAATGAGCTCCATCGGGCCGGGAACCGGCATGAATCACGAACCTCCGCTCTCGGCCGCGTGGGCGGCGCTGGCTGTCGAGTGTAGCACCGCTTCCGCCATGCGACGCCGATAGGTCCTGGCCGCCGCGCGCGCCGCGTCCAGCCAATCGTCGCCGGCCGATGCCTCGGCGATCCCTCGCGAGATCGACACCAGCCCCGGCACCCGCTCACCGGCCGCGGTGTGCACGGCCGTGTCGAGATCGCCGCCCTGGGCGCCGACGCCGGGCACGAGGAACGGGAGGGCCGGCACGGTCGCCCGCAGTCGCACCAGCTCCTCCGGCGCGGTGGCACCCACCACGATGCCCACGCGCCCGTCCGGCCAGCGATCGGCGACCCAGCGCGCGACGCGCACGTGGAGCGGCTCACCGTCGACGAAGAGCTCCTGGAGGCGGGACGCGGATGGGTTGCTCGTGCGAGCCAGCACGTAGACGATCCGGCCCTCGTGTGCGAGGAACGGCTCGATCGCGTCCTCGCCGAGATACGGGGAGACCGTGACGGCGTCACCGTCGAGGTGACCGAAGATACCGGCCGCGTAGCGCTCCGCCGTCGTCCCGATATCGCCGCGTTTGGCGTCGAGGATGCAGACCACCTCCCGCGGGACGTCGGCCCGGGTCCGTTCGAGGGCCGCCCAGCCCGCAGCGCCGAACGCCTCGAAGAAGGCGACGTTGAGCTTCACCGCCGCGACGTCGTCCGCCACGGCCTCGATCAGGCCGCGGGCGAAGGCCTCGATCCCGGCCACGCCTCGGCCGGCTCGCGCCGGCAGCCGATCGGGGTGGGGGTCGATACCGAGACAGAGGGGTGCGCCGATCGTTGCGACCCGCGCGGTCAGCCGCTCGACGGCTGTCATCCCGCGGCCGGGGTGACGGCGGGGGCCACGGCTGGCGTCGCGGGCAGGCGCCGCGCGAGGAGCGGGCTCGTGGCGGTGTGTGCGAAGTCGACGACCCGCAGTCGGAGCCGCGGCAGCCCGCCGAACACGTCGCGCTCGAGGGTGCCGACCAGGTCCA
>DASVFG010000064.1:0-4749 GCA_036380155.1 Candidatus Limnocylindria bacterium
ATGGTCCCGCGCTACGAGGACGTCCACGACACGCTCCTCGCGCTCCTCGCCTTGCGGCCGCCGTCGCGGATCCTCGACCTCGGCGCCGGCACCGGGTACACGCTGCGCCGCGTGCTCGAGGCCTTCCCCGAGGCTCGCGCGCTCGGACTGGACGTCTCGGCGGAGATGCTCGGCCGCGCTCGGGAGCGGCTGGCCGGCCTCGAGGACCGCGCCGAGATCCGCGCCGGCAACATCGCGGCGCCCGAGCTCGAGGGGTCGTTCGACGCGATCCTGAGCATCCTGGCCGTCCACCACCTCTTCCCCGACGAGAAGCGTCACCTCTTCAGCCGCATCTGGGAGCACACCGAGCCGGGTGGCCTGTTCGTCCTGGCCGACTACTTCCGGCCCGCGACCGACCGGCTCAGCGAGCTCTACGACCTGCCCGGCGAGCCGGACCCGCACGAGGTCGAGCACGACCACCCCGACACGGCCGCGGAGCACCTGGCCTGGCTCACCGCGGCCGGGTTCGCGGCGGTCGACGTCGTGTGGAAGGGCGACGACATCGGGGTGATCGTGGCGTTCCGCGACGAGCGGTGACGGCACGCCGGCGGGTCAGCCCTTCTCCGCCCCCGCGGTGAGGCCCTCGACGAGGAGCCGTTCGGTGAGGAAGAACACGATGATGATCGGGACCGTGAGGATCACGGCTCCTGCCATCACCACGGTGGTCGGCACCTCGAGCGTGGAGTTCGCGAGCTGCGACAGGCCGAGTGACACGGTCCACGAGTCGCGCTTGTCCACGAGGAAGAGGAGCGCGAACAGGAATTCGTTCCACGCGATCATGAAGACGAACAGGCCCGTCGACATGATCGCCGGCATCGCCAGCGGGATGCTGATGTGGCGGAGGATCTGGAAGCGATTGGCACCCTCGAGGGCGGCGGACTCCTCGAGGCTCTCCGGGATGGAGTTGAAGTAGCTGCGCAGCATGTGGATCGTGACCGGCACCGTCTGCGAGGCGTACACGATGATCAGCCCGATGAGCGAGCCGCGCAGGCCGATGCGGGTGAAGAACACGAAGAGCGGAATCGCGAGCAGGATCGCCGGGAAGAGGTAGACCGCCAGGAAGAGGTAGCTCACCTGGCGGCGCCCGAAGAACTGGAGCCGGCTGATCGCGTACGCGCCCGGGATCGCGAGCAGGAGCGACGCGATGACGGCGATCGTCGCGATGATCGCGCTGTTGCGGAGGAACGACAGGAACCCCTGCCCCCCATCCGCGACGCTCCGAAGCACCTCGTCGTACGTGCCGAACGTGAGCCGCTCGAACGGGACGAAGAGCTGCCCGGGATCGCGCGCCAGGTCGGCGATCGGGCGGACCGAGAGCAGCACCATGTAGAGGAAGGGGAACACGGTGACCGTCACGAAGAAGACGACACCGATCCACTTCAGGACCGTGATGATCCGCGACTCCACCTCCTCCCGCGTCCACCGGCTCCTGCGCTCCTCGCGGACCGCCGCCTTCACCGCGGTGCCGGTATCGGCTGCGCCGGTCACAGCGAGGTCTCCGTGTTCTTGGCGAAGTACCGGAAGTAGAGGAACAGGAAGATCGCGAGCAGGCCGGCGAGGACGAGCGACAGGGCCGCGGCCGCGCCGATGTCACCACGCCCCGTGAGGCGGTTGTAGATCCCGACGGCCACCACCTCGGTCCCGGCACCGCCACCGGTGAGGAGATAGATGTCGTCGAACTCGTTGAAGGTCCAGATGAAGCGGAGCACCGCGAGGAGCGCGATCACCCCCGACAGCTGCGGCAGCAGGATGTAGCGGAAGCGCTGGATCGGCGAGGCACCGTCGACCTTGCCGGCCTCGTCGAGGTCCGCGGGCACGGCCTGCAGCCGCGCCAGGATGAACAGGAACGCGAACGGGAAGTAGCGCCAGGCCTGGAAGCCGATGACGGTGAGGAGCGCCGTGGGCACCCCGAAGGTGAGACCGAGCACGGAGACCTCGCTCGACCGCTGGCTGAGGAACGGAATCGGTCGCTCCCACCCCAGCACATCCTCGCCGAACGCGTTCACGAACCCGAGGTTCGGATCGAGCATGACCGACCATACGAACGCGACCGCGACGACGGGCGAGACGTATGGCAGGAGCATCGCGGCCCGCACCAGCGTCCGGCCGCGGAACGGGGCGCGGACGATGAGCGCCGCCGCAAGCCCGAGGCCGATCGCCAGCGCGGTGCCGACGACGCTGTAGATCACCGTCGTCGTGAGCCCTTCGAGGAACCCGCGCGAGGTCAGAACTCCGACGAAGTTGTCGAGCGTGAAGCCCGAGCCGAAGATGCCGACCTCGCGGAGGTCGCGCAGCCGAAGGTCGCGGAACGCGATGAACAGGGTCCACAACACCGGCAGCACGATCACCGCCATGACGACGATGAACGTCGGGGTCAGCAGGGTCAGGCCGGCCCGGCTCTCCTGCTGTTGCAGGGTGAGCCGGGGCCCGCCGTCCCGTCCGTCCAGCGTGGACCCGGTCATCGCGATCCGCTGCGGCCTTGCGGCCGTCGCCTACTCGATCGCTCCCGCCAGCTCCTCCACCGCTGCTGCCGCCTCGGCGGCCGCTTCCTCTGCCGACATCGATCCGTCGAGCGCCAGCAGCAGCGCCTCCGGGACCGGGGTCTCGGTCAGGAGCGCACCGGCGAGCGCACCGGCACCCTGGGCGAACGCCCAGCGCTTCATCGTGTCGGAGCTCGACGTCAGCGCCTCGAGGGTCTCCGCGTCGTACACGTCGCCGAGCGGGGCCTTGCGATCCACGCCGGCCTCGAGCGAGCCCCACGCGTCGGCGTACTCGGTCGGGTTGTCGGCCGTGCCGAGCCGCGTCGGGAACTTGCCCTCGGGGGCGAGAGCCAGCCAGTCGACGTAGCCGTCGGACATCATGTACTCGACGAACGTCTGGGCATCCTCGGTCTGCGCGTCGGCGCTGATCACGAACGAGACGAGCTCGCCGAACTGCGACGGGCTGTCACCGCTCGGACCCTGGATGGCCGTCACCACGCCGGAGTTCTCGGCAAGGAAGGCCGGATCGTCCTCGCATTCGGGGCAGGTCGGGAGGGCGTCGTCGCGGAGGCCGGCCAGCTCGTCGAGGATGAAGGACGACCACACGATCATGGCCGCCTCGCCAGCGAAGTACGCGGCGCGTGTCGTGTCCGCGTCCTGCGCGCCGGTGACCGAGCCGTTCGTCACCAGGTTGTTGTAGAAGTCGAACGTCTCGACGCATTGCGGCGAGGTGATCGTCACCGCCCCGCTGTCGTCGACGACGTCGCAGCCGTTGGCGACCGCGAAGTACTCGAACGTCTGCTGCACGAAGCCGAGGTCGTTGCCGGTGGCGAGCACGATGCCGGCCTGGTCGTCGGTGTTGAGCTCCTCCGCCGCAGCCAGGATGGCGTCGTAGGTCGTGGGTGGCTCGAGGTTCGCGGCCTCGAAGAGGTCCTTGCGATACACGAGGAGCTGCGCCCAGCTGTCGCTCGGCACGCCGGCGAGTCCGTCGTCGGTGGTGACGAGGTCGATCGCGCTCTGCGAGAACGTGTCGGCGCCGAGCGCATCCACGACCGCCTGGTTCGCCTCGAGGTCGGCGAGGCCATCGGCCGCGAGCGAGTGGGTGAAGCCGAGCGACAGTGCGCCGAAGACGTCCGGCAGCGTATCGCCGGCCGCCGCCGCGGTCACCTGCGTCGCGAAGTCGCCCTCGCCGATGGCGACGAGCTCGACATCGATGCCGGTCTCCTCGGTGAAGGCATCGACGATGGCCTGGGTTGCCTCGATGCGTTCGGCGTTGTCCTCGAGGCTCCAGAAGACGAGGCCGTCGCCGTCGCCGCCTCCGTCGCCTGAACCGCTTGCGGTCTGGTCGCCACAGGCCGCGAGCAGCAGCGTGGCAGCGATCAGCAGGGTGCCCGTTCGACGTCGCATGGTGCCTCCTGTGCCCGGGGGACGACGGTCGGTCGCCCGCTCCCCGCCACCGTAGCCGCGCGGTGCGGCCGGTGTCCACCCTTTTCCGATCCGCGGGCCGCCGGACCTGTCGTAGCCTGCGAGGCATGCAGTTGGGCGTGTTCGATCCGATCTTTGGGCGGCTGGCGCTGGAGCCGATGCTCGATCGCGTCGTCGAGCTCGGGCTCGACGCCATCGAGCTCGGCACGGGCAACTACCCCGGCGACGTGCGCTGCCGGCCGGCCGATCTGCTTGCCGATGCCGTCGGTCGCGACCGCCTGGCGTCCGCGGTCGCATCGCGCGGACTCGCGATCAGTGCACTCAGCTGCCATGGGAACCCGATCCACCCGGATCCGGCGCGCGCCGCCCACGACGATGGGGTCTACCGGGACACCGTTCGCCTCGCGTCGGAGCTGGGCGTGGGCGTGGTGAACGTGTTCGCCGGCTGCCCGGGGGACGGGCCTGGTGCGACGCGACCGAGCTGGGTGGCGAGCTCGTGGCCGCCGGACTTCGTCGAGGCCCTCGACTGGCAGTGGGAATCGGTCGTCCTGCCGTATTGGCAGGAGCTCGCGACATTCGCGGCGGACAACGGGGTGCGGTTCGGCGTCGAGATGGAGCCCGGATTCGTCGTCTACAACCCGCGGTCCTTCGAGCGCCTGCGCTCCGCCATCGGCGGAGCCATCGGGCTCAACCTCGATCCGTCCCACCTGTTCTGGCAGGGCATCGACCCGGTCGAGACCATCCGGCGTCTCGGGACGGACATCGTCCACGTCGATGCCAAGGACACGGTCGTGGACGAGGCCAA
>DASVFG010000065.1:0-15871 GCA_036380155.1 Candidatus Limnocylindria bacterium
GCGCGGTGGCTGTGCTCGCGCTCGCGACGGCGGGCGTCGCGGTCGGGGCGGCTGTCCTCGACGGTCGGATCCAGCTCGGCGTGACCCCCACCGGCAGCACGTCGCCGGCTGCCACCACCACGCCCGACGTCACCCTCGTCGCCACGCCGGCGACGCCCAGCCCGCAGGCGTCCGTGTCGGCCACCGCGTCTGCCGCTCCGTCAACGTCCGCACCGAGTGCCACCCCGGCCCCGACACCGGTCGTCACCGTCGCGCCGACCGCGGCGCCCACGCCGCCGCCGGTGGCGCGGACTTACACCGTCCAGGAGGGCGATACGCTGGCCGGGATTGCCGAGCGCTTCGACACGTCGGTCGAGACGCTCCAGTCGCTCAACGACATCGACGATCCCGACGAGATCGTCATCGGCCAGGTGCTCACCCTGCCCTGACCGCGCGTCAGAACGGCGGCTGGCAGCTCCGGCAGAACGTCGTGGCCTCGCGCCCGCCGATCTGGCGCAGCTCGCGCCCGCAGCGCGGGCACGGCTCGCCGCCGCGGAGGTGGACCTTCAGGAACGATCGATCCTGGGTCTCGATGTGGGGCGGGACCGACTCCCGGATGCGGCCGATGGCATCGGCGAGCACCCGGCGCATCGCGCTGTAGAGGGCCTCGATCTGCGCATCGTTCAGCGTGCTGCGCTTGCGGAACGGGGCGAGCTGCGCCTCCCACAGGATCTCGTCGCTGTACGCGTTGCCGATGCCGGCCACGAAGCGCGGGTTACGGAGCAGCGGCTTCAGCTCGCCGGGGTGACGGCGGATGCGGGCGCGAAACGCCTCGAGGGTCAGGTCCGGATCGTCCGCATCGGGGCCCATCTCCGTCCAGCCGGGGATGTCGTCGAACGCGCCGGGCGCGACGAGATAGAGCTTGCCGAGCATCTCGCGGTCCACGTAGCGGAGGTCCTCCTCGCCCTCGAGGGCGAGCCGCAGGCCGGTGCGCGCGCGGACCCGCTCCTTCGGCTGCGTGATCCAGAAGCGACCGGCGAGCATCGGGTTGGCGGCGAGGATGCGATGCACCTCGCCGTCACGCTCGAAGGGGAGGAGGAGGAATTTCCCGCGCCGCTGCGGGTGCCCGACCCGCGTACCTGCCAACGAGGCGATCTCCGCGGGCGTCGCGCGCACGAGGATGGGGGTCGGTGCGGTCGCCTCGAGCACGGCTCGGCCGGTGACTCGTCGCTCGAGCTCCTCGGCGACGATCGTGAGATCCGGGAGCTCAGGCATTCGGGACGGGGGTCATTTGACCGTATGGTATGCTACCCCGGCCGTGTGGCAGACAACCCCATAGTCGCGTGTGAGCGCGTCGAGGCCGTTGGCAGCACCAAGGAGCAGCGAGTCGTCCGTTTTCGAGACAGCAGGCAGCACCTGAACGCCGCAAGCGACCATGGACGCCCTCCGCGCGAGGGCGTCGTTTGTTGCCACGGACATCATTGACAGGAGCGTACCCACCTTTGACCCACGACACGAATCAGGCGACGCCCGGCGTCACGGAGGAGCCCGGCACCGATGCCGGCGTGACCGTCGCCGAGCAGCCCGCCGACGAGGCCGAGACCACCGCCACGGTGGCCCCGACCGAGGCGGAGCCGGCGACCACCGACGAGGCGATCGCCACCCCGGCTGAGGCCGCCATCGAGGCTCCGGAGGAGCCGGCCGTCGAGGCCGCTGCCGAACCGGCAGCCACGACCGACGACGAGGTGGCCACCGAGGCCGTCGAGCAGCCGGTCGTCGAGGCGGACGCCGCCGATGCGCCCACGGAGACCGCCGACGCGGCGGATGCTCCGGTCGAGGCGCCGGCCGCAGCCGAGGAGCCGGAGCCCGTGTCGTCCGTGTCGGCCGATGAGCCCGCGCCCGAAGCACCCGTCGAGGAGGCTGCCGCGCCGGTCCCGCCGATGACCGAGTCGATGTCCATGGCCGAGCTGATGGACCACCCCGACAACGAGGTGAAGAGCCTCAAGCACGGGGACGTCGTCGAGGGCACCGTGGTCCGCATCGATCCCGACGAGATCCTCGTCGACTTCGGTGGCAAGTCCGAGGGCGTCGTCAGCAACCGGGAGCTCATGAACCGCCGCGGACCCCGCGACGGCGACGAGAGCCGCCCGGAGATCCAGGTCGGCAACGAGGTCCTCGTGTACGTCCTCCAGCCCGAGTCACCGGAGGGGCACGCGGTCCTGTCGCTGCGTCGCGCCGGTCTCGAGCGGAAGTGGCGCGCCATGCAGGAGCGCTTCGACGCCGGCGAGATCGTCGAGGCCCGGGTCATCGATCACAACAAGGGTGGCCTCATCGTCGACCTCGGCGTCCGCGGCTTCGTGCCGATCAGCCAGATCGTCGACTTCCCGCGCCGGCCGCGCGACGAGCAGCCACGCGACGCGGCGCAGGAGATCGCCGAGAAGCTCCAGCCGTTCGTCGGTCGCACCCTCCGCCTCAAGATCCTCGAGGTCAACCGCAAGGCGAACCGCCTCATCCTGTCGGAGAAGGTTGCCCTGTACGAGGAGCGCCGCGAGAAGCGCGACGAGCTGTTCAGCAGCCTCGAGACCGGCCAGCGCGTGAAGGGCGTCGTCCGCTCGATCGCCCCGTTCGGCGTGTTCGTCGACCTGGGCGGCATCGACGGCCTCGTCCACAAGAGCGAGCTGTCGTGGAACAAGGTGAACAACCCCGA
Source organism: Candidatus Limnocylindria bacterium (assembly GCA_036380155.1). GTDB lineage: Bacteria > Chloroflexota > Limnocylindria > QHBO01 > QHBO01 > JACDBZ01. The sequence goes on from DASVFG010000065.1 coordinate 2,687, forward strand.
GACCGCGCACCAGATCGGTGACGAGGTCGAGGCCGAGGTCATCGACATCAACCACGAGCGCGGCCGGATCAGCCTGTCGATCCGACGCCTCCAGCCCGATCCGTGGCAGGAGTCGGTCGCGAAGTACAAGATCGGCGACGTCATCGACGGCACCGTCACGAAGCTCGTGAACTTCGGTGCCTTCGTGCGGGTCGAGGAGGGCCTCGAGGGCCTCATCCACATCAGCGAGCTGTCGCATCAGCGCGTCGCCCATCCGGGGGACGTGGTCCAGGCGGGCCAGCAGGTCAAGCTGCGGATCATCAGCCTCGACTCGGAGCGCCATCGACTCGGCCTCAGCCTCAAGCAGGCCGAGGATCGGCCGGCCCCCGTGGCGCGCGAGGAGCGACCGCGTCGCGACCGCGCCCCGCGCCGCGATCGGTTCGACTACCGGCCCGAGGATGCGACCGCGGAGCCGGAGGGCGGCATCGACAACACGATGGCCGCGGCGTTCGCGTCGTCCGGCCTGCTCGAGCAGTTCCGCTCCGGCCAGGACGCCGACGAGGAGCCCGCCACCGCGGCGGTCGCCCCGGTCGCGGACGAGCCGATCGCAGCCATCGAGGAGCCGACCGAGACGGCCGATGCGCCGGCCGCCGATGAGCCGGTCGCGGCCATCGAGGAGCCGGTCGCGGCCATCGAGGAGCCGGCCGCGGCCGACGAGGACGCCCCGGAGGCACCCGTTGCCGACGCGGCCGACGAGCCCGAGGCGGCCCCGGTGGCGGAGGCTGAGGCGGAGGCGGCCAGCGAGGCTCCGGCCGCCGACGAGCCCGAGCCCGCGACGGACGAGGAGAAGCCCGAGGCCTGAGCCCGGGCTCGCTCCTAGACCCCCAGCGCCTCGGACGCCATCGCGGTGCCGAGGACGCGTGCCTCGATCTTCGCGAACGCCGTGTCGCGGGACGTCGACGTGTCGTCCCCGAACGGTGAGAAGCCGCAGTCGTCGGTCGTGCCCAGGTGGGCCGGGTCGATAAACCGCGCCGCCTCGAGCACCCGCTCGGCCACCTCGTCCGGTGTTTCGACGCGCGGATCGATCGGATCGATGACCCCGACGAAGATCCGTCGAGCGCCGCTGGCCTGCTCGCCGAGGATGCGGAGCACGGCGGGTCGATCGGCCTCGCTGGCGAGCTGGACGTAGAAGTTGCCGACGTTCATGCGGAACAGCGTCGGCAGCAGCTCCGCGTAGTCGACATCGGCGCTGTGCGTCGAGTCCTGGTCGCCGCCGGGGCAGGTGTGGACGCCCACGCGCCGGCGCTCGGCATCGCTGAGGCCCTCGAGCACGCGATTGTTGAGGTCGACGAAGGACGACAGCAGTCCGCCCGACGGGTCGAGCTTGAGCGAGAGCCGCGCCTCGGTGAAGTCGATCTGGACGATCGCGCCACGGTCGAGGCAGCCGCGCATCTCGGCGGTCGCCTCCGCCACGAGGTCCTCGATGAACGCCTCGCGCGCGTATCCGGGGATCGGCTCGGCGGGATAGAGGAGGCTGAGCGCCGAGGCGGAGATGACGGCCTGCTTGAGCGGGAGGTCGGTATGCGGCTGCGCGCCGTCGAGATACGCCCAGGCGCTCGTGGCGTAGCGGAACGGCCCGGCCGTGAGGATCGGGAGCTGGCGCGTGTGCCCGTCCTCGAACGGGATCGTCACACCGCCCGGTGCCAGCGCGCCGAGCCCGGCGATCGGGTAGGTGGCGAAGCTGGGCTTGCGCTGCTCGCCATCGGTGACGACCGGCGAGCCGGTCGCCTTCATGCGCGCGAGCGTGTCCTCTACGGCCGCGTCGAACTGATCGGCCAACGCGGAGGGCGGCAGGTCGCCGGCCTCGGCTGCCCGCATGGCAGTGAGCAGCGAATCCGGCCTCGGGATGCTGCCGATGGGTTCGGTGGGGAGCGTCATGCCCACAGGCTAGCCGGTCGGCGAGCAAGCTCGCCGGTCCGCCGGGAACGATGAGCGAAAACGTACCGTCAACCGTATTGCTTCTGCGGACCACCACCGATGCGCGCGCCGACGCGGCGCACGCCATCGGTGCCGTACACTCAGAACAGCCGTACCACGAGCACGACCACCATGGACCGATTCGACAAGTTCACCGATCGAGCGCGGAAGGTGCTGACCCTCGCCCAGGACGAGGCGCAGCGCTTCAACCACAACTACATCGGGACCGAGCATCTCCTCCTCGGCCTCGTCCGCGAGGGCGAGGGCGTGGCGGCGCGCGTGCTGGAGAACATGAACGTCGAGCTGTCCAAGGTCAGGACCGCGGTCGAGTTCATCATCGGCCGCGGTGACCGTCCGGTCGTCGGCGAGGTCGGGCTGACCCCGCGCGCCAAGCGGGTCATCGAGCTCGCCATCGACGAGGCGCGACGGCTCGGCCACAACTACATCGGCACCGAGCACCTCCTGCTCGGCCTCGTCCGGGAGGGCGAGGGCATCGCCGCCGGCGTGCTCGAGAGCCTGGGCGTCAACCTCGACAAGGTGCGCCATCAGGTGATCCACGTCCTCAGCCAGTCGAGCAGCACCACGCCGACGCAGGAGACGAAGCGGCCGTCGAAGACGCCGACCCTCGACCAGCTCGGCATCAACATCACCGATGCGGCGCGCGCCGGCACCCTCGACCCGGTCATCGGGCGCGAGAAGGAGATCGAGCGCGTCATCCAGATCCTCAGCCGGCGGATGAAGAACAACCCCGCGCTCATCGGCGAGCCGGGGGTCGGCAAGACGGCCATTGTCGACGGGCTGGCGCAGCGGATCGTGAACGGCGACGTTCCCGAGACCCTCGCCGGCAAGCGCGTGCTCACCCTCGACATCGGCTCGCTCGTGGCCGGCACGAAGTACCGCGGCGAGTTCGAGGAGCGGCTGAAGAAGATCATCGAGGAGCTGCGCGCCAGCTCGGACAGCGTCCTGTTCATCGACGAGCTCCACACGCTCGTCGGTGCCGGCGCGGCCGAGGGCGCGATCGACGCGGCGAACATCCTCAAGCCGCCGCTGGCGCGGGGCGAGCTCCAGTGCATCGGCGCCACGACGCTCGACGAGTTCCGCAAGTACATCGAGAAGGACGCCGCGCTCGAGCGCCGCTTCCAGCCGGTCATGGTCGAGGAGCCGACGGTCGACGAGGCGGTCGAGATCCTGTTCGGGATCCGCGAGCGCTACGAGGAGCACCACAAGGTCAAGATGACCGATGAGGCGCTGCGCGCCGCGGTCGACCTGAGCGTTCGCTACGTCGCGGACCGCGCGCTTCCCGACAAGGCGATCGACCTCATCGACGAGGCGGGATCGCGCGTTCGCCTCCGCTCGTCGTCGGCCCCCACCGAGATCAAGGCCGCCCAGAGCGAGCTGGTCGAGATCACCCGCCGCAAGGACGAGGCGATCGCGGGGCAGGACTACGAGGCCGCCGCCCGCCTGCGCGACGAGGAAGCCCAGGCCAAGGAGGCGATCGAGGCCCTGCGTACCAAGTGGCACGAGGACCAGGCGAAGGAGACGCCGATCGTCACCGACGAGGACATCGCGCAGGTCGTGAGCATGTGGACCGGGATCCCGGTCATCCGCATCAGTGCCGAGGAGTCCGAGCGCCTGCTTCACATGGAGGACGCCCTCCACAACCGCGTCATCGGCCAGCAGGAGGCGATCGAAACGATCAGCCGGGCGGTCCGACGCGCGCGGGCCGGCCTGAAGGATCCGAAGCGGCCGATCGGCTCGTTCATCTTCATGGGCCCCACCGGCGTCGGGAAGACCGAGCTGGCGAAGGCGCTCGCCGAGTTCATGTTCGGCTCCGAGGACGCGCTCATCAAGATCGACATGAGCGAGTTCATGGAGCGTCACAACGTGTCGCGCCTGGTCGGCGCCCCACCCGGCTACGTCGGCTACGACGAGGGTGGCCAGCTCACCGAGGCCGTGCGACGCAAGAGCTACGCAGTCGTCCTGCTCGACGAGATCGAGAAGGCGCACCCCGAGGTCTTCAACATCCTGCTCCAGATCCTCGAGGACGGGCACCTGACCGATGCGAAGGGCCGCCGGGTCGACTTCCGCAACGTCGTGATCGTCATGACCAGCAACGTCGGCGCCCAGCTGCTCCAGCGCGACTCGAGCATCGGCTTCCGCGCCGCGGCCGACGAGGGCCTCAAGGCGAACCAGGACTACGACCGCATGAAGGAGAAGGTCCTCGGCGAGCTGAAGAACGTCTTCCGGCCCGAGTTCCTCAACCGCATCGATGCGACCGTGGTCTTCCGCCAGCTCACCCGGGACGAGATCCGCGTCATCGTCGACCTGCTGCTGGGCCGCGTGAAGGCGCAGCTCGCCGGGCAGGAGATGAACCTGGTGATCACCGATGCCGCGAAGGACGCGATCATCGCAAAGGGCTACGACCAGGCGTATGGCGCGCGGCCGCTGCGCCGCGAGATCCAGAACCAGATCGAGGACCCGCTGGCCGAGCGCATGCTCATGGCGAGCTTCTCGGCCGGCGATACGGTGACGATCGACGTCGGCCCGGACGGGGCGCTCACCATCGAGCGCGATGCGCCCTCCCCGAAGCGGCAGCCGGCGAAGGCCGGGCGATAAGCCGCCGATAACGGCGCGGTACGCGGCATCGTGCGACGCTCGGGTGGGCGGCGCGTCCGCGGAGCTCGCCGCATCGGCCGCTGACGACCTCGAGGAGCCCCGTGCCCGCCACCAGGACGATCTACCTCTGCCAGCAATGCGGTGCCGACGCCCCGAAGTGGGCGGGTCAGTGCGCCGCCTGCGGGGCGTGGAATACGCTCGTCGAGACCGTGGCGGCCCCCCGTGCCGCTGCTGCCCGCGCGCCGAGTGCGGCCCGAGCGATGGCCGGCGCCACCGCGGCCACCCCCATCGGCGACGTGACGAGCGCCGAGGCGTCGCGGCTGGCGTCCGGGATCGGCGAGGTCGATCGCGTGCTCGGCGGCGGCTTCGTCCCGGGTTCGATCACGCTGTTCGGCGGCGACCCCGGCATCGGCAAGTCGACGCTCCTGCTCCAGATCGCCGCACGCCTGGCGACACGAGGGCCGGTCCTCTACATCACCGGTGAGGAGTCGGCGTCGCAGGTCCGCGGCCGCGCCGAGCGGGTCGGTGCCGTCGTCGACGGCCTCCATCTCGCCGCCACCACCGACCTCGAGACCGCGCTCGGCGCCATCGACGCGCTGCGCCCGGTGGTCGCGGTCGTCGACTCCGTCCAGACGATGACGAGCGGCGAGCTGTCCGGCCCGGCCGGCAGCGTGGGCCAGGTCCGGGAGGTCGCGTCACGCCTCGCCGAGGCGGCGAAGACGAGCCAGACGAGCGTCGCCCTCGTCGGACACGTGACGAAGGAGGGCACGGTCGCCGGCCCGCGCACGCTCGAGCACCTCGTCGACGCGGTGATCTACGTGGAGGGGGAGCGGCTCGGCTCGACCCGGCTGCTGCGGGCGGCGAAGAACCGCTTCGGCTCGACCGACGAGGTCGGCGTCCTCGAGATGCGCGGCGACGGGCTGGCGGAGGTCGCCGACGCGTCACGCTTCTTCATCGAGTCGGACGAGGCACCGTCCGCGGGTTCGGCGGTGACGATCGCGCTCGAGGGAACGCGGCCGCTCGCCGTCGAGATCCAGGCCCTCTCGGCGCCGGCCAGCTACGGCTCGCCCCGCCGGGCGACGACCGGTGTCGACACGAACCGGGTGCTCATGCTCATCGCCGTGCTGGCGCGGCACGCGGGGCTCAACCTCACGAGCCACGACGTGTACGTCAACGTGGCGGGCGGCCTCCGCATCGACGAGCCTGCCGCGGACCTCGCCATCGCCGCCGCGCTCGCCTCGAGCCTGCGGGATCGACCGATCGCTCCCGCCACCGTGCTGGCCGGGGAGGTCGCCCTGTCGGGACGGCTGCGCGGCGCGGTGCGTGCCGAGCGTCGCCTCCTCGAGGCCACGCGGCTCGGGTTCGACCGGATGGTGACCGGCCCCGCGCGCGGTGGCGGGCCGACGGGTCGCGGGCTGGTCGTGGTGGCCGATATCCGGTCCGCGCTGACGGAGGTGATCGGCGGCTGAGGGTCCGATTTGGCCCGTGGACGCTCGTGGGGTCGCATGCTAAGGTGGCCGCCCGCCGGACGGCCGCGACCGGCGATTCATTCGTTCATCCCCGCGCGGCCACGCCGTCACGGTCGGATCGACCGCACCGTTCTCATCCAATCCGCACTCATCTCTCGGCACACACACCCTATGACACGGATCATCCAGCTCACGGGTGCCCTGCTGGGCACCCTCTTCGGCTTCGCGATCGGCCTCGCGCTGCTTCAGCGCGCCGGCGGGCTCATCGGCGACTCGAACCGCGTCGCGTTCCTCGTGGCGTTCGTGGTCGCGATGTTCCTGTTCGGCTATCTCGCCATCCCGTACATCACGGTCTATCCCGCGCGTCGCGCGGTCGAGAAGCTGAGCGAGGCGGGCGCGGGCGAGTTCGCGCTCGGCGTGGCGGCGGTCGTCGTCGGGCTGCTCATGGGCGTCCTCATCGGCATCCCGCTGGCGCAGCTCGGCGGGGTGGCGGGCTCGGTCCTGCCGCCGGTCGTCTCCCTGTTCCTCGCCTTCTTCGTGCTGGCCGCCACCATGGCGAAGCGCGACGTGCTGCTGCCCGCCGCCGCCGGCCTCATCCCGGGCGGGAGGCGCAGTGGGCCGTCCACCCGGGTCGTGATCGACACGAGCGCCGTCATCGACGGGCGGATCGTCGACATCGCCCGCACCGGCTTCATCCTCGGCAGCCTCGTCGTGCCCCGCTTCGTGCTCGACGAGCTGCAGCGCATCGCGGACTCGCCGGACGCCCTCCGTCGCAACCGCGGGCGGCGTGGACTCGAGATGCTGTCCGCGCTCCAGAAGGACGCCATCGCGCCAGTCGAGGTGAGCGAGGCCACCTACCCCGAGGTCGCCGAGGTCGACGCCAAGCTCATGGCGTACGCCCGCGACCACGGCGCGGCCATCCTCACGAATGACTACAACCTCAACCGGGTGGCCGACCTCCAGGGCATCCGCGTCCTCAACGTCAACGAGCTGGCGAACGCCGTGAAGGCCGTCGTCCATCCCGGCGAGGAGATGAGCGTGCGGATCATCCAGGAGGGCAAGGAGTCCGGCCAGGGCGTCGGCTATCTCGACGACGGCACGATGATCGTCGTCGAGGGCGGCATCCGCTTCCTCAACGACGAGATCCCGATCACCGTGACCCGTGTCCTCCAGACCGTCGCCGGCCGCATGATCTTCGCCCAGCCTCGCGGCGAGGCGGGATGACGCCGGCGCCGATGACTGCGCCCGCTCCCTTCTCCGCCATCCTCGTCGCCGCCGGCCGCAGCGAGCGGATGGGCAGCGACAAGCTCTGGGCCGATCTCTGGGGTCGGCCGACCTGGCGCTGGAGCCTCGATGCGCTGCTCGCCACGCCGGGCCTCGTCGACATCGCCGTCGTCGTCGCGGCCGATGCGGTCGACCGATTCACCGATGGCCTGCCGTCGGATGCCGCGGACCGCTGCCTCGTCGTGCCGGGCGGCGAGACGCGCGCCGACTCGGTGATCGCCGGCATCTGGGCCCTGGCGGGGATCGGTCACGACGAGGAGACGCTCGTCCTCGTCCACGACGCCGCGCGCCCCGCCGTGCGCCCGACGCTCGTCGCGTCGATCGCCGCCGCCGCGGCCTCGGGCACCGCGGCCGTCATCCCGGTCGTGCCGGTGCCCGACTCGCTGAAGCGGGTGCGCAACGAGGTCGTCATCGGCCAGGTCGAGCGCGAGGACGTCGTGGCCGCGCAGACGCCGCAGGCGGCACGCCTCGGACAGCTTCGGGCCGGGATCGAGGAGGCGAACGCCTGGCACCGACCGATCACCGACGACGCCGGCGCCCTGGCCGCAGCGGGCACACCGGTCCACGTCGTCCCCGGCGACCCGGACAACCGCAAGATCACGACGGCGTCCGACCTCCCGACGCTGCGCGCCATCCTTGCCGAGCACGCCTCGCCGCTGGCGGCCGGTGCCATCCCGGGCGGCTCGCGGGCGGGGATCGGCTTCGACGCCCACGCGCTGGCTGCCGGACGGCCGATGCGCCTCGCTGGTGTGACGTTCGCCGACGAACCGTCCGGCCCCGAGGGCCACTCGGATGGCGACGCTGCGCTGCACGCCCTCATCGACGCGTTGCTCGGCGCGGCCGGGCTCGGCGACGTCGGCGTCCTGTTCCCGCCCGACACCGAGCGCTGGGCGAACGCCGACTCCGCCGACCTCGTGCGCGCGGCGGTGGCCACCCTCGGCTCGCACGGCTGGCGCCCCACGTCCGCTGACATCGCGATCGCGGCGCTGCGACCGGCCATCGCCCCTCGCCGCGACGAGCTGGCCGCAACCGTTGCCGGTCTGCTGGACATCGACGCCGGCGCGGTCTCCGTGAAGGGCACCACGACGGACGGCCTGGGCGTCACAGCGGGCGGGGGCGTTGCCGCCTGGGCCATCGCCGTCGTCGCACGCACGGCCGCAACCCCGTGAGCGACTGGATCGGCGGGCGGCGACCGGTGGCCGAGGCGCTCGCCGCCGGTCGTGAGGCGATCCGGCTCCTCGTCTCGTCGAGCGCCAAGCCGTCCCCCGAGCTCCGCGAGATCACCGACGCGGCGCGGCGCATCCACCTCCCGACCGATCGTGTCCCGGCCGATCAGCTCTCGCGCATCGCGGGGTTCGACGGCCACCAGGGCGTCGTCCTCGAGGTGGGGGAGCGGCGGTTCGCCTCGATCGACGATCTCCTCGCACGGGCCAGATCGGTCGGCCACCCGCCGTTCGTCCTCGTCCTCGAGCACCTCCAGGACCCGATGAACTTCGGCACGCTCCTGCGCGCGGCCGAGGCGGCCGGCGTCGACGGCGTCGTCTTCCCCGAGCGCGGGGCCGCGCCCCTGTCGGCGGCCGCCGTGAAGGCCAGTGCCGGCGCCAGTGAGCACCTCCTGCTCGTCCGGCTGCCGACCATCGGCGAGGCCATCCACGAGCTGAAGCGGGCCGGTCTCCGTCTTGCCGCCGCCGACCAGGATGCCGAGGCGAGCGCCTGGACGAGCGACCTCGGCGGGCCCCTGGCGCTCGTCGTGGGCAGCGAGGGGAGCGGCCTCTCCGGGGCGACCCGCCGCCGGTGCGACCTGCTCGTCAGCTTCCCGATGACCGGCCGGGTCGCGAGCCTCAACGCCGCGACCGCCGGCGCACTCCTGCTGTTCGAGGTCGTGCGGCAACGGACTGCCGCCGGCTGACGAATCCGGCACGCGGTATGCATTGGGGGCCGGCATGACATCGCCGACACCCAACCCGGAGCCTGCACGCCGGCCGGTCGGCCAGCTCGCCACCCGGCTCGTCGCGGCCCTCTTCCCGGCCCCGCGTCGCCTGGTCCCGGTGCGGCAGCCGATCGTCACCCCGCGCACTCGCCGCAGCCGCTGACGCTCCCGGCGCACGCCGCGCCGTCCCGTCGCCGGCCTTGCTAGACTCGGCGCGCGCTGCGCCGAGGTAGCTCAATGGCAGAGCATCGGTTTTGTAAACCGACGGTTGTGGGTTCGACTCCCACCCTCGGCTCCACCTCACGCCGGCATCGGTTGAGGGGGCCAGCGGCTTCGGATATACTCCGCCATCGATCGGCACTCCACCACGCGCCGATCGAGATCCGTGGGTAGGTTGAGCAGGTGGTGAGCTCCGCTGACTGTAGATCAGCCGTCTTCGACTGTGGGGGTTCGATTCCCTCCCTGCCCACCATCACTTCCCATCCGAACGAGTCGCTCCCGGTCAGGTGAACCTCGGTCCGCGACCGAGATTTACCAAGGTTGACCGATGGTTGTCGAGGATCGCCCGATCCTGCGACACTTCGAGCGCCCGCGAGTGGCGCGGGCGGCGCACCGATTCGGGCCCACGTAGCTCAGTTGGCAGAGCACGTCCTTGGTAAGGACGAGGTCTCCGGTTCGAACCCGGACGTGGGCTCCAGCCATTCGGCCGCCCGGCCATCGCGCATCGGAGAGGCTCGACCCGGACCGTGGATCTCAACGTTCTGCTGCCGCTGGCGAGCTCGGCGCTGTCGTTCGTGTTCGCCATCATGGTCGGCGACCAGTGGCTCCGGCGCCGGCAGCCGTACCAGCTGGTATGGACGGTCGGCCTCCTCTGGTACGGGATCAGCGCCGGCACCGAGTTCCTGGGCAGCGCGTTCGGATGGAACGAGCCGCTCTACCGTGCCTGGTACCTCTTCGGTGCGTTCGGTGTGGCCGCGTACCTGGGCATGGGCACGATCTACCTGCTGAACCGCACCCGCTTCGGCTACTTCGTCGCCGCCTCGTTCGCCCTCGCGGGGCTCTTCAGCTATCTCACCTCGGTGAAGTACGCCCGCGAGGGCACACCGGCCTCGGTCGAGGCGGTCGTGGCCGTCGTGGGGCTCTCGTTCGTCGCGGCCGTGTCCGTGGCGGTGGTGACGCGCCTGCGCCGACGGTGGATGGGCCATCTCGTGGCCGGAATCCTCGTCGTCGCGTCCGGACTCGTCGCCTGGGCGACCCTCTCGGCCGACGTGGCGAGCCCGGGGTACGCCGTCGACAGCATCGGCATCCCGGTCGGGACCGCGATGCCGGCCGACCTGCGGATCATGACGCCGCCGTTCAACATCGTCGGCGCCTTCGCGCTCGTCTTCGGCGCGGTGTACTCGGCCTACATCTTCATGCCGAAGGTGCGCGTCCTTCGTGTCGGCTCCGACGTCCCGGTCGTCCGCTCGATCGGTCGCGCGGTGGCGGTGGTCGTGAACTTCTTCGCCTCGATCCCATCGGCCTGGCGGGCGCTTCGCGCCGGGAAGCTGAACTCGCGTGTGCCGGCGACGCTGCTCATCGCGATCGGCGGTTTCATCCCGGGCTGGACGAGCGGCCTGTCGCGCTTCGGGATCACCTGGTCGTTCTTCATCGGCGAGCTGCTCGGGGTGCTGTTCATCTTCCTCGGCTTCCTCGTGAGCATCGAGGTCTTCAGCGACGTCCGGCTGCCGTTCACGCGCATCGTGCTGCGACGACGCGGGGAGCGGCAGGCGAGCGGCTGACCCCCGGCGTGCCTGCCGCGTTGACGACGAGCGCGGCTCTGACGTAGACTCTGCAGGCTTTCCCCCGGTCGCCAGGCCTATTTCAGCGTGGCCGGATCGGGGATGCGAATGGAAACGAGAACCACGTGGCTAAGGCAGAGAATCGACCCGTGATCTCGCTGGCGTGCACCGTCTGCAAGGAGCGCACGTACAGCACACGGAAGAACAAGCGAAACGACCCGGGGCGCATGGAGCTGAACAAGTTCTGCCCCCGTTGCCGGCAGCACCAGCTGCATCGGGAAACGAAGTAGGAGGCTGCGGTTCGCCGGAGGGGTGTAGCTCAATTGGTAGAGCACTGGTCTCCAAAACCAGCGGTTGCAGGTTCAAGTCCTGTCGCCCCTGCCACCCCGACGACCGTCGTCCCATCCACCACGCCGTAGCAGGAAGAACGTACCGATCGTGTTGACCGGCATCCGCCGTTACCTGGTCGAAGCCTGGGCCGAGCTCAAGAAGGTCGCCTGGCCGACGCGCGAGACCGTGATTCGCCTCACCCTCCTGGTGGTGGCGGTGTCGGTCGCCGTGGGCGTGTACATCTTCGTGCTCGATCGAATCTTCAACACGCTCGTGGACCAGGTGATCTGATGGCCGATGAACTGACGACCGAGACGGTGAACGAGGCCCGCGAGGCCGCACGCCTGTCCCGCGAGGCGCCGCGCCCCGGCGACATGCCGGAGGCGGAGCGCACCAAGAAGCAGTGGTACGTGATCCACACGTACTCCGGCTACGAGAACAAGGTCAAGACGAACCTCGAGCACCGCATCGAGTCGATGGGCGTGGAAGACCAGATCTTCCAGGTCCTCGTCCCGATGGAGGAGGAGATCGAGATTCGCAACGGCCAGCGGCAGACGGTGAACCGCAAGGTCTTCCCCGGCTACGTGCTGGTCGAGATGGCGATGAGCGACGAGTCCTGGTACGTCGTTCGCAACACGCCGGGCGTCACCTCGTTCGTCGGCTCAGGCAACCGCCCGCTGCCGCTCGACGAGACCGAGGTGAAGAAGATCCTCAAGCAGATGGGGGTCGAGACGCCGAAGTTCAAGGTCCAGTACCAGAAGGGCCAGAGCGTGCGGGTCAAGGACGGCCCGTTCGCGGAGTTCATCGGCACGGTGGACGAGGTCAACCCGGAGCGGAACAAGGTCAAGGTGCTCGTCAGCATCTTCGGCCGCGAGACGCCGGTCGAGCTCGACTTCCTCCAGATCGAGAAGCTCTAGGCACACCGATGGCGGCCTGACGGCCGCCGACCAGGAAGAGGGAGGGACCCGATCGGTCCCGTCTGAACCTCCGAAGGAGAACGCATGGCAAAGAAGATTCGGGCGATGCTCAAGGTCCAGGCGCCCGCCGGCGCCGCGACCGCGGCACCGCCGGTCGGGCCGGCCCTCGGCCAGCACGGCATCAACATCATGGAGTTCATCAAGGCCTTCAACGAGCGCACCGCGGATCTCCGCGGCTACGTCGTGCCGGCCGAGATCACGGTCTTCGAGGACCGCAGCTTCACGTTCGTCACGAAGGCGCCGCTGGCGGCCGCGCTCCTCAAGCGCGCGGCGGGCGTCGAGTCCGGATCGGCCGTCCCGAACAAGGAGAAGGTCGGTCGCGTGTCGCGCGCCCAGGTGCGCGAGATCGCCGAGATGAAGATGCAGGATCTCAACGCGAACACCGTCGAGCAGGCGATGCGCATCATCGAGGGCACCGCGCGCTCGATGGGCATCGACGTGGTGGCCTGATGCCGAAGCACGGAAAGAAGTACCTCGAGGCGGCCAAGCTCGTCGAGCCGGAGCGCCGCTACGAGATCGACGAGGCGGCCGAGCTGCTGCCGAAGCTATCGACCAGCACGTTCGACGGGACCGTCGAGGCGCACCTGCGGCTCGGCGTCGACCCGCGTCATGCCGACCAGCTGGTCCGTGGCACGGTCGTGCTGCCGCACGGCACCGGCAAGACGAGCCGCGTCATCGTCTTCGCCCAGGGCGAGAAGGCCCAGGAGGCGCTCCGCGCCGGGGCGGACGACGTGGGCGGCGACGACCTCGTCAAGAAGATCGACGACGGCTGGTTCGAGTTCGACGTCGCCATCGCCACGCCGGACATGATGGGCACCGTCGGCCGGCTCGGGAAGAAGCTC
>DASVFG010000066.1:0-5924 GCA_036380155.1 Candidatus Limnocylindria bacterium
TCGGCGGCGATCGCGGCGATCCCCGAGGAGCCGCCGGTGCTCGTCGCCGTCGTGCTCGGCCTCGGCGCCTACCGGCTCCTCCGTCGCGGCGTGCTCGTGCGCCGGCTCTCCGCCCAGGAGACGCTCGGCGCGATCGACCTCATCATCACCGACAAGACCGGCACCCTCACCGAGAACCGGCTGAGCGTGGCGGGGATCGAGACACCGGGCGGAGCCGTCGACCGCGACGCATGGGCCCCGATCCTGCGCGACGCGATCCTGGCCGAGGACGACGCGTGGACCGAGGACGCCGACGCGCGCCATGGCTCCTTCACCCGCGCGCTGGCGGCGGCCCATGGCGGCATGCCACCGCGCGGAGAGGCGGTCCTCGTCGACGCGCGCGGCCCATCCACGACGATGCCGGTGTCGCGCGTTCGGTATCGTCCGTCACCGGCCACGGCGGAGCGAGGGCTGGCCATCGGGGCGGCGGAGGCCATCCTGCGCGAGGCGACCATGCCGGATGCGACGCGCCCGGCCTGGCACGCTCTCGTCGAGGCGTCCGCCGACGCCGGTCGCCGGACGGTGCTGCTCGCGGAGTCCGATGGGTCGTCGGGATGGCGCCCGCTGGCGCTCATCGCGTTCGCCGACGCGCTGCGCGCCGACGTTCCGCCGGCCATGGCCCTCGCGACCGAGGCCGGTATCCAGACGATCGTGGTGACCGGCGATCACCTCGTCACCGCCCGCGCGATCGCCCGGGACGCCGGCCTCGCGGCCGGATGGTCGACGACCGGTGCCGCGCTCGCCGGCATGGCCGACGACGCCGTCGGGGACCGGCTCGACGAGCTGCGCATCGTCGCCCGCGCGGTGCCCGAGGAAAAGCTCCGACTCGTGAAGCTCGCTCGCCTCGCAGGCCGGACCGTGGCGGTCACCGGCGACGGTGTGAACGACGCCCCGGCGCTGCACGGCGCCGACGTGGCGGTCGCCATGGGCTCAGGCACTGCCGTGGCACGCGAGGCGTCCGACCTCGTCCTCGGCGACGACTCCTTCGGCACCCTGCTCGGCGCGATCCGCGACGGACGCCGGATCGTCGCGAACGTGCAGAAGGGGCTCGTGTTCATCGTGTCGACCCACGTCGCGCTGCTGGGGTTCATCCTCGTCGCGACGATCGCGGGGTTCGACCAGCCGCTCCTCCCGCTCCAGATCCTGTGGCTCGAGCTGTTCATCGACCTGTCCGCGTCGATCGCCTTCGAACGCGAGCCCGAGGAGCCGGGCACGATGCAGCGCCCGCCGCGGGAGCGCGGCGCACCCCTCCTGCCGGCATCGCTGCTCGTCGCCATCGGCCTCGCCGGAGGAACGAGCGCCGTGGCGGCGCTCGCCATCCTGCTCTGGATGCCCGGCGACCCGGAGCACGTCCGCTGGGTGGCGTACTCGGCGCTCGTGATGGCGCAGGCGGTGCGCGCCGTTGCGAACCGCGCGCTCACGGTTCCCGTGCACCGCCTGCGGCTCAACGCGGTGCTCGTCGCGGCGGCCGGGTTCGCCGTGGCGTTCCAGCTGGCGATCCCCGCGATCCCCTTCCTGGCCGATGCGTTCCGCGCCTCGCCCCTCACGGCGCTCGACCTCGCGGTGGTGGGTGCCATCGCGCTCGGGCCGGCGCTCGTGGCCGAAATCGCGCGGACGGTCCGCGTCGGGAGGGCCTGGGTCGCCTGATCGCGGTCTGCGCGCCTGGGGAGCTCAGACGAGGGTGAGCGTCAGGTCCTCGACGCCGCTGTCGAGCTCGTCACGTTCGACCTGGAGCCCCGCGCCCAGCAGCACGTGGCGCATCGCGAGGTTGTCCGCGTACGTGGCGGCCGTCAGCCGTCGCAGCCCGGACGCCCTCGCCGCCTCGACGACCGCTCGCATGAGCCTCGTGCCGATGCCGCGTCCACGCCAGCCGTCGGCCACGGCGAACGCGATCTCGGCGCCGCCGTTGCGGTCCCCACTGACAACCGCGTGACCGACCACCTCGCCGTCGCGCGGTCCGTGCGTGTCGAGCACGGCGACGAACCCCGGTTCGTTCGCGAGGCGCTCGGCGGCGAGCCGCAGCGCCACGTCACCGCAGGCACCCAGGAAGCGAGCGTGTCGCGCGTCGGGTGACAGCGCGGCGTAGAAGTCGGAGAGGGCCGCGGCATCGGCCACGTCGATCGGTCGGATCGAGATCCCGCCATCGGCAACCGGGCGCACGATGTGCGGCGGAAGCGCGGCTGGGAGGGTGGTGGTTGCCATGCGTCGGTCCTCTCCTTCGCGACCCACGATGGCCGCCGTGCGCCCACGCCCGAAGGGCCGGAGGTCCCGAATCGACGGGGCCGATGACCCACCGGCCCGCCCGACGCGCTCCCTACACTGCGCGCATGAAACTCGTGAGCCTCGCGGAGGCGGTCTCGGGGATCGCCTCCGGCGAGCGCGTGTTCGTCCACGGCGGCGCCGCCTCCCCCACTGCCCTCCTCGTCGCCCTCGCCGAGCGCGCCCACGAGCTGACCGACGTGGAGCTGGTCCACTTCCACACCCAGGGACCGGCTCCGCACCTCGACGCGGCCATGGCCGGTCACATCCGCCACCGAGCGCTGTTCATCGGCGCGAACGCGCGCGACGCGGTCAACGAGGGACGCGCGGACTACGTCCCGGTCTTCCTGTCCGACGTTCCCGAGCTGTTCGTGTCGGGCGTCCTGCCGCTCGACGCCGTGCTCCTCAACGTGTCACCGCCGGACGCCCACGGCTTCTGCTCGCTCGGCACGAGCGTTGACGCCAGCCTGGCGGCCGCGCACGCGGCCCGCACGGTCATCGCGCAGCTCAACCCGTCGATGCCGCGCACGCTGGGCGACACGTTCGTCCACGTCGACGAGATCGACCTCGCGGTCGAGGTCGACGCACCGCCGCACGAGCACCTCGAGTCGCCGATCGGCGAGGTCGAGCGGCGCATCGGCGAGCACGTCGCGGAGCTGGTCCCCGATGGCGCCACGCTCCAGATGGGCATCGGTTCCATCCCGGGCGCGGTCGGCCTCGCGCTGCGTGACAAGCGCGACCTCGGCATCCACACCGAGCTCTTCACCGATGCGGTCCTCGATCTCGTGGAGGCCGGCGCCGTGACGGGGGCGCGGAAGGAGATCAACCGCGGCAAGATCGTGTCCGCCTTCCTCATGGGCACGCGGCGCCTCTACGCGTTCGTCGACGACAACCCGATGATCGAGCTGCGCCCGGTCGACTACACGAACGACACCTCGGTCATCCGCAGCTTCCGCCGGATGGTGGCCATCAACTCCGCCATCTCGATCGACCTGACCGGACAGGTGAGCGCGGACTCGATCGGCACCCGCTTCTACTCGGGCGTGGGCGGGCAGATGGACTTCATGCGCGGCGCGGCGCTCGCGCCGGAGGGCCGCGCCATCATCGCCCTGCCCTCGACGGCGGCCGGCGGCACGGTCTCCCGGATCGTGCCCGTCCTCGCGGAGGGCGCCGGCGTGGTGACGAGCCGCGCCCACGTGCGGACGGTCGTCACCGAGTACGGCGTGGCCGAGCTCTTCGGCCGCAGCATCCGCGAGCGGGCGTCGGCGCTCATCGGCATCGCCCATCCCGAATTCCGCGACGAGCTCACCGAACAGGCGCGCCTCCGCTACCACGTCTAGCCGACCGACCATCCGTCACCCGGCTGCGCTGGGCGGGCCGCTGACCGGCCGTTGGACCCCCGGACCGCGTGTCCGTTGGCCCTTCACGCCACGCGTCGAGCGCGGTCCCATGGACGTGCCATTCATCGAACCTAAAAGGAGGTCATCGCCATGACCGGAATGCTCGGCGGCACGGTCGCCCTCGTCACCGGCGGGGCGCGCGGCATCGGCGCCGCGACCAGCCGCCGGCTCGCTGCCGAAGGCGCCAGCGTCGTCATCACCGACGTCCTCGACCAGGAGGGCGCGGCCCTCGCGCAGGAGCTGTGCGACAGCGGCCTCAACGTCCAGTACCGCCACCTCGACGTCAGCGACGAGACGGCCTGGACCGAGGCGGTCGCCACGACCGTCGCGCTCTTCGGCCACCTCGACATCCTCGTCAACAACGCCGGCATCGGGACGTTCCCCGACGTCGAGTCCGAGACCGTCGACGGCTGGCAGCGCGTCATCGACATCAACCAGAAGGGCGTGTGGCTCGGGATGCGCGCCGCGGCGCCCGCCATGCGGGAGGCGGGCGGCGGATCGATCGTCAACGTCAGCTCGATCTTCGGAGCCGTCGGCGGATTCGGCGGCTCGGTCGCCTACCACGCGGCCAAGGGCGCGGTGCGGCTCATGTCGAAGAACGCCGCGATCCGCTACGCGAAGGAAGGCATCCGGGTCAACTCCATCCATCCCGGATTCATCGACACCCCGATGGTCGAGGCGGCCAAGGGCGGCGACATGGAGACGGCGATTCTCGCCGACACGCCGATGGGCCGTTGGGGCCGGCCGGAGGAGATCGCCGGTGCGATCGCGTTCCTCGCCGGACCGGACGCCTCGTACATGACCGGGTCGGAGGTCTACGTCGACGGCGGCTGGACCGCGCACTGACCGATCCCCACTCGGGCAAAGCGCCGTGCGGCGGCCGAGGCCGCCCGCGGCGCGACGGAGGTACTTCACATGACTCGTTGGGCTGGCTTCCTCGCGGCGCTCGTCCTCGTCTTCGGCCTCGCCGGAGCGGTGGCAGCCGCTGACGACGAGCTCGCAACCAGTGGCCGGCTGCTCCTCGCGGCGGGCGGCGACATCGCGGTCGCGGCGGACGAGCAGGCCGATGCCGTGTTCGTCATCCGCGGAGACGCGCACATCTCCGGGACGGTGAACGCGCTCGTCGTGATCGACGGCACCGCCACCATCAGCGGCGCGACGCTGGACTCGTTGGTCGCCATCAACTCGACCGTGGAGCTCGAGGACGGGACCACCATCCTCGGGGATCTCTCCCGGCTCGGCGCGAGCGTCCACCAGAACGGCCATGTCGAGATCGGCGGCACCATGCGCGACCTCGTGGGGGATGCCGCGGCCTTCGGGCTGTTCCTCGGCGCCGCTGCGATCGTGCTCTGGATCGGTGTTGCGCTCGCCACGCTCGTGGTCGGTCTGCTCGTCGCCGCGCTCGGCGCGCGCCAGGTCCACGCCGCGACGCGGCTCATCACCCGGCAGCCCGGGACGACGTTCCTCGTCGGCCTGCTCGCGGTCATCGTGCCACCGCTCGTGGCCGCGCTGCTGTTCGTCACGATCCTCGGCATCCCCGCCGCCATCGGCCTGCTGCTCTTCGTCTGGCCGGCGGCTGCCTTCGTCGGGTACCTCGTCGCCGTCATCTGGATCGGCGAGTGGCTGCTCGGCGCCCGTGGCTCGGTCGAGGTGGATCCGGAGCAGCGGCCCTTCCGCGCCGTGCTGCTCGGTCTGGTCGCGGGGTTCGTGCTCGGCATCGTGCCGCTGCTCACCGCGGTCATCTCGATCTTCGGGCTCGGAGCCGTGGTGCGTGCCGCGTGGCAGACGCTGCGCCGCGACCGGCTTCCGCAGCCCAGTCTCCAGCCGGCCCCGCTGGCCGGCTGACACGGCGGGTCCGGGGGGTGTCCGTCCCCCGGACCCCTCGAAAGGAGCGCAACCCACATGGATCGGCTCTTCGGACGCCAGGGGACCGGGGCGACACTCGCCGCCCTACTGGGCATCCTCGGTGCCATCGCGGCCGCGTTCGGGGTCTTCGGCCGCGGCGACGGGGCATTCGTCACGGTCACGAGCGCGCGCGGCGAGGTCTACGAGATGGCCACGAGCGGCGTGTACGCCTTCAACGCCCGACAGCTCGTCGCCGAGGGCGTGGGCTGGGACGTCTTCACGCTCGTCGTGGTGGCGCCACTGCTGCTCGCGGCCGCGCCGTTCGTCGCCCGCGGCTCGCTGCGCGCCACGATCATGGCGCTCGGCGGCTTCGGGTATTTC
>DASVFG010000067.1:0-5102 GCA_036380155.1 Candidatus Limnocylindria bacterium
CCGACCCCGCATCGATGACGTGGCGCGGCGCGCCGGTGTCAGCAAGACATCGGTCTCGTTTGCGTTCAACCAGCCCGACCACCTCAACGTGGTCACCCGCGAGCGCATCCTGGCCGCTGCCGAGGAGCTCGGCTATCGGCCGTCGCCGATCGCCCGACGCCTGGCGCGCCAGCGGACCGATCAGATCGGCCTCGTCGTGCCGCAGTCGACCCACGACATCTTTGCCAACCCGTTCCTGCCCGAGCTGGTGCGCGGCATCGGCGACGTGTGCGACGACGAGGGGATCGCGGTGGTCATCGTCCCGCCGGTGGGCGGCTCCATCGCCCGGGCCGTCGGCTCGGCGCTCGTGGACGGCCTCATCCTCCTCGGGCTCGTTCCGAATCACCCGGACCTCGACGTCGTTCGACGGGCGGGGACGCCGCTGGTCGGCCTCGACATCGACGATGTCACCGACTTCGACGTCATCAGCACCGAGGACGAGCAGGGCGCGGCGACCGCGGCCCAGCATCTCCACGGGCTCGGGCATCGCGACGTGGCGGTCGTCCTCATCGCCGAGCACGAGGACTCCCCGATCGACGTCAACCACGGCATCTCGGGCCGGCGCCTCGCGGGGATCCGCCGCGGCTTCGGTCTCGCCCCGGGCACCGACCAGTCCCCGGACGGCACGACCCGGCTCCGCATCCTCTCGACGTTCGTCAGCGAGGAGGGCGGCCGCGCGGCCCTCGCCGCGATCCTCGCCGATGACGACCCGCCGACCGCGGTGATGACGATGTCCGACGTGACGGCCATCGGCGTCCTGGCCGCGGCGCACGACGCCGGGCTCGAGGTCCCGCGCGACCTGTCGGTCGTCGGCTTCGATGACATCCCCGCGGCGTCCTGGACACTGCCGCGCCTCACGACCGTCCACCAGCCGATCCGCGAGAAGGGCCGCCGCGCGGCGCATCGGCTCATTGCAGCCATCCGATCAGGAACCGAGCACCGCCCGGTGGTCGAGGTCCTGCCGACGCGCCTCGTGGTGCGCGGCACGTCCGGACCGCCACGCGGTGCCGGCGGAGACATCTCCGCCCAGGGGGGAGGTGTGCCCCACACCTGATTGGATGCCATGACCACGCCACCCACACCCGTCGTTCGTTCAAATTCTGGAGAGAGGTATCAGACCCACATGACCCGTACATTCCGCCTGCTGCCGATCCTCGTGATCGCCATGCTGGTGCTCGCCGCCTGTGGCGGTGGAGAGATCGGCGCCGACGATTCCGAGGAGCCGGCTGCCAGCCAGGCCGCGGGCTCCGAGGGCGCCGCGCCGAGCGCGGCCGCGTTCCCCGAGGGGGACGTCGCCATCGAGCTCTGGACCAAGGAGGGTGATCCGCAGATCGCCTACGTCGAGGCGCTCGCCGAGGCGTACAGCGAGGAGCACCCGAACGTCACGATCTCGGTCGTGAACAAGGACGTCGAAGTCCTCCGCGAGGACCTCGTCAACACCGCCCTGTCGCCCGAGGCGGCGCCGGAGCTGGTGTGGACCGTGGCCGACCACGTCGGTCCGTTCACCTCGGCCGGTGTCATCCAGGAGCTGGATGGCCAGATCGACACCTCGTCGTACGAGGAGGGCGCCCTGTCGGCCGTCCAGGTCGACGGCACCACCTGGGGCATCCCGATCAGCAACGGCAACCAGCTGATGCTGTACTACAACAAGTCGCTCATCGGTGACGAGGCTCCGGCCGACACTGATGCGCTCATCGCGGCCGCGCAGGAGAACACCGGCGACGGCAGCTACGGCCTCGTCTTCAACGAGACCGAGTCGTTCTGGCTCACCCCGTGGCTGGCCGGTTTCGGCTCCAGCGTCTTCGCCGAGGACGGCACCACGCCGACCCTCGACACCCCGGAGATGCAGGCCGCCCTCCAGTTCCTCTACGACCTCAAGTACACCGAGCAGGTCATGCCGACCGAGGCTGACTACACCATCGCCAGCGACCTGTTCACGAGCGGCGACGCCGCGATGATCGTGAACGGCGACTGGGAGCTCGGCAACTACGGCGACCAGCTGGGCGACAACCTCGGCGTCGCGCCGCTCCCGACGGTCAGCTCGACCGGCCAGGATCCGGCTCCGTACACCGCGGGTGCGTTCTACATGGTGCCGACGGCCGTGGAGGGCGACGCGCTCACCGTGGTCCTCGACTTCATGGCCTGGTCGACGAACACCGAGAACCAGATCCAGATGGTCGAGGAGCTTCGCCGACTGCCGGCGAACGCCGAGGCCCTGGCCGACCCGATCGTCACCGACGACGCCCTGCTCGCAGGCGCCGCCGAGGCGGTCACCAAGGGCATCCCGCAGCCGACGAACGTCGAGATGCGGTGCGTCTTCGACGCGATGAACACCGGAGTCCGGGACGTCCTGGGCGCCGGCAACGATGACTTCGCGGCGGTGACGGCGGCAATGCAGTCCGCAGCTGAGAACTGCGTCGCCACGCTCTGACGAGATGACGAACCGATGGCGGGGCACGCGCCCCGCCATCGGCCGTCGCCTCCGGGTTACAGGAGACCTGCCGTGGACGTCGACCGATCCGTAGCCGCCCTCTCAGAGGTGCTCTTCACCCTCGCGATCTTCGCGGTGGGGGTCGCGATCCTCGAAGGGATCCTCTACCTCGTCCTCGTGCGCTGGCTCAAGGCGAAGCTGGCGCTCCCGTTCCTGCTCATCGCGCCGGCCCTCATCGGCCTCCTGGCGCTCATCATCTATCCGCTCGTGTGGGAGCTGAACGTCAGCTTCACGAACATGAGCCTCAACCGCCTCTGCGACCCCGGCTTCCCGGCCGGCCTGCTCGCGGAGTGCCGCGGCGAACCGATGTTCGTCGGCCTCGACAACTACGTCCGCGTCTTCACGCTCCCCGTCCTCCAGGTCGCCGGGTTCTTCCAGGTCTTCTGGCAGACGATCCTGTGGACGGTCATCAACGTCTTCTTCCACGTCACCCTCGGCCTCGGGCTGGCACTGCTCCTCAACCGCCACCTCCGCCTGAAGGGTGTCTACCGCGCGCTCATCGTCCTGCCGTGGGCGATCCCGCAGATCGTGTCGCTGGCGATCTGGCGCACCGAGCTGAACGCGGAGTTCGGGATGGTCAACCAGCTGCTCGGCGTCGTCGGCGTCAACGGTCCGAGCTGGATGACCGATCCGTTCTGGAACTTCTTCGCGATGTGCATGGTGAACATCTGGCTCGGCGTGCCGTTCATGATGGTGCTCCTGCTGGGTGGCCTCCAGAGCATCCCCGCCGACCTCTACGAGGCGGCCGATATCGACGGCGCCACCAGTCGCCAGTCGTTCCGGCACATCACGCTGCCGCTGCTGCGCCCGGTCATGGTCCCGTCGATCATCCTCGGCACGGTGTGGACGTTCAACAACTTCAACGTCCCGTTCGTGATCAACCAGCTGGAGCTCGAGACGAGTGACACGCTCGTCACCGGCCTCTTCCGGGCCGCGTTCCAGTACAACCGCTACGGCTTCGCCGGGGCGTACGCATTCGTGATCTTCGCGATCCTGCTCGCCTTCGTCATCGTCTATGTCCGCCGCAGCGGCGCGCTCCGAGGTGCCTACGAATGACCGGGACCACCGTTCCCACCGTCCAGCCGGTCGCGGCAGCTCGCCCGCGCTTCGCGCGGCTGACCGCCGGCGGCCGCAACGACTCGCCGCTCAAGAAGGCGGTGATCCACGCGATCCTGTTCATCGCGGCGCTCATCGCCATCGTCCCGGTCCTGCGGGTCATCAGCGTCTCGCTGCGGCCGGAGAACCGGCTCCTCGATCCGGAGCTCAACATCATCCCGGAGGGCGCGACGCTCGCCTCCTACGGGCACGTCCTGTTCGAGACCGACTTCCCGCAGTGGCTCTTCAACAGCCTGATCATCACCGTCGGGACGGCGCTGGTGGGCCTCATCTTCGCGGCCACCAGCGCGTACGGCTTCAGTCGCTTCGCGTTCCCGGGCCGCGGCGCCGGGCTGACCGCCCTGCTGGCCACCCAGCTCATCCCGGCGACGATGCTGCTCGTCCCGATCCTCATCCTCGCGATCCAGCTCGACCTGGTCGGGACGTATCGCGGCCTCGTCATCGCCTACGCGGTCACCAGCGTGCCGTTCAGCATCTGGATCCTGAAGGGGTACTACGACACCGTTCCGGTGGAGCTCGAGGAGGCCGCGCGCATCGACGGCTGCTCGCAGCTCGAGGCGTTCTGGCGGGTCCTCCTGCCGCTCTCCACGCCGGCGCTGGCGATCGTCTTCCTCTTCAACTTCCTGGCCGCGTGGAACGAGTTCGTGCTCGCCCGCGTGCTCATCGGCTCGCAGACCGACCTCTTCACCTGGCCGCTCGGGATCCTGCGCTTCCAGGCGCAGTTCCAGACCCAGTGGGGTGACCTGGCGGCCGCATCGGTGCTCGTCTCGATCCCGATCGTCGCCCTGTTCCTCTACAGCAGCAAGTGGCTCATCAGCGGCGTGACGCTCGGTGGCGTGAAGGGATGACGCCGACCCGGCTCGGCGATCCACCGGCGTGGGTCGCCGACGCCGTCTTCTACCAGATCTTTCCCGACCGCTTCGCCCGCAGCGGCCGCGTCCCCGCCCCGGGTCCGCTCGAGGACTGGGACGCGCCGCCCACGGTGAACGGCTTCAAGGGCGGTGACCTCTACGGGGTGGCCGAGCATCTCGACCACCTCGTCGCCCTCGGGGCGACCGCCATCTACCTCAACCCGATCTTCAGCTCGGCGTCGAACCACCGCTACCACACGTACGACTACCTCGCCGTCGACCCGCTGCTCGGCGGGGACGCGGCCCTGCGGGAGCTGCTCGACGCGGCCCACGAGCGCGGCATCCGAGTCGTCCTGGACGCCGTCTTCAACCACGCCTCGCGCGGGTTCTGGCCGTTCCACCACGTCATGGAGACCGGCAAGCACTCGCCGTACCGGGACTGGTTCTATCTGCATCCCGAGGACCTCGAGGCGGGCCGCACGCTGCGCGCGTACGCCGGCGAGTCGCTCCAGGAGGCGCTCGACGCCGAGTGGGGCGATGCCCACCACGAGGGCCAGGAGTCGCTCACCACGCTCGGCTACCGCGCGTGGTGGGATCTCCCCGCG
>DASVFG010000068.1:0-20937 GCA_036380155.1 Candidatus Limnocylindria bacterium
CGGCCACGCGGTTGACCCCGTCGGGGGTGTACGAGCCGCAGTCGAGGTTGACGAGCGACTCCAGCTCGGCGAGGAATCGCGGCAGGCGCGCATCGACGATGCGCCGCAGCGCGTCAAGTTCGGGCATGGGCACCAATATACTCACGCGCATGTCGCCGCCGGCCGCCCCGCGGACTCCCGACGTCGAGCTCGTCGAGCTCCGGGTTCTCGACGGCCCGAACCGGTTCGGCAGCCGGCCGGCCGTCAAGCTCGAGTTCCGCTGCGACGAGCCCGGGGCGGCATCCGCCACTGCCGCCGCCGCCGCGCTCGCCGTGCGCCGCCTCCACCGGGCGCTCGAACTCCCGGAGCCGCGCATCTCGACCCGACATTCGGTCGATCGGCTCCGCTGCGCGATCGCCTTCCCGTGGCGCCGCAGGACGATCTCCCAGGCGATCGGTGCTGCGGCGGCACGCCTGGCGCTCGGGCGCTCGACGGATCGCCGCGAGGTGGCCGGGCTGCGGGCGACCGCGCACGGACCGCGACCGCTCCTGCCGAAGGCGCGCATCCCGATCGTCGCGGTCACCGGCACGAACGGGAAGAGCACGACGACCCGGCTCATCGCCCACGTCATGGCGACCGCGGGCCACACGGTGGGGATGACGAACTCGGACGGGATCTACGTGCGCGGCGAGCTGGTCGAGGCGGGGGACTGGACCGGGTTCGGCGGCGCGTCCCGAATCCTCGCCGAGCCGGGCGTCGACATGGCGATTCTCGAGACGGCGCGCGGCGGCATCCTCCTGCGCGGCATCGGCTACACCGCCAACGACGTCAGCGTGGTCACCAACGTGAGCGCCGACCACCTCGGACTCCAGGGCATCGACACGCTCGACGAGCTGGCCGAGGTGAAGGGCACGGTGGTCCGCATCACGAAGCGAGACGGCTGGGCGGTCCTCAACGCCGATGACGACCGAGTCTGGGACATGCGTCGCCTCACCCGGGCGAACCTGTACGCCTTCAGCCTCGAGCGGCGATCCGCACGGGTCGAGGAGGCGCTCGACGGCGGTGGCCGCGCGGCCGTGCTCGAGCGTGGCTGGATCGTGCTGCGTGGCGCCGGTCGCCGTCCGCGCCGGCTCGTCGAGGCGGCGGCGCTGCCGGTCACCTTCGCCGGACTGTCGCGCTACAACATCGCGAATGCGCTGGCGGCGGCCGCCGCGTGCGACGCGCTCGGCCTCGAGGCGGCGGTGATCGTCGAGGGTCTGGAGTCCTTCGGCCAGGACAGCCACGCCAACCCGGGCCGGCTCAACCTGTTCGAGCGTCGCGGGACGTTCGCACTCGTCGACTTCGCGCACAACGAGGCGGGGATGCGCGGCCTCATGGACGTGGCGAGGTCCGTCGCCAAGGGCCACAAGGTGCGGCTCGCGTTCGGCACCGCGGGCGACCGTACCGACGAGATCCTCCATGGCCTCGGCGTGGTCGCGGGAGACGCCGACGACCTCGTGATCGCCGAGAAGGAGCACTACCTGCGCGGGCGGCAGCTCGAGGACATGAACGAGCTGCTGCGGACCGGAGCCCGCGACGGCGGCTACGCCGACGACGTCCCGTCCGTGAAGTCCGAGCTCGAGGCGATGGAGCTCCTCGTGGGCCGCGCGAAGCGGGGCGACGTGTGCGTCGTCATGGCGCACGTGGAGCGCGCGGAGCTGTTCGCGTGGCTCCTCGAGCAGGGCTTCAAACCCGTCACCGCGGCCCGCCTTCGAGCGCATCTCGCCCGCTAGAGGTCGAGGTCGACGTCCTCGTCCGCGTCCGGCACGCCGATGACCGCCTGGAGCCCGACGCCATCGGTCGAGGCTCCGTGCTGGCGTCGCTGGAGCTCCTTCCAGACGTGGTTGGCGTGATCGACGCACACGACGACCACGTCACCCTCGCGCGCGAGGTCGAGCGCCGCCCGCGTCGCCTCGAGCTCGTCGAGCACCGTCGTCACCGTCCCGACGCGACGCTCCGCGCCGGCAGCCTCGATGCCCTCGGCGATGAGTGCCGCGGTATTGCCCCGCGGGCGCCCGCGATTATTCTCGTCCTCGCGGATGACGATCTCGTCGAAGTAGTGGGCGGCGACCTGGCCGAGCTCGCGGATGTCCTCGTCGCGCCGGTCGCCGGCGGTGGCGATCACCCCGATCCGGCGGCCGACGACCGAGGCGCGCGCGCCGCCCGCTGTGGGCTCGGTGAGGCGGTCGACGAACTCGCCGAGCGCCCGCATGGCCGGCGGGTTGTGGGCGTAGTCGACGACGACCCGGTAGCCATCGAGCTCGAACATGTTGAGCCGGCCGGGGGCCATGAAGTACGACGTGGTGAACGTCCGCAGGCCCTGCCGGATGTCGTGGAGGTGGGCGCCGGCGGCCCACGCGGCGGCGGTCGCGGCCAGCGCGTTCTGGACGTTCATCCGCGCCCGGCCCTCGAAGGTCGCCGGGATGAGGTGGGTCCACACCAGGTCCATCGACTTTCGACCCTGGCGGAGGACGATCTTCTCGCCGTTGCGCCCCTGCTCGACCGTCACCGCACGGCGGCCACGGGACGCCTGGAACTTTAGGCGATCGTGCTCGGGGTCCATGCTGAAGTAGATGACCGACCCCGAGCAGTGGCGCGACATGGCGGCCACCAGCTCGTCGTCGGCGTTGAGGACCGCGACGCCGTCGCGCGGCACCGCCTCGACGACGACGCGCTTCACCTCGGAGAGCTGCTTCACGCTGTTGATGCCGCCGAGACCGAGGTGATCGCCGGTGACGTTGAGCACGACGGCGACGTCGTTGCGCTGGTAGCCGAGCCCCTCGCGCAGGATGCCGCCGCGCGCCACCTCGAAGACCGCGAAGTCGACCGTCGGGTTCTGGAGCACCATCGAGGCGGACTTCGGCCCGGACGCATCGGCCTTGCGCACGATCCGGCCGTCGACGTAGATCCCGTCCGTCGAGGTCAGGCCGACCTTGCGGCCCATGCCCTTCATGATGTGCGCGATCATCCGGGTCGTCGTCGTCTTCCCGTTCGAGCCGGTCACGGCGACGATCGGGATCCGTGACGGCGCACCGGGCGGGAAGAGCATGTCGATGACCGGCTTCGCGACGTACTGCGCCTCGCCCTCGGTCGGGTGGGTATGCATCCGGAACCCGGGCGCCGCGTTGACCTCCACGATGCCGCCGCCGGTCTCGCGGACCGGCTGGCTCACGTCCGGGCAGACGAGGTCGATGCCGGCGATGTCGAGCCCGACGACGCGGGCCGCCAGCTCGGCGATCTCGACGTTGTCCGGGTGCGCCTCCTCGGTGCGGTCGATGCTGATGCCGCCGGTGCTCATGTTCCCGGTGCGCTTGAGGTAGACGCGCTGCGATCGCGGCGGGACGTCGGACATCTCGAAGCCCTGCTCGCGTGCGTAGGAGGTCGACTCGTCGTCGATCTTGATGCGGGTCAGGACCTTCTCGTGGCCGATCCCGCGCCGCGGATCGGCGTTCGTCAGCTCCACGAGCTGGGCGAGCGTGTGCCGCCCATCGCCCTCGACGTGGGCGGGCACGCGCTGCGCGACCGCCCGCAGCACGCCTCCGATGACGAGGCACCGATAGTCGTTGCCGGTGAGATAGCTCTCGACCACCAGCACGCCGGTGCGGCTCTGGGCACGTGCGACGGGATACGCGTCGCGCACCGCCGCGGCATCGGCGAGGTTGAGCATCACGCCGCGGCCGTGGTTGCCGTCGAGTGGCTTCATGGCCACCGGGAAGCCGATGCGCTGCGCCGCGGCCACCGCCTGCTCCTCGCCGCGCACCATCTCCGAGCGAGGGACCGGGACGCCGGTTGCGGCGAGCAGCCGATTCGTGAGCTTCTTGTCGCCGGCGATGTCGACGCCGAGCGAGCCGGTCTTGCTCGTCATCGTGGCGCGGATGCGCTGCTGGTGGATGCCGTGGCCGAGCTGCACGAGCGACTGGTCGTTGAGGCGGATGAACGGCACGTCGCGCAGCGCCGCCTCGTCGAGGATGGCCTGGGTCGAGGGCCCGAACGCCGACCGCTCGGAGAGAAGGATGAGGCTCTCGAGCTCGGCGCCGAAGTCGAAGCCGTCCTCGGCGGTGACGAGATGGTTGACGAGACGCACGGCGAGCTTGCCGGCGGCGATGCCCACGCTCTCCTCGCCGTACGAGTAGACGACGTGGTAGCGGCCCGGCTCACCGGTCGAGCGCGTCTTGCCGCGACCGACTTCGGTTCCGGCCTCGCGCTGAAGCTGGAGGGCAATGTGCTCGGCCACGTGGCCGACCCATGTCCCGTCGTTGAGCCGATCGGTGAAGCCGCCGGGGCGCCCGGTGCCGCAGGTGTGCTGGCCGACGCCCGGGAGCATCTCGAGGAGCGCGGTGACGAAGCCGGGGATCGTGTTCGACGGGAAGTACTCGAGCACGCCGAGGTCGACGATGAGCTTGATGGCGGGGTCGTAGTTCCAGTAGTTCGGACCGCGGTAGACGCGGGTCTCGACGATCCGAAGCTCTGGCTGCGGGGTGGCGCCGTCGGGTGGGATGACCTCGCGCCGGCGGCGAGGGCGGTCGTCGGCCTTGCGTCGTGCGGTCGTCACTCGCTCGCCTCCTCCATCCGGCGGGCACGGAGCGCGCGCCGCGCGGCGCGCTCCGGCGCGGTGTCATCGGCCCCCTCCGCCGCGATGCGACGGATGAGCTTCCGCGTGTTCTTCGTCGCCGCGTTGAGGCTCGCGATCTCGCGGTCCGTGGCGCTCACCGGCCGCAGCGGGGCCATGAGCTTCCGCTTGCGGATGTCGAAACGGTAGCCCGACGGCAGGGAGTGCAGCATCACGCCGGAGACCATGATCGGCCGATGGCGCTTCACCTCGTACGCATCGGTCTGGATCGTGGCCGGGTCGAGGATCGTCACCGACCCCTTGCCGAGCACCTCGAGGATGCCCTGGGGGCTGACGAGCGCGGCGGTGTCCTCGTCGATCCCGATGCCGAGCAGGGCGGGGGACTGCGCGACGAGCGCGAGGAGCCTGCCGAACCGGTTGCGCTGCTCGAAATGCTGGTCGATGAGCACGCCCGGCAGGAGGCCGAGCCCGGCGCTCATCTGGGTCATCCGCTGTTTCGGCGTGGCGCCGCTCGTGCCGAAGGCGACCATGTGGCTGGCGATGGCCGATGCGCCGGCGCTCGTGCCCGCCACGACCGCCCCCCGCCGATGCCGCTCGGCGAGCGTCCGCCCGAGCAGCGTGCCGCCGATGACGCTGGAAAGGCGCAGCTGGTTGCCGCCGGTCATGAAGATCGCGGTCGCGTCGTCGAGCGCGGCCACGACGCGCGGGTCGTTCGCGTCCTCGCGCACGAGCGGTCGCATGCCGCGCACGTCGGCGATCCCGAGCTGACGGAAGAGCGAGAGGTAGAGCTCGGTCGCTTCGTCACCGAGCGAGGACGCGGTCGAGATGACGACCACGCGGGCATCGGCGCCGCCCGCCAGGGAGACGAAGCGCAGCAGGATCTGGCGCTGCCGGAGCTTGTCCTCCGCACCGCCGATGATCAGGAGATGCCCCGCCCGGGGCTGCCCGGGGCTGGGCGTGGCTGGCATGCGCCGCAGTCTAGCCGATGGGCAGCCGTGCTCGACCGCCGACGCTAGACTCGGTCGGATGCCAGCCACCGCGGCGAGCCGCACCGATCCCCGCGACTACTACGAGGTCCTCGGCGTTCCTCCGTCGGCCTCGGCGGCGGAGCTGCGCACCGCGTTCCGTGGGGCGGTCCTGCGGCACCACCCGGATCGCGCCCCATCGTCGGATGTGGCGACGCGGCGCACCTCGATCCTCAACCGCGCGTGGGCCGAGCTGCGGGACCCGGTGCGGCGGCTGCACTACGACCACGCGCTCGAGTCGGGACGAGCGGCGACGCTCGACTGGCCCCTCGAGGAGGGCGAGCGCGAGCGTGCCGGCGCACGACGGCGCCACTTCCGTGTCGAGCCCGGCGTGCCGAGCCCCTGGCACCAGCCGCAATGGCGGTCGGTGGCCGGCTTCCGCATCCCGGCCGAGGTGTTCCTCGCCGGCCCGGCGGCGCAGGATCGCTGGATCGTCGAGCATCACCTCGACGGGGAGGACTGGCGGACCCACGAGGAGCGTTACTGGCTGCGCTTCGCGGCACGGCACTACGCGGAGCGCGGGCGCGTCGACGACTCGCTTGGCGTCCTCGAGCGGATCGTGGAGCTGGGCGCTCCGTGGTCGGAGATCGTCAACCTCGGGCTGCGGGACGCGTACCTGGCGACGGGCGAGGAGCTGCGCGGCGCGATGGTGATCTCCGGGATCGGCGAGGGCGCCGCCGAGGACACGCCGCGACGGCGGTGGGCGGATCGGGAGGTCCGCGTCCTGCTCGGCGCCTATCGCGACGCCCACGTGCGCCGCGGGCCTGCGGCGCGGCGCGCCGAGAACGCCGAGCTGCTCCTCAACTTCCTCGAGTCCATCGAGATCGAGCCGAGCTTCACCGACTACCGGTCGGCGATCGTCGCGCATCGGCGTGCCGGGCACGCGGGCCGCGCCGCGGAGCTCGTGGAGCGCGTGGTCGCCGCCCCCGTCATCGATCCGGGACGTTGGTTCTCGCTCGTCCAGGTCCTGACCGAGGCCGGCCAGCTCGACCGCGCCTCGGAGCTTCTCGCCGCGATCGCGCGCGGCGACCACCCGGCGGCGCTCGACGCCCGGAGGGTGACGTCGCCATGGCGGCGGATCTCGGCCGCCCGCGAGCGCCTGGCGCGCGCGCGCCGGCGCGTCCGCCCTCCGGTGACGAGCGACACGTGACCGAGCCGGCGGATCGGAGGTCCTTCCTCGCGGCGCTGTGGCCGGATCGGCGCGCCTTCATCGGGGCCGCCATCGGCGCGGCCACCGCCATCGGGAGCTCCACCTTCTCTGGCCCGGAGCTCCGCGGGCTGCCGTACACCGTGCTCCTCGTGCTCGCCATCGCGCTCATCGGGCTCCTGCTCGGCGCATCGGCCGCCGGCTGGGCATGGGCGGCCAGCGTCGCGATCGTGGTCGGCACGCTGCTGACGACGCAGCGCGACGTCGAGCTGATGCCGAGCGAGATCGTCCGCCTGGCGGCGTTCGTGTTCGGCTCGCCGATCCTCGTCTACCTCGTCCACCGTGGTGAGGTGGATCGCGAGGTGGCGGCCTCCGCCCTCCGTGCCAGCCACGCCGCCGAAGCCTCCGCCGCCGAGGAGCGGCAGCGGCTCGAAGTGGCTCGGCGCGAGGTGGATGCGGCGCTCATCGGCGCCGAACGGGAGCGTGCCCGCCTCGAGGAGGTCGCGGAGTCGATCCCCGAGCCGCTCGTCGTGTACGACGACGCCCTGCGCGGCACGTACGGCAATCGCGCCGCGCTCCGCCTGTTCGGCCGCAGCTTCGTCGAGCGCCCGATCGAGGAGTGGGGTCGCGCCACCGAGCCACGCGACGAGCGTGGCCGGCCGCTCGACCCGGCGGAGTGGCCGCAGGTCGTCGCGCAACGCGAGGCCGTCCGACGCCGCCTGACGCTGCGCATCCCGATGTCGGGGCGCGACGTGCTGGTCGACGTGGAGGGCACGCCGATCCCGGGCGGCGGGGCGGTCCTGCTGCTCCGCGACGTCGGCAAGGAGGAAGAGGACCGCCGGCGCCTGTCGCGCTTCGCGAGCTTCGTGGCCCACGAGCTTCGGAACCCGCTCGCCGTCGCGAAGGCCCGCATCGAGCTCGCCCAACGCGACCCGAACCTCTCCGAGCGCGCGGCCGGGCACAGCGGTCGTGCCCTCGAGTCGGTGGACGCCGCGATCGGCATCCTCGAGCGGCTCGAGCTCTACTCGCGCGCCGACACCGGTAGCATCGAGGCGAACCGCGAAGCGTTCGAGCTGGCGCCGGCCATCGGTTCCGCCGTCGAACGGCTCCGGGCGCGCGGGTCCGATCGCCAGGTGCTGGTCGAGGTCGACCCGGATGTGCGCGTGGTGGCAGACCGGCATCTCACCGAGCAGGCGATCACGAACCTGCTGACGAACGCCGACCGCTACTCGACCGTCGGCCGGCCGATCCACCTCGAGGTGACCGCCGGGCCGCCGGTGACCCTTCGGGTCCGCGACGAGGGGCCGGGCATCGCCGACGACGTTGCCGAGCGGCTGTTCCGTGAGCGCGTGGCGGCGGGACGGGGCCTCGGTCTCGGCCTCTACCTCGTGAGCGCCACGATGCAGGCCATGGGGGGCTCGGTCCAGCTCGAGGAGCGCCGTCCGGCCGCGGTATTCGCGCTCCGCTTCCCGGTCGAGGACGACACGGCCGCTTGACGCGGACCGGCTAGTGCTTTAGCGTGCTAAAGCGATGACCGAACGACGTGGGGCGAACGCCCCGATCACCGAGGACCGCTGGATGACGGCGGCCACGCGCGACCTGGCTGCCGCCGTCGCGGCGCTGGCCGACGGCGACGAGGCGCTCCGCTTCCTGCGGGACCTGTGCACGGTCCGCGAGCTGCGCGAGTTCGCCGCTCGCTGGGAGGTGGCCCGCCTCCTCGACGAGGGCGTGAGCTACCACGAGATCAGCGAGCGCACCGGTGCCTCGAGCGCCACGATCAGCCGCGTCAACCAGTGGCTCCGCTATGGCCGCGACGGGTACCGGCTGGTCCTCGACCGGCAGCGACGCTCCGCGGCCGGGGGCCGGGCGCGATGACCGCGCCGCTGCGCCTCGCCCTCCCCAGCAAGGGCCGGCTGGCCGAGCCGGCGGTCGACCTGCTCCGTGCGGCCGGGCTCGACTTCGAGCTGTCGGAGCGGAGGCTCTCCGCCGCGGTGGCGAACGCCGACCTCGAGCTCCTCTTCGTCCGCACGGAGGACATCGCGGAGTACGTCGCCGATGGCCTCGTCGAGCTCGGCCTGTCCGGCGCGGATCTCGTGGCCGAGCATGGCGGCGACCTGCGCACCATCGTGCCGCTGGGGTTCGGTGCCTGCTCGCTCGTGCTCGCCGTCCCGCGCGAGTCGACGGCCGGTGACGCCGCCGACCTGGCAGGGTGCCGGATCGCGACCTCGTTCCCACGCGTCACGGAGCGCTACCTCGCCGAGCGCGGTGTCGACGCCCAGGTCGTGGAGGTCCGCGGTGCCGTGGAGGTCACCCCGCAGCTCGGGGTGGCCGATGCCGTCGTCGACCTCGTCGCCAGCGGCAGCACGCTGCGCATGAACGGCCTGCGCCCGATCGCGACGCTGCTCGCGTCGGAGGCCGTGCTCGTCGCCCGCGCGGCGACCGCGGACGGCGATTCGCGCGTCCAGCCGCTCGTCGACATGCTCCGCAGCGTGCTCGACGCGCGCGGCCGGGAGTACATGATGATGAACGCGCCGGCCGATGCGCTCGATCGCATCCGGGCGCTCATCCCGGGGCTCTCCGGGCCCACGGTGATGCCCCTCGCCGACCCGACGCAGATCGCCATTCACTCCGTCGTCGAGCGCAGCCAGCTGTGGCGCATCGTGCCGGCCCTCAAGGAGGCGGGCGCGCGCGACATCCTCGTCGTCCCGATCGAGAAGGTCATGCGATGAGCGCATTGGGGCGCGTGACCTGGACCGATCTGGGGGCCGCGGCGCGGACCGCCTGGCTCGACGGCCTGCGACCCGAGCCGCCGGCAGCGGACGTCGCGGCCATCGTGGCCGACGTGCGGTCGCGTGGCGACGAGGCGCTCCGGGCCGCGACCGCGCGCTTCGACGGCGCCGACCTCGTCGACCCGTGGATCGACCCCTCCGAGATCGAGGACGCCCGGGTCGACGAGACGCTCGAGACCGCGCTGCGGCGAGCTGCCGCCGCCATCCGCCGATACCACGCCGACCAGCGCGACGCCCTCCGCGTCGAGCGGCGCGTGCGAACCGCGCCCGGCGTGACCGCCTGGCGCCGATGGCAGCCACTCGAGCGTGTCGGCGCCTACGTCCCCGGTGGTCGTGCCGCCTATGCCAGCAGCGTGCTCATGGTCGGGGTACCGGCCGCCCTCGCCGACGTCGACGAGGTCGTGATCGCGACGCCCCCTGACCGCGATGGCCGCGTGGCGGCGAGCATTCTCGTGGCGGCCCGCATCGCCGGCGTGCGGCACGTGCTCCGCGCTGGCGGCGCGCAGGCCATCGCCGCGCTGGCGTATGGCACGGATCGGATCCGGCCGGTCGACAAGATCCTCGGAGCCGGGAACGCGTACGTCACCGCCGCGAAGCGGCTCGTGGCGGATCGCGTGGCGGTCGACCTGCCGGCCGGTCCGTCGGAGTGCGTCGTCCTGGCCGACGGATCGGCCGATGCGGAGCTCGTCGCCCTCGACCTGCTCGCACAGGCCGAGCACGGCCCCGACTCGATCGCCGTCGTCGTCAGCCCCGATCCGGCGTTCCTCGACGCGGTGGACGCCGCGCTGCCGCGCCGTGCCGCCGACCTCGCCACCGGCGAGCGGGCGCTCACGACACTCGCCGACCACGGCCGGTCCGTCCTCGTGGTCACGCTCGACGAGGGCATCGAGGTCGTGAACGCCGTGGCCGCCGAACACGTGAGCCTGCAGTGCGTCGATGCGGACCGCCTCGGCGCCGACATCCGCCATGCGGGGGCCATCTTCCTCGGCCCGTGGTCGCCGATCGCCGCCGGCGACTACGCGACCGGCACGAACCACGTCCTTCCGACCGGCGGCGCCGCGCGGGCGTGGTCCGGCATCGGTGTGGACACGTTCGGCCGCTGGATCGAGGTCCAGCGCCTGACGCCGAGCGGCGTGGCCGGGATCGCCCCGACCGTCGCGGCCATCGCCGCTGCCGAGGGCCTTGCCGCCCATGGGGCAAGCGTCACCGCCCGCGCCGAGCGTGCCGCGACAGCGGCACCCGAACCGGACGACCCGATCGACCTCCTCCGGCGTCCCGCGCCGGTGAGCGCCTACCCGGCCGAGCCGTCGGACGAGGTGCTCGCCGCCCGGGCGGGGATCCCGGTCAGCGCGGTGGTCCGCGCGGACATGAACACCCTGGGCGGCGGAGCCCTCGACGCCGTGGCGCCGGCCCTCGCCGCGTTCGTCCCGAGTCGCGCGTCCGAGTACGGCGACCTCGCCTACGGGCGTCTGCGCGCGGCACTCGGTGCGCGGCTCGGCGTGGATCCCCGGCGCATCGTGCCGGGCGCCGGGGCTGACGAGCTCATCCGCCTGGTGACGACCGCTGCCGTCGGTGACGGTGACGCGGTCGTCGTCCCGACCCCGACGTTTGCGATGTTCGCGGTCGAGGCGCGGCTGGCCGGAGCGCGCGTCGTCGACGTGCCGCGCCGTGATCCGGGCACCCGCCAGGACGTCGAGGCGATTCGTGCCGCCGCCGAGCGCAGCGCCGCTCGCCTCACGTGGCTGTGCTCTCCGAACAACCCGACCGGCGACGCCTACGGCCGCGACGAGGTCCGCCGCCTGGCGGACGGCCTCCCGGCGCTCGTCTGCGTCGACGAGGTGTACCTCGAGTTCGGCGAGGACTCGATCGGCGCCGAGCCGGAGTCCACGTCCGCCGTCCCCCTCCAGGACGACCTCCCGAACCTGCTCGTCCTCCGCTCGCTCGCGAAGTCGCACGGCCTGGCCGGGGCGCGGGTCGGCTACCTCGTCGTGCCCGCTGGCCTCGCCGATCGGTTCGATGCCATCCGCCTGCCGCTCTCGCTGGCGGCACCGTCCGAGGCGCTCGCGCTCGCCGTGCTGGCCGCCGAGCCGGCCGCCCGAGCTCGTCGTGCCGCGGTCATCGCCGCGCGCGACCGCCTGGCCGCGACGCTGACCCGGCTCGGCTGCCGGACGATCGACTCGGTGACGAACTTCGTCGCCTTCCTTCCGCCGGAGGGCGCATCGGCCGCGGCGGTCGACGATGCGCTCCTGGCGCGTGGGGTCGCGGTGCGACGCTACGAGACCGGCCCGATGGCCGGCTGGCTGCGGGCGACCGCCCGCATCGACGACGAAGAACGGCGCCTCACCACGGCGCTCGAGGAGGTCCTGGCATGACGCGCATCGGCGCAGCGGAGCGGGCAACGGCAGAAACGACGATCTCGGTGCGGGTCGACCTCGACGGCACCGGAACGGCGGAGGTCGCGACGCCGATCGGCTTCCTCGATCATGTCCTCACCCTCCTGGCCCGCCATGCGCTGATCGACCTCGAGGTGCGCGCGAGCGGCGACGTCCACGTCGACGAGCATCACACGGTGGAGGACACGTTCCTCGTCCTCGGCCGCGCGATCGACGAGGCGCTCGGGGAGCGGCGCGGCATCCGTCGCTACGGCGACGTGCGCCTGCCGATGGACGAGGCACTCGCATCCTGCGCGGTCGATCTCGGCGGTCGCGGCTACGCCGACGTCGAGCCCGTCCCTGATCCGCAGACCGCCGCCAGCGTGTGGCTCGAGCTGTGGCCGCACGCCGTCGAGACGCTCGCGCGCGAGCTGCGGGCGGCCATCCACCTCGACGTGCGCAAGGCACGCAGCACCCACCACCTCGTCGAGGGCGGGGCGAAGGCCCTCGCCCGGTCGCTGCGCATGGCGTGGGAGGCAGATCCGCGCCTCGCCAGCACCGATGCGGTGCCGAGCAGCAAGGAGACGCTGCGGTGATCGCGGTCGTCGACTACGGCGCCGGCAACACGCGCTCGGTGCTTCGCGCGCTTGCCGCGGTCGGTGTCGACGCCCGGCTCGTCGCCACGGCCGAGGGGCTCGGCGCGGCCGAGCGCATCGTGGTGCCGGGCGTGGGCGCGGCGCCATCCGCCGTCGAGGCGCTCACGGCCAACGGCCTGTGGGAGCCGGTCCGCGCCTGGGGCCGCTCTGGCCGTCCGCTGCTCGGCGTCTGTCTCGGCGCGCAGCTCCTGCTCGAAGGCTCCGACGAGGGTGACGCGCCCGGGCTCGGCCTCGTGGCCGGCCGCTGCCGG
Organism: Candidatus Limnocylindria bacterium; assembly: GCA_036380155.1. Taxonomy (GTDB): domain Bacteria; phylum Chloroflexota; class Limnocylindria; order QHBO01; family QHBO01; genus JACDBZ01. Next base: position 12,829 of record DASVFG010000068.1, read on the forward strand.
GCGTTCCCGCCACCCGACGAAGGCGGCCCGCGGCAGGTCCCGCACATCGGCTGGAACGAGGTCCGCACCGCGGGTGGTGCGTTCGACGCCTACTTCGTCCACGGCTACTGGCCGGACGCGGGTGCGGCGGCGGTGGCCGGCACCACGACCGTCGACGGCTTCACCTTCCCGTCGCTCCTGCGCGCCGGCTCCCTGACCGGCACCCAGTTCCACCCGGAGAAGTCCGGCCCCGTCGGGCGGGCGCTGCTCCGGGCATTCGCCGTCGGCCGGTTCGACGGCGTGGCGGCATCGGTGTCGGCCTGATGGAGCTCATCTGCGCCATCGACCTGCTCGACGGTGGCGCGGTGCGCCTCGTCCAGGGCGACTATGACCGCCGCGTCAGCGCCGACCGCGACGCGCCGAGCCTCGCCCGGCACTTCGTCACCGCCGGCTGTCGCCGCCTCCACGTGATCGATCTCGCGGGCGCGCGCGCCGGACGGCCGGTGCAGCTGCCGCTCGTCGCCGAGGTCGTGGCCGCGGCTCGCGCCGTCGGACCCGGCGTACGCGTCGAGCTCGGAGGCGGCCTCCGCAGCCAGGCCGATGTCGATGCGGCGCTCGACGTCGTCGACGACGTCCTGCTCGGGACGGCGGCGATCGAGGATCCCGCGTTCCTGGCGGCCGCGGCGGCACGGCATCCCGGGCGGGTCGGCGTGTCGCTCGACCTGCGCGGCGGCGTCCCGGCGCTGGATGGCTGGCTCCGCGAGGGGAGCGGCGCGGCCGTCGCGCACGCGCGCACGCTGCTCGACGCGGGGGCCGCGCGGCTGGTGGTGACAGAGACGAGCCGCGACGGCACGCTCGCCGGGCCGGATCTCCCCGCGCTGACGGCCCTGCGGGCCGCATTCCCGGAGGCGGTGCTCGTTGCCGCCGGCGGGGTGGGCTCGCTCGACGACCTGCGCGCCCTCCGTGACCTCCGCCTTGACGGCGCCGTGGTCGGCCTCGCGCTCCTCACCGGCGCCGTCGATCCGGCCGAGGCGCTGGCGGTGCTCGCATGACGCTCCGCAGGCGGATCGTGGCCTGCCTCGACGTCACCGATGGCCGCGTCGTGAAGGGCACGCGCTTCGCCGACCTCGTCGATGCCGGCGACCCGGTCGAGCTGGCCGCCCGCTACGCCGCCGAGGGCGCCGACGAGATCACGATCCTCGACATCGGTGCCACCCGCGACAGGCGCCCGTCGCTCGTGGCCCTCATCGGCCGAGCGGCGGCCGCGCTGGACGTCCCGCTCGGCGTCGGCGGCGGGGTCGCCTCGCTCGAGGATGCCGCCGCGCTCCTCGACGCGGGGGCCGACAAGGTGGCGGTCAACAGCGCGGCCCTCCGCGATCCATCCCTCATCGAGCGGCTCGCGCATCGGCTCGGGTCGCAGTCGGTCGTCGTCGCCATCGACGCCGCGTCGGCCGGTGACGGAACGTGGACGGTGCGCGGCGTGGCGGCCACCGAGGCCACGGGACGGGATGCCGTGGCCTGGGCGCGCGAGGCGACCGAACGGGGCGCCGGTGAGCTCCTGCTGACGAGCATCGACCGCGACGGGACGCGGTCCGGGTACGACCTGGCGCTCACGCGGGCCGTGGCCGGCGCGGTCCGGGTGCCGGTCATCGCGTCGGGCGGCGCGGGGTCGGTCGATGACGTGGCCGACGTCCTCGACGCCGGCGGCGCGTCGGCGGCGCTGCTCGCCTCAACCCTCCACTTCGGGCTCCTGCGCATCGGCCCGCTCAAGGAGGCACTGTCGCAGCGGGGGATCAGCGTCCGGCCGGTTCCCGTGCCCGTTTCGGATGCGGAGGTGGCGGCATGGATTGGCTGAGCGACGCCCGCCCGGACTGGTCCATCGGCCCGCTCCTCCCCGTGGTCGTCACCGATGCGGCCGATGGCACGCTCCTCATGCTCGCCTGGGCGAACGCGGAGGCGCTCGCCGCAACCGAGTCCACCGGCGAGGCGCACTTCTGGTCACGGTCGCGGGACGAGCTGTGGCGGAAGGGCGCGACGAGCGGCAACCTGCTCCACGTGACCGCCATCGGGGTCGACTGCGACGCCGACGCCCTGACCTACCGCGTCCACCCCGCCGGACCGGCCTGCCATCGCGGCACGCGCACCTGCTTCGACGGTGCCGACCGGTTCGCGCTCGGGACCCTCGAGCGAGTGATCAGCGAGCGCGCGGCAGCGGATGCCGAGACGTCCTACACCGCTCGGCTCCTCGCCGGCGGACCACGACGGCCGGCCGAGAAGGTGACCGAGGAGGCGGGGGAGCTGTCGGCCGCCGCGCTGGCCGGGACCGATGACGAGGTCGTCGCCGAGGCGGCCGACCTGCTCTACCACGCGCTCGTGCTGCTCCGCGCACGGGGCATCGATCTCGCGACCGTCGAGGCCGAGCTCGGCCGGCGCCACGCGGAGCAGGGCTAGCCCGACTCGTCGTCCGGCTGCGCGGCCGAACGGCTGCCATCTCGACCCGTGGTGTCGGTCGGGGAAGCGATCCGCGACCTCATCCATCGGTCCCAGCGTGAGATGTGCGCCATCTCGAGACCGCATGTCCAGCTGGCGCCGATGCGGCGCGCCGAGCCATCCGAAGCGACACCGTATGTCGACGTGGCAGCAACGGCGCCCGGGGTCAGCTCTCGGTGCGCACCTCGAGCTCGCCGAGGCCGGCGGCGGCGAGGTCGTCGCGCAGCTTCGCGGCGTCGCCGACGAGGAGGATGAGCGCCTCGTCGGGCCGGATGAGCTCGCGGGCCACGGTGTGGACGTCGTCGGGCGTGACCGCCTCGAGCTTCGACCGATACGTGTGCCACCAGTCGTCGGGGAGGTCGTAGATGGCGAGGGGCTCGATGGCCGCGGCGATCCCGGCAGTCGACTCGAAGCGCAGCGGGAAGACACCGACGAGGAAGTCGCGCACCTCCGCGAGCTCGGCCTCCTCCGGCGGCGCCTCCCGGATGCGGTCGAGCTGGCCGAGGAGCTCGCGGATGGCGTCGACGGTGACCTCGGTCTGGACGGCGGCGGTCGCGCTGAACGGTCCGACCGCGCGACGCGGGTCGAACGAGCAGCGGGCGCCGTAGGTGTAGCCGAGCTCCTCGCGAAGCCGATGGTTCAGGCGGCTGCCGAACACGCCACCCAGGAGCGCGGCCATCACCATGGCGGGGAAGTAGCGCGGGTCCGCGCGATCGATGCCGAGGTGGCCGACCCGCAGCTCCGACTGCACCGACCCGGGCCGATCGACGAGAACGATCCGCCGCCCGCCACGCTCGGTCGGGCTGATGGTGCGGTGGCCCGGGCCGGTGCCCGTCCAGCTGCCGAAGTGGCGGTCGACGGCCGCGAGGGCGACGTCCGGGTCGAAGGCGCCGGCGAGGATGATGTCCGCCACGTTCGGGGCGTAGCGCGTCGCGTGGTGGGCGCCGACCTCCTCGATCGTGAGGGCGCCGACCGACTCCGGCGTGCCGGCCGACAGCCGACCGTACGGCACGCCATCCGCGAACACCTCGCCGAGGAATCGCTCGTCGGCGAGGCGGCCGGGCTCGGCGCGCGCCTGGAGAATGTCGGCGAGGCGCTCGGCCTTGAGCCGCTCGAACTCGGACGGGTCGAACCGGGGCGCGCGGAGCATGTCGGCGAGGAGGCCCATGCCGGTGTCGAGGTGCTCACGGAGGGCCAGGAAGCCGGCACGCGCGCTGTCCCAGGACGACTCGCTGCCGACCTCGATGCCGAGGCGCTCGGTCGTCTCCGCGAACGCGGCCGAATCGAGGTCGCGGGTGCCGGTGACGAGCAGCTGGGCGGTGAGGGCCGCGACGCCCGCCTGCGCGTCGTCCTCGGTGGCCGCGCCGGCATCGGTCAGGAAGTGGACGCTGACCAGCTCGCGCTCGGGCAGCGGCACGAGCCAGACGCCCAGGCCGTTCGCGAGCGTGTGGCGCGTGACGTCCGGGAAGCGGTACGGCCGCGGGGACCCGGCCGGCGGTCGGGCGATCATGCCGCGGCCTCGGCGGGCACGTACGTCAGCGTCACGCGGTTGTCCTCGGTGATGCCGGTGCGCATCGCATCGGCGACCTGGGCGGCATCGACGGCCGCGTAGCGGCTCACCTCCTCGTTGATGCGGCCGGGATCGTCGAAGAGGCAGGCGTACATGGACAGCCGATCCGCCCGCTCGCTGATGCGCTCCAGGGACGCCGCGCTGCGACTGGCCTGGAGGTTCCGGACGCGCTCGAGGTCGGCGTCGGTCGGACCGTCGGCGCCGAGACGGTCGAGCTCGGCGAGGAGCGCGCCCTCGAGCGTGGCCGGATCGACGCCCTGCTGGGCCGTGGCCCACGCCACGAACATGCTGGCGCCGCCGACGATCGGGAAGACGAAGACGCTGACGTCCTGCGCGAGCCGCTGCGTGCGAACGAGGTTGGCGTACAGCCACGAGGCGCGGCCCGAGCTGAGCACGTCGGCGGCAACATCGAACCGATCGAACGCATCGGTCCCGAACGGCGGGATGCGGTGCGCGAGGTAGATGCGCGGCAGCGGCACCTGGTCCGGAGCGGTGACACGCACCGCGCCACCGAGCGAGGCCGGCAGCGTCATGTCCGGGGGGGCCGGCAGCGTCTCGTTGCGCGGGATCGGACCGAAGTAGCGGCCGATCGCCTCGAGGGCCGCATCGGGCTCGAAGTCACCGGCGACGGTGAGGACCGCGTTGTTCGGCGCGTAGTAGGTCGAGAAGAACTCGCCGACGTCGTCGAGCGAAGCGGCAGACAGGTCCTCCATCGAGCCGATGGTGGAATGGTGGTACGGGTGGTCATCGGGGTAGACGAGGCCCTGGATGCGCTCGTCCCAGTCCCCGTACGGCTGGTTGTCGACGCTGTAGCGACGCTCGTTCTTCACGACGTCACGCTGGTTGTCGAGCTTTTCCTGCGTCATGGCGGGCAGCAGGCTCGCCATGCGGTCCGACTCGAGCCACAGCGCCAGCTCGAGCTCATGGCCGGGAAGCGTCTCGAAGTAGTTCGTGCGATCCAACCAGGTCGACGCGTTCAGCGTGCCGCCGGCGGCCTGGACCATGCTGAAGTGCTGGCCCTTCTCCACGTGCGCCGAGCCCTGGAACATCATGTGTTCGAAGAGGTGCGCAAAGCCGGTCTTGCCGGGTCGCTCGTGCTTCGAGCCGACGTCGTACCACAGGTTGACGGCGACGAGCGGCGCACGCGGGTCGCGCGACAGGACGATGCGCAGCCCGTTGTCGAGGGCGTGCCGTTGGATCGGAACCTCGGCCACTCCATGCCTCCGCGAGCGTGCGAACCGGCCGCGGGCAGAGGCCGGAGTGAGGACGACGGGCCGTGCAACGGGCCCGTCGTTCAGGGGTTCGATGTGGCGAGCGCGGAGGGATTCGAACCCACAACCTAAGGATTAAGAGTCCTTTGCTCTGCCGTTGAGCTACGCGCCCGTCGAGATGATGCCCGAGCGGACCGGGTGGGTCAAACCCGGCGCCGGATCAGGACGCGGGAGGCGCCGGGCCGCCGTTCGGCTCGGGGGCGATGCCGTAGTGCTCGCGGGCGAACTGGTCGATCGCCGCCGTATCGGCGGTCTCCAGCTCGAGCAGGTAGCGCCACGACGTGGCGACCACCGGCGCCGGAAGCGCGTCCTGCCCGCCCCACGGGCTGACGATGAACTTGAAGCGCCCGCTGATGCCGGCCGCGGTCTGGGTGCGCACGTACTGCTCCAGCGCCGCGACGCCCTCCGCGTCCACCGCGTCGGCGTCGTACCAGATCACGATCCCGCCGTGCTCGAGGTTGTGGATGAGCTGGGACTCGGCCTGCGGCGACTGGTAGGCGCCCCACTCGGCCGGTGTGCCCCAGTGCGGACCGCTCGTGGCCGGCAGCGAGGAGTACGGATCGCTCCCGCCGCACTCCGTGGCGTTGGGGGAGCTCGCGGGGTTGCGGCAGTCGATGCCGAGCGTGACGTGCGTGTTCCCGTCATCCGCCTGCTGGACACCGGCGTCCGGGTTCGGACCGGAGCCGAGGAGCAGCACGAGGATGACGATGATCGCGCCGACGAGCAGCACCCCGCCGATGGCGAGGATGCGCCAGTCGGGGAGCGACATGCCGCTGGGCGCGTCGATGCGCCGATTCAGCGCTTCGCTGCTCGCGCGCTCACGCCGCTGGATGCCGGACGTTCGTCGTTTGGCCATTGGCGGCAGAGGATAGCGGAGGCTTGCCGGACGTGCGTGGCACCGGATCTGCTCCGTGTGCGTATCATCGACATCGGCGCTGCCCTCGTCACACGGGCGCGCCGTTCTGTTCCGTCCGGAGAGGTGCCATGACCACAGGCGACGCCCCACGCCGTCGCGAGAACGCGCTCACCCTCGTGAAGCGCCTCGTGTCGGGGACGGTCGGCCTTGCGAAGCTGGAGGTCCAGCGCGGCCGCCAGGAGATCGCGCAGAACCTCGTCCACCTCCGCGGCGGCGTCGTGAAGCTCGCGATCGCCGCCGCGATCGTGGTCATGTTCCTCATCGCGCTGCTCGCGTTCATCATCGCCGTGCTCGTCGTGATCGGCCTGTGGTGGGTGGCGCTCATCTTCCTCGTCGTCCTGCTTCTCGTGGCCGGCCTCCTGGGCTGGCGCGGCATCAAGCAGGTGACGAGCACGAAGTTCACCCCCGAAGAGACGATCGCCGCTGTCAAGGAGGACATCGCGTGGCTGAAGACCCGCTTGCTGCGACGCGGCTAGCCGTCGAGGCGCAGCGGACGGAGCTGGGGCGCACGGCCGATCAGCTGCGTGACTCGCTCGACGTCCGGAAGCGCTTCAAGGAGAACCCGGCGGCCGTCATCGGCCTTGGCGCGGGTGCGCTGTTCCTGGTGGCCGGCGGACCGGTGCGCGTCGCCAAGCTCGTGCGTCGCCGGCTGTTCCGCAGCGATCCCGAGAAGGCGTACGACGCGCTCCCCAAGCCGATGCAGTCATGGGTCGACCACATGGCCGGTGCCGTCGGACCGCGTGCGTCCGAGGCGCGCGAGACGCTGTCGGAGGAGCTGCAGCGCTGGCGGCATAACCCGCGTCGTCACGGGAAGATCAGCAAGAAGCTCGCGAAGCAGGTTGCCGAGGGGCCACCCGGCCCACAGCGGGCCGCCTGGAACGCGTTCGAGGCCGGCGCCGCGATCCTGACCGCCGCCCTGGCCCGCAAGGTCGTGGAGCGCTTCCTGTCGGGCGAGCCGCCGTCAGGGGTCGCCGCGCTCGACGCGGTCGGGACCGCCGGTGGCGCGGCCAAGCCCGATCCCGAGAAGGCGAAGCAGGACGTCACGAACTCCGCCGGGGAGCGCGCCGCCGCATCCCGTGCCGAGTACTCGGGGATGAGCCGCGATCGCTGACCGCTGGCCGGCCTAGGCGGGTTCGCGCTCCCAGCGCCACCGAGTGGCCGTCGGCATGTCGCCCCACGCGAGCACGCTGGACGGGGCCACGCGGTAGAGGCCGCCGTCATCCCAGCCGTTCGGCTCGGGCTCGTAGCCGGGGTACTTCGCGCGGAAGGCCGCCGCCAGCGCAGCACCCAGTGTCCCGTGATCCGGCCGCGTCGGCTCGGCAGTGCCGCGCACGATGATCGTGTCGGTCACCCCGTCGAGATGGACCGCGATGTTGCGGTTCCGCGCGAGATTGCGGTTCTTCACCGTCTCCGGCGCGCCCGTCTCGAGGTAGAGCTCGCCATCGACCATCACGCCCCAGATCGGGACGACATGCGGCCGACCGGACGGCGTGACCGTCGCCAGCCAGTAGCCCTCCGCGTCGGTCAGCCGACGGACGACGTGCTCCCAGGCGACGAACTCGCCGCCGCTGCGCGGCACGCCGTAGCTCTCGGGCGGGCTGTCCGGCCGCTCGCGCTGTGGTTCCACGGCGAAGGGGCGGGGTGGCGCGGCAGCAGGATGGGTCACGAAGGAACGATACCGTTCGGTCACCGTTGCTCGCCGACCGCGTTGGTAGACTCACCGCCGGAGGCGCCACGGACGTCACGGGCGAGTGGCGGAACGGCAGACGCGCCGGCCTTAGGAGCCGGTGTCGAAAGACGTGCGAGTTCGAATCTCGCCTCGCCCACCAACGCGCCCGCCCACCAGCCCCAGGAGCCAGATGGTCAGCGTATCCACCAACCCT
>DASVFG010000069.1:0-20711 GCA_036380155.1 Candidatus Limnocylindria bacterium
AGGGCAAGCGTGGAGGCGGCGATGAGCGCGACGCGGCGGCGTCGTCCCGGCGGTGGGGTGATGCGCTCGGCGCCAGCGTCCTCGACGGCGTAGAGCCGTACCGGTTCGCTGATGCCCTTCAGGCGACGCTGCCCCCGCGGCACGAAACGCACGTCTCGCAGATATGAGCGCGTCAGCGCCCGAACGGTCTCACTGACGAGAGTTTCCCCCGCCGGGGCGACGGCGCAGATTCGCGCCGCGATGTTGACGGCACTGCTGACGATGCCCTCGTCGGAATCCTCCGCCTCGCCGGCATGGATCCCGACGCCGGCGACGATCGCAGGCTCACCGGCGGCCGCGAGCGCCTGCTGGATGGCGAGCGCGGCGTGAATCGCGTCGCTGACCGACTCGAAGACCACGTAGAAGCTGTCGCCCTCCGTCCGGATCTCCGCTCCCGCACGGGCGGCGACGGCCTCACGGACCGCGTGCCGGTAGCGAGCGAGCAGCTGCCGCGCCACCTGGTCGCCGTGACGCTCGACGAACGCCGAGTACCCGCGGAGGTCGCTGAACAGGAAGCCTCGGGTTTGCGCGGGCACGGCTGGACTCCCCGGCGTATGTTTCGCACCCATGCTACGCGCCGACTTTCCCCAGACAGGGACGATCCTGGAAACCGACATCGTTGACGTCGAGCGCACAATTTCGGGCATGACTCGCCACCTCGGTGCCGTGAGCGACGTCAGCGAGGACGTCGTCTTCCCGGACAGCAAGCCGATCCGCTATTGACGCGCCCGGAACCGGTGGGAACCGCAAGGCCGGCTCGCATCACCGGCGCGGCCGTGCTCCTCTCGGTCGTCGTCCTGCTGGCGGTCGCCTACGTGATCCGGGGCGTGCTCGGCTACTTCGATCAGGGCGCCATCGGTACCCGGATGCCCTTTCCCCAGTTCCTGGTTTCCGCGCCGAATCAGGTGGCCGTCCCGATCACCGTGGCCGGCCTTGCCGGCGCCGCGACGGTGGGCATCCTCCGACGTCGCGCGTGGGGCCGGCTCCTGGCGCTCGCCATCGCCGTTGCGTTCCTCGGGAGCGGCCTGCTCCTCACCATTGAGGCAATCCGTGGGTGGGGTGTCGCCGGGTCGTTCGCCGTACTCGTGGTCCCGCTCGCGCTGGTGGCGCTCCTCTGCGGGGGCTTCGTGATGTGGGCCACGTGGAGCACCCGGGCCCACTTCGACGGTCGCTGAATCTCGCCACATGAGCCCTCAGCTGGGTGGGGCATCAGTGGTCTGCACTGGCCGGACGGCCCAAGGGCGCGCCGAACATCGTCGGCGTCATGTCGAAGCCGGTGTTCAGCGGCGAGGGAGCCCACCTACATGGATCGCCCAGCACGCCACGGCAGGGCGATCAGCGGAGTCGTGGCGCCGCATCGCGCCGATGGACGGTCGCTACGGGCAGCGGTCCGCGAGCTCCGGGTTGGGAACGTCATCCACCAGCCGTGCGCTGACTTCGTCGCCTTCGACGACGATGTGCAGCCAGGCACGGCCAGGGGGCTGAGCTCCGAAGCGGATGACGGGCTCCGCCTCGACGGCGAAGCTGACGCCGTCCCATACGTTGGCGCGTCCGTCGGGCGTCATCAGGATGGCCGAACAAGGATCCAGCCGGCTGCGGCGCACGAGCTGACCAGCATCGGACTCCGAGAACTCGAGCAGGTCGGGCGTCCGGTTCTCCACGTAGATGGACAGCTCGGCGAACCACGTGCCGTTTGGCAGCCACGAGCACCCCGTCGTCCACATCAACAGCGCGAGCGCCAGCCATGGTCCGGACACGTCGGCCATCAGGGCGATCTCCCAGGAGTCGCAGACGCCAGCGCCGGAGTTTCGACCAGTCCGAGCTGGGATCGACCAGGTGCCATCGGATGAATGGTACGGCGACGACTGGAGCGGCGGCCGGCACACTCGCCCCGAAGCCGAGGGGCCGGTGTCCGGCAGCAGTGGGCACACCGCCGGACACCGACACGGAGCAGCCAGCGCGCCACAGGGCATGCGGCATGCCACGGCGGCCATGAGCATCAGCCCGCGGAGGCCAGCTCCTCGCGCTGCATGGCGACCGACAGCTCGTCGGGGGCGATCCGATCGCGACCCGCGCGCTTCGCCAGGTAGAGGGCCGTATCCGCCCGGCGCAGCAGTGGCTCGGGGTCGCGACCATCCGCCGGATCACAGAGCGCCACCCCGCCGGAGACCGTGAACGGCGGCAGCCCGCGGCGCGCGTCCTCAGCGATTGCCACGCGCACCCGATCCGCCACCGCGATGGCTCCGGTGAGATCGACCTCGGGCAGGAGGAGCAGGAACTCCTCGCCGCCGTAGCGGAACGCGAGATCCTCGCCGCGGGTCACGCCGCGGAGCACCTCACCCAGGCGGCCGAGGGCGGCGTCGCCGGCGAGGTGGCCATGCTCGTCGTTGTAGGCCTTGAAATGGTCGATGTCGAAGAGGACCAGCGCGAAGCGCAGCGGTCGGAGGCGGTCCCCCTGATCGAGCAGCCGCGCGATCGCCTCGTCGAGCGCGAGACGATTGCCAACGCCGGTCAGCGAGTCGCGGCGAGCGACGCGGTTGAGCTCGCGGTTGAGCTCGGTGACGTGCGCCTCCTGCCGCTGCGCGTAGCGGCTGAGGTGCCGGAGCGCGAACTGCTGCTCGAGCATCGCGCGCGACCGCGCCTGCCACAGGCCGTGGCCGATCACGCTCGTCGCGGCCGCCATGAGCACGGCGATCACCGCGCTGCCGCGCTGCACGTCGGGGATGCCGGCGCCCGGCGGACCGAGGAGGTACGCGAGGCACTCTCCGACCGCGAGGGCGATGCCGGTGAGGTGCCATCGCCGCGACCACGGCAGGAACAGGCCGGCACCGACGAGCAGGATCGCCAGCTGGGCCACACCGAGCGTCCGTCCGTCCGGCATGAGCGTGAGACCGACGAGCGCCGCGGCGAGCGCCACGAGCAGGATGACGAGGGCCAGCGGCTCCGCCCGGATCTTGGCGCGGCGCGCGGCCAGGCCGACGGCGACGGTGACCACGGCGGCCGCGGCCTCGAACGGGGCGAGCGCGACCGCGCCGGGCGTGCCGGCGACGAGATTCGTGGCGAGGTCGGCGATGACGAGCCACGCCATGACGGCCGAACCGAGCAGGACGGCATGCCGCAGCAGCCGGCGCTCGGCGGCGCTCACCCGCCGGCGGACCGGGAGTGGGAGCGCTGGGCGCCGCGAAGCAGCCGGGCTCGGCCACGAGGGAGAGAGCACGTGCCCATGGTCGCCACCTTCACCCGACCGGCAATCGGCCGATGGTCCTGCCGGCCGCGGCTGGCACGCGCCGTGCCTCTCGTCGGGCGGGGGAACCACGGCACGCAGAAGGGATGGACCCATGACCGAATCCACGTACTCCGGCATGACCCAGGGCGAGACGCACGGCGAGGAGCAGGAGCCGGTCGAGGTCGGCGATCGCGACCCCGCCGTCACGGATCCGCGTCCGGACGGACCGATGAACCAGCCGACCGACGGCGACGCCGCGTCCGAGGACTTCGCGCAGTCGCCCGACGCCGCCTACGGACAGCGCGAGGAGCAGGCCGACCCCGAGGCCGGCGCCTGAGCGGACACGCCCGCGAGCACGACGTCAGAGGATGTCGTGCTCGCGGGCGTCGAACGTCCGGTCGGGGCGGAACGGGTTGGTGGCCGGATCGGCAGCGCCGGTGACGAGGTCGACCACGAGGCGGCTGCCGCCGGCCCCGGCCATGACGCCATGCCCCGAGTAGCCGCCGTTCACGAAGCAGCCCTCGGGCCCGACGGCGCCGAGGTACGGCCGTCGGTCGGGCGTGTATTCGTACTGCCCCGCCTGGAGGAACCACTGGACCGATGCCGCACCCGACGCCCAGGCGTCGCGCCAGAAGGGCGCCACCCGCGCCAGCGCGTGGTCGGAGGCGGGATCGAGCATGCCGAACGCCCAGTCGTGGTCGATCGGCACCGGGTCGACCGGGTCGGTCGGGGCCGCCGTCGGATCGGTGAAGAGGGCAAGGCAGCCGCGGAAGGCGGGACGCCAGTGGGCCGCCGTCTCCTCCTCGATCGTCATCGGCGCATCGGCGGGGACCGATGGGAGGTCCGGGATCACGAGCTTCTGACGACGCGTCGGCCGAATGTCGAGGTCGACCCCGACCAACCGCGCTGATGCGGCGAGGAACGGACCGGTGGCGAGGACGACTCGATCGGTGTCGATGCGTCCGAGCGTGGTGCGCACGCCCGCGACCCGGTCGCCCTCGAGGTCGATCCCCTCGAGCCCGCAGCGCGTGACGAACGTCGCGCCGCCGCCGGCCGTCGCGTCCGGCGCGCGACCGGGATGCGATGCCGCCAGCGCGTAGCCCATCGTCAGCCGCTTCACGTCGAGCCAGCCGTCGTCGGCCCGGTAGCGCGCGCCGCGCACCTCGGGCGACAGCCACGGCCAGCGAGCCCGCGCCTCGTCGCCGGACAGGAGCTCGACGTCATCGAGGCCCCATGCCGACTGGCGCGCGACGAGTCGCCGGGATCGGTCCAGGGTCGCATCGGTCAGCGAGCAGAACAGGTAGCCACCGTGGCGGAGGTCGAGATCCCAGTTGTCCAGCCCGGTGCGCTCGGCGAAGTGGTCGAACAGGTCGACGCCCTCGCGCACCATGGCCACTTCCTCGGCGTTGTCGAACTGGAGGCGGAAGGCGCCGGTCGAGGCGGGCGTGGTGAGCGTGCCCAGCGCCGCCCGTCGCTCGATGACGACGACCCGCAGCCCGGCGCGCGCCGCGAAGAACGCCGTCGCGCAGCCCACGATGCCGCCGCCGACGACCACGACGTCGGCGGTGGCCGGCAGGGCGTCCGCGACGCGGACCGCGGGATCGGACATGCTCATCATCGTAAGCGGGTAGGATCGCCGCCGTGGGCAGGCCCGAGCAGGCAGACGTCGTCATCGTCGGCGGGGCGATCGTGGGATCGTCGGTGGCGACCTTCCTTGCCCTGCACCCCGGCTTCGATGGCCGGATCGTGGTGGTCGAGCGTGACACGACGTTCCGCACCGCTTCGACCACGCTCAGCGCGGCGAGCATCCGGCTTCAGTTCAGCACCCCGCTGAACATCGAGATCAGCCGCTTCGGGCTCGAGGTCGTGCGCCATCCGGACCGCTTCCTGGCCGTCGATGGCGAGGTGCCCGACGTCGAGTACGTCGACCGCGGCTACTGCTTCCTCGCCACCACCGATGCCGGACTCGCGACGCTCGAACGCAACCATGCGATGCAGGCCGCGCTCGACGTGCCGGTCGTCCTCCTCTCCCCTGCCGAGCTCGGCGCACGCTTCGCCTGGATGCGTACCGACGACGTGCTCGGCGCGTCGCTCGGCCTGCGGGACGAGGGTTGGTTCGACGCATACGCCCTCCTCCAGGGATTCCGGCGCCGGGCACGGTCGCTCGGCGTCGCCGAGGTCATCGGCGAGGTCACGGCGCTCGAACGCGAGGGCGACCGCATCGGCCTCGTGCGCCTCCACGACGGCCGCGAGATTCGCGCGGGCTGGGTGGTGAACGCCGCAGGCCCGCGTGCCGCCGACGTGGCCGCTCTCGCCGGCGTGGAGCTCCCCGTCCGTCCACGCAAGCGCAACGCGTTCCATGTCTCGGCACCGGTCGACCTCGGGGCAGCGCCGCTCACCGTCGACCCGAGCGGCATCTACTTCCGGCCCGAAGGCCCGCACTACCTCGCGGGCTTCACCCCGGGACACAATGACGCCGATCCGGACACCCTCGGACTCGACGTCGACCGCGGGCTGTTCGACGAGGTGGTGTGGCCGGCGCTGGCGCATCGTGTTCCGGCGTTCGACCGCGCTCGGCTGCTCGACGCCTGGGCCGGCCACTACGAGGTCAACACGCTCGACCACAACGCGATCGTCGGGCCGCATCCGACGCTCGCGAACCTCGTGTTCGCCAACGGCTTCTCCGGGCACGGGCTGCAGCAGGCGCCGGCGGTCGGCCGCGGCATCGCGGAGTGGATCGCGACCGGGCGCTATGAGACCCTCGACCTCACGCCGCTCGGGTACGGCCGCATCGCGCGGGGCGAGCCGATCCGCGAGATCAACGTCGTCTGACGCTCAGCCGACGCAGCCGACCTCCGGCGGGAACGCGTCACGGAACGTCGTCGCACCTGCCGGCGCGCCGGTGATGACCTCGCGGGTGTCGATCACCACCGTGCCGTCCGCGTCGATGGTGACGGCGAAGCGATCCATGCCGCGCGACGCGGGCCCCTTCTCGAGCTTCTCTCCGAGGATGTTGTACGTGCTCCCGTGGCAGAGGCACTGGAACCGCTTCCGCTCGTCGCACAGCTCGGGGACCATGCACGCCAGGTGCGGGCAGCGCCGCCAGAGCGCGATGAGGTCATCGGCCGTCGGGGCGGGCTCCGGCGAGGGGGCGCCGCTGGCGAGCGCGGTCGCCGCCGGCACGTTGACGAGGAAGCTCTGGGCCACGCCCACGTTCATCGGGTAGCCGTCGGCGAACGAGGGCTGGCGAATGAGCAGATCGGCCACGGCCCCGATCGGGATCGCGGCCCCCAGGCCGTTCTGCACGTTCGGCCACAGGAACGCGACCGACCCGCCGACGAACTCGAGCGAGAGGAGCCCGACCGCGCCGCCGAGCATGCGGCGGATGAACGAACGGCGGCTGAGCTCACGTTCGATGGACACGGCAGGCCCTCCCCGGGGCTGGCCCAGAGTGGACGCCCTCCCCGCTCGGCGAGCAAGGGACGTTTGTCCCCGCTCAGCCGGGACCGAGGCGGCAGTACTCGCGAGGAAGGGTCGTCGCGTCCGTCACGCGGAAGCGGTCGTCCGTGCCGTCGAGGACCCCGTGCCAGTCGACGCTCGCCGCCAGTCGCGCGCCCAGGGCGCAGAGGGCCGGGATGCCGGAGACGTCGTCGAGGCCGATCTCACGCTCGAGCTCGACGTCGAGGCGATGAAACGACGCCTCCGGCCAGTGGCGATGCACGAGCTCCGTCTGCTGCTCGGCGGGCGAGCGCAGGAGCTCACCGAGCAGCCAGCCGAGCCACGTCCACAGCCAGCCCGGCCGCTCGCGCCGCAGGAGCTTGCCCGTCCCGAGGCTGACGATCGTCGTCGACGACGGCGAGTAGTCATCGGTGTAGTGGAACGCCTCGACGCAGGCCTGGTAGACCGGGTTGCCGGCGACCCCGATGCCGCCGTCGATGAGCTCGCCCACCGGGGCGATCGCCCACGGTGCGAAGTACGTCGGCGCCGCGGCCGAGGCGGTGACCGCATCGGCCAGGCGGATGCCGCCGGCGCGGCACGAGTTCACCGCGTTGTCGCGCACGAAGTACCACGGCATCCCGTCCTCGAGCCGCTTCGCGGTGATGAGCAGGTCGATCGGCGAGTCGTTGAGCGCCCAGTCCGCGGCCTCCGACCCGAGCTCCTCGCGAATGAGGGCGTGGAGCGTCGTCGTCTCGTACATGCGACCGGTGACGATGCGGCGCAGCGTCGAGAGCAGCGGGATCGTGCGGAACACCTCCGGCGACCGGGTGGCGTAGAGCTCCACGAGGCGCTCGGCCGGGATGCCGGCCACGATGCCGGCCGCGAGGACCGCTCCGGTCGAGGTGCCCGCCACGAAGTCGAACTGCTCGCGCGTCGGTCGCCCGGTCACGCGCTCGAGCTCGGCGAGCAGGACGGCGGGGATGATCCCCCGCACGCCGCCCCCGTCGATCGTCAGGATGCGCCGCATGCGGTCATGGTGACGGAGCGACGTGACAGCCGTCGGTCGCGTTCGACGGACCGATCAGGGGTGCTCGAACGAGATCGGCCGCGCGCCGCTGAGGTCCGTCGCCGCCGCCGCGGTCGGACGGCGCGGGACGCGCAGCGCGATGAGCAGTCCCAGCAGGGCGACGACCAGCATGCCGCCGTTCACCACGCCGAGTGCCGGTGACAGACCGAGGTGGCCGTCCTCCGCGAGGGCGACGACGGCGCCGCCGATGCCCGCCCCGAACGCCGTCCCGAGCGTGAACATCAGCTGCAGCCCCGCGGAGCTGATCCCCTCCTCGCCGGGCGTGGCGGTCTCGAGGACGAGCAGCGAGAGCATCGAGAACGCGAGCCCCATACCAAGCCCGGCGATCCCCCACCCGACGGCAGCAAGCGGCAGGGGCGTCGCCGGCAGCAGGATGAGGGACGTCACCGCGATGCCGACCGCGATGAGCACGAAGCCGAGGACGACGAGGGTGCGCCGGATCCCGGCGCCGGCGGCCCGGGCCTGGAGCCACGACCCGGTCGCCCAGCTCACCGCGGCGGCCGACAGCGCCAGGCCGCCGATCGTCGTCGTGCTGTCCCGGATCTCGACGATGGTGAGCGGGACGAAGGCCTCCGTGCCGAAGAACGCGAACGCAACTGTGAAGCAGGCGGCGAAGACCGACGGACGGCCACGCCCGAGTCGCAGCGATCCCGGCGGAAGCAGGTGGCGGAGCGCCAGGAGCGCGAGCCCGACGCCGACCGCCGCCATGGCGATCCCGATCGGCAGCGACCCGACGGTCAGGGCCCCGAGGAACAGCGTCGAACCGACCGCGAGCTGGACCGCGTCGAGCGCGAGCCGGGTATCGCTGCGCACCGGCGCCTCCGCGCGCTGCACCGCGCCGAGCCGCCGCAGCTCGGGCAGGACGGCGAGCGCCATGACCACCACGGGCGGGGCCATGCCGAGGAAGACCCAGCGCCAGCCGACGCTGTCGGCGAGGAACCCGGCCAGCGCCGGCCCGACGAGACCCGGGACGACCCACGCGCTCGAGGTGAACGCGATCATGCGCGGCCGCGCGGCCGGCGCGTAGCCGCGGGCGATGGCGGTGTACACCACCGATCCCAGCGCGCCGGCGCCGAAGCCCTGGATCGCGCGGCCCGCGATCACCATCGGCATCCCGCCGGCGACCCCCGAGACGATCATGCCCGCGGCAAAGAGGACGGCGCCGACCGCCAGCGCACGGGCGGGGCCACGCCGGTCCGCATCCGAGCCGGCGAGGGTGATGCCGATGATGTTCGTGAGCCAGAAGACGCTGAACGCCCAGCCGTAGAGGTCGAGACCGCCGAGGTCGTCGACCATGGCGGGGAGCACGGTCGGCACGGCCATGCCCTCGAATGCGGCCGCCGTGATCAGCCCGAGAAGTCCGAGGGTGAGGACACGCCGATCGGGAGCCCAGGGCGATGCCCCGGCCGTCACTCGAGGACCGCCGGCCCCAGGAGCAGCGGGCTGCCGAGCTTCGCCTCGTAGCGCGGCCGGAAGCGCTCGACGTTGTACATGGTCGGCACGTCGAGCTGACGGGCGCCGAGCGAGCGCGCGGGCAGCGGGGCGTGCGAGTAGTTGCCGTCGCGGACGGCCACCATGCGGCCGGTGATGCCATCCGCGAGGAGATCCACGGCGATGTTGGCGAACGTGATGGCCACGAGCTGGTCGAGCGCGTCGGGATCGCCGGAACGCAGGTCGTAGGTGAGGTCGGAGTGGACCGTCTCGACGCCGGTGCGGCGCTTCAGCTCCTCGGCGAGCGCCTCGCCGATATTCGCCTTGTGGCGGTGGCCGTACATGTCGGCGTCGCCGACCTCGGTCAGCTCACCCCCGCGCCAGATGGCGCCCTCGCTGGCGATGACGAAGGAATACCAGGACGGGTTGAGCCGGCGGTCATCGGCCAGGAGATCGGCGAGCGCGTCCAGGTCGAACGGCGCCTCGGGGATGACGCAGCGCGCGCTCGTGACGTAGGCGGCGTACCACGCGGTGTAGCCGGCGTTCCGGCCGAAGATGCGGAACACGCCGATCCGCTCGTGGCTGCCGAGCGTCGTACGCTGGCGGTTGATGAGCTCCTTGGCGCGCGTCACCGCGGTCGAGAAGCCGATGCAGTATTCGGTGCCCTGGACGTCGTTGTCCATCGTCTTCGGGATGGCGATGACCGGGAAGCCCTCGCGCCCCAATCGCGCGGCGTAGCTGAGGGTGTCGTCGCCACCGATCGCCACCAGCGCCTCGATGCCCAGCTTGTCGAGGTTGTCGAGCACGAGCGGCGTGAGGTCGTACCGCTCGTCATCGGTCGCCATCGATGCGACGCGTGCCTCGTCGAGACCCTCGGGCAAGGCGGAGCGCGACATCGACGACGGGTTCGTTCGGGACGTGTGGAGGGTCGTCCCGCCGGTCCGGTCGATGGCGCGGGTCGACACGCGATCGAGCCGGCGGACGTAGCCGCCGCCGTCCTCGCGGGTGGGGTCGACGTGCGTCAGCCCCTTCCACCCACGCCGGATCCCGAGCGTCTCCCAGCCGACCTCGCTCGACCGATAGACGACGCTCTTGATGACCGAATTCAGGCCCGGGACGTCGCCGCCGCCGGTGAGGATGCCAATGCGTTTCATGGGTGCACGAGCCATGCTGCCAGATCGGAGCCGGTTTGTGGAAAGGGGGGATTTCTGGCATACTTTGGGTCCGCAACCGGAGCTCCGCCCTGTGTCCTCGACCCCTCTTCGCCAGCGCCGCTATGTCACGTGGCGCCTCCCGGATCGCCACTTCAGCAAGGTCCATCTCGTCGGCGAACCCGGCCTGACGATCTGCGGACGCGCCCTCCCGCGCGCGACCGGCCAGCCGAAGGCGCCGATTCCCGACTCGGAGATGTGCCAGGACTGCGACGCCCAGGGCTGACCGCCAACGCACCGATGACGAATCTCACGGCCGCCGACCACTACGGCGGCCGTTCGTCATTCCTGGACGTGCCGCGCGATGCGCTCATCCTCCTCGTCGGCATCGCGGCGAGCGGCAAATCGACGTTCGCGGCACGCCACTTCGCGCCCACCGAAGTCCTCTCGTCCGATGCGATGCGCGCCATGATCGCCGACGACGCGCACGCCCAGGGCGCGACCGAGGATGCGTTCGACCTGCTCCACCGGCTCCTCGCCATGCGCCTGCGGCGCGGCCGCCTGACCGTGGTCGACGCCACGAATGTCGAGGCGTGGGCACGCGAGCAGCTCCTCGCCGTGGCGCGCCGGCATCGCCGGCCGGCGGTCGCCATCGTGCTTGACCTGCCGTTCGACGTCGTTGCAGCTCGGAACGCGGCGCGACCCGCTCCCCGACCCCCGGATGCGGCGCTCCGACGACAGGCCCGCTGGCTGGCGGAATCGGTGCCGGCCATGGCCGACGAGGGGTTGGCCGCGGTGCATCGACTGGTGACGCCCGGGCAGGTCGACGAGGTCGTCGTCCGGCGGCTCTGAGGGGACGGCGTGGTGGCCGCCTGCCGAGGGCGCCGGCCCTGGGAACGGCCGGCATCTGCGCGCGACGTCGTCGCCACTGCGTGGCATCGGCGGGCGATCTCCGGGCACGCAAATGTCCCGAAGGAACAAGGCGCCCGGCGCCGCTGGCCGAAGCCATCGTGCCGTCCGTTCTCATCCGACCGAAGCCGTCTGAGCCCGGTGCCGGAACCCTCGATCGAAACCGTGGGATCCGGTGTCGCTTGCCCCTTCGGGACGACCTCAGTATCGGGTCCGACGCAGACGAGACGCAATACCACTTATCCCCGACTTCGCGGCCGGATCCCGGTTCTGTCCACATCTCGTCCACGACGCGAGGTCACGGCAGGGGGACGTCGATCACCTCGGTGAACGCGCCGCCGCCGGTGACCCGCTCCGGGCCGAGCTGCAGCGTGAATCCGTCATCCGGCAGGCCGTCTCGTTCCAGGGCGACGACGAAGACCGCCGCTCCGGCGAGATCGTCCGTGCAGTTCCTCGGGGCCAGCGGATCGCTCGTGCGGCTGAAGACCAGGCTTCCCACCTCGACCGCGTCGAGCCGCAGGTCAGGACAACTCGACCCGACCCCATGCCCGAAGCTGACGACCACCTCGTCCGCGAGGTCGACGGCTGGCGCGTCACCACCCAGGCCGATGGCCGCCCACATCTCGTGCCAGCCCGCCTCTTCGGTCGCGGCACGCACCGTGTACGCGTCGTCGCGAGCTTCTCCCGCCGCCAGGAGGCGCCAGCCATCGCCGTGCCTCGCGTTCGCCCACTCGTCCGGGGGCATCGGATGGACGGTGACCTCGACCATGCCGCCGTATCGCAGCTCGAGCCGCGCCTCGAGCGTCGGGTCGTCGCTCTTCACGTCGAGCGTGACTCGGTTGTTCACGGTATCCAGCCCTGCCGAGAGCGGCTCGATCCCATCGGCTGCCATCGCCTGCAGGTCCATGCCCTCGAGGACAGCGGTCAGCGCGGCCTCGCTGAATCGCGCGCCGCGCACGGTCACGCGTGGCCAGATCTCGGCGAGCGCCGCGGCGTGCTCCTCGAGGTGACCGGTGAAGAGCATGACGAACGAACTCTGGCTCTGCTCGTCAACGTACAGCCCGGCGTACTCGTCGGCGTGCTCGGCCCCATAGGCCTGGAGCGCGACGACGGCATCGTCGCGGAGCTCCGGACCGTCCGGTCCGATCCTGATCGAGATCGATGGAGCGGCCTCACTCGCCGAGGGAACCGATGCGCCCGGGTTGGTCACCGCGCAGCCGGCCACGCTCAACACCAGGAGCACCACGAGCGCGAGACCGGGCGAGCGCGGGAGCGTCATGATGGACACCTTACGCGCGGCGCTCGCGATCGGTTCCGCGCTCGGCTCGGCCGGGCACCGGTAGACTGCGGCGCGTGACACGAGCCCGGGACCTCGGAATCCGCATCGGGCGCATGGAGCCCGGACCGCTCGACGCCATCACCGATGTCGCGGGGATTCGCGTGGGCCACACCACGCTCGTGCGCGGCGACGGTGCGCTGCGCGTCGGCGAGGGACCCGTCCGCACCGGGGTGACGGTGGTGGTCCCGCACGACGGCGACATCTGGACCGAGCCGGTGTTCGCCGGCGCGCATCGGCTCAACGGCAACGGCGAGCTGACGGGACTCGAATGGATCCGCGAGCACGGCATGCTGGCGGGCGCGGTCGGGATCACGAACACCCACAGCGTCGGCGTCGTCCATGACGCGATCATCGAGGCGGGCGCGCGCGCACACGACATGCGTGACACGATCTGGGCGCTGCCGGTCGTGGGCGAGACGTACGACGGCGCCCTCAACGACATCAACGGATTCCACGTCCGCCCCGAGCACGCCCACCAGGCGATCGCGGCGGCGGCCGGAGGTCCGGTCGCTGAGGGCAACGTCGGCGGCGGGACCGGGATGATCTGCCACGAGTTCAAGGGTGGCATCGGCACGGCCTCGCGTCGTGCCGGCGAGTGGACGGTCGGTGTCCTCGTGCAGGCGAACTACGGGACCCGCGAGCTCCTGCGCATCGACGGCGTCCCCGTCGGCGCCCGCATCGGCCGCGACGAGGTGCCGTCTCCGTGGGACCAGGCCGAGGAGGTTGCCGGACGCGCCGGGCCGGAGGGCGGCTCGATCATCGGCATCGTCGCGACCGATGCACCGCTCCTTCCGCACCAGTGCGCGCGCCTGGCGCAGCGCGTCGGGCTCGGCGTCGGCCGCATAGGTGGGTACGCCTCGCATGGCTCGGGCGACCTGTTCCTGGCCTTCGCGACCGGCAACCGGGACCTGAGCCGCAACGCGGGCGAGGACGACCCGCGCCTCACGACGGCGCTGCGGATGGTCGTCGACGAGCACATCAACCCCCTGCTCGAGGCGACCGTCGAGGCGACCGAGGCGGCGATCACGAACGCGCTGCTCGCGGCCGAGACGATGACCGGCCGCGACGGCATCACCGCGCATGCGCTCGACCACGATCGGCTGCTCGAGGTCATGCGCGCGCACGGACGACCACCGGGCTGATCGCCCGCACGAGGCCCGAGCGAGCCCCAGCTCGGTCTCTGACGAAACGGAGCGGAGCCCCTACACTGCGCGACGTTTGACCACACCCACGTACCTGGGGGACCTCCCTTGACCCGCTTCGCATCCCTGGTTCTTGTCGCCCTCGTCCTCGCCGCGTGCGGGACGGGTGGCTCCGGCTCCGCCTCCGCCGAGCCCTCGACCGCCGCGTCGGCCGCCGCCAGCGTCACCGCCTCCGGCGACGCCGAGGGCACCGTGACGGTGACCGCCGTCGACTACGCCTTCTCGGGAATCGACGCCGAGGTGCCGGCCGGCACGACGTTCTCGTTCGTCAACGAGGGCAGTGAGCTCCACGAGATCGCGGTCGTCCGCCGCAACGAGGGCGTCACCGAGTCGTGGGAGGAGCTCCTCTCGATGTCCGAGGAGGAGACCGCCGATCTCATCACCATCGTCGGCCACCTGATGGCCGAGCCGGGTGAGGAGGCGGAGGGCACGCTCACCGTCGACGAGGCCGGCGACTACTTCGCCGTCTGCTTCGTGCCGATGGGGGTCACCTCGATGGACGAGATGCCCGACGCGAGCGCCATGGGCGCGCCGCACTTCACGGCGGGCATGCAGATGGAGTTCACCGTCACCGACTGACCATGCTGGCGAGCTACGTCACTTGACGTAGCCGCGGGTGTGCCGCTTGTCGCTGTCGCCGCCCAATGTGGCCGCGGAGACTGATGGCACGACCCAACCTCCCTCCAGGCGACGCCCCGTACCGGCCCCGAGCAGCCGAGACGGGGCGTTTGCCGTCCCGTCGGATGTCAGCGCTGGCGCGGATCGAGCGCGTCGCGCAGGCCGTCGCCCAGGAACGCGGCGCTCATGACCACGGCCATGAGCACGACGCCCGGCCAGACGACGAGCCACGGGTTGCGGAAGAAGTAGGTGTTCGCCTCGGTCAGCATGTTGCCGAGGCTGGCCTCCGGCTGGCTGATCCCGAAGCCGAGGAAGCTGAGCGCCGCCTCTGCGACCACCGAGTCGGCCACGCCGAGGGTGGCGGCCACGATGATCGGCGCCATGGCCGGCGGGAGCATGTGGCGCGCCATGATCCGCAGTGGGCTGGCGCCGAGCGCGCGTGCCGCCTGGACGTAGTCGATCTCGCGGAGCCGGAGGAACTCCGCGCGCACGAGGCGCGAGGCCGTGGTCCAGCCGGTGATGCCGATGGCGACGATGATCACCCAGATGGATCCCCCGCCCCAGAACGACACGAGGGCGAGGATGATGAACAGCGTCGGCAGGCTGAGCACGATGTCCACGAAGCGCATGAGGGCGTTGTCGACCCAGCCGCCCACGAACCCGGCCACCGAGCCGATGCTGACGCCGATGACGACGACGATCGCCACCGCGGCGAAGCCGATCGAGAGGCTCGTGCCGGTCGCCTTGGCCAGCCGCGCCAGCACGTTCTGTCCGATCTCGCTGTAGCCGAGCGGCGCGAAGACGAACGTCCCGTCCTCGCCGGTCCCGATCTCCGGGGGACCGTTCACCTTCGACAGCGCGGCCCGGCTCCACGCGTCGCCGGTGACCGCCGGGATGACGATCGAGGCGACGATGAGCAGCCCGAGGACGACGAGTCCGATCACCGCCATCCGGTTGCGGAAGAACCGCTGCCGGGCGAGCTGCCAGTACGTGCGAATCGGCGTACGGTCGATCTCCTCGAGCTCCTCGGTAGGGTCGAGGGCGCGCGGCACGGCCGCGGTCAGGCGAGACATCGGTCCGAGCCTCCGCTCATCACATCTTGATCCGCGGATCGGCGACCGCATAGGCGACGTCCGCGAACAGGTTGCCGAGGATCACGCCGATGCCGCCGATCATCACGAACGACAGGACAACCGGGTAATCGCGGTTGGCGACGGCCTGCACCCCCATCTGGCCGACACCGGGATAGCTGAAGATCGCCTCGGTGATCGCCGCCCCGCCGAGCAGGGTCGGGATCGTGAGCCCGACGAGCGTGATCACCGGGATGAGCGCGTTGCGCAGCGCGTGGCGGTAGGTGACGCGACGGGCCGGCAGGCCCTTCGCCCTGGCGGTGCGCACGAAGTCCTGGTGGAGCACCTCGAGCATCGCGGACCGCACGTAGCGGGACCATCCCGCGATGGACTGCACGGCGAGGGAGGTCACCGGCAGGACGAGGTGCCAGGCCATGTCGACCGGGTCGCCCTCGCGACCGAAGCTCTCCAGCCCGAAGAGCGGGAACCAGCCGAGCACGACGCCACCGAAGAAGAGCAGATAGAGCCCGAGCAGGAACGCCGGGATCGCGTAGCCGATGGTCGCCAGGGTGCTGATGATCCGATCCGCCAGGCTGTACTGCCGGACGGCGGCCAGGATGCCGAGCGGGATGGCGACCACGATGGTCACGAGCAGCGCGGTTCCACCCAGCAGCAGGGTGGCCGGTAGACGCTCGACGATCTTCTGGAGCACCGGCTGGCCGTCGAGGAAGGAGTAGCCCCACGCCTCCGGCCGCCAGACCTGGACGTACGTGCTGATCCAGCTCCAGAACTGCTCGTGCATCGGCCGATCGAGGCCGTAGAGGCGGATGAGCCCCTCGAGCTGCTCCGGGCGGACCGTGGGGGTGCGGAACCGGTCGATCGGGTCGCCGGGCGCCAGATGGACGAGCAGGAAGCTGATGACGGCGACGCCGAACAGGATCGGGATCGCCTGCAGCAGGCGCCGCACGATGTAGATCGCCATCTCGATGCCTCCAGCCAGCGTGCCGTGGTCGATGGAAGGGCCGATGACGCCCGCGCGGGGCGGGCGCCATCGGCGAGGGAGGAGCCGTCAGGTCGCGATCAGCCCTCGGGGATCACGATCTTGTGGCGGTTCCAGAGCCACGTCGGCGACTCGAGGTTGAACTCACCGTCGGTGAAGGTCATCCCCACGTGCATCCCGTCCCGGACGAGCGGCGCGTAGGCGAACAGGTACGGCTGCTCCTCGGCCAGGATCTCCTGGAACCGGAAGTACAGCTCGCGCCGCTCGTCCTGGTCGCTCGTGGCCAGGCCGGCCTCGATGATCTCGTCGACCTCGGGGTTGCAGTAGCCGATGTAGTTGAAGAGCTCGGGCCGCTCCGAGGTGCTCACCTGGTCGCAGTGCCACAGGCTGTACGGGTCGGGGTCGAGCCCGGCGGTCCACCCGCCGAAGTACGCATCGAACCCGTCGTCCGCCCAGGCACGGTCGAGCGCGGGGAGGAGCACGGTCTGGAAGTCGGCCGGGTTGACGCTGATCTCCACGCCGCACTCGCTCACCTGCTCGGCGAGGAGCTGCATGAAGTTGATCCGGTCGCTCTGGCCGGCCCGCACGAGGACCTCGGCCGAGAGCCGCTGGCCGTCCTTCTCGTAGACGCCGTCGTCGCCGAGGGTCCAGCCGGACTCCTCGATGAGCGCCTTCGCCGCCTCCACGTCACGCTCGACGCCCGCGACATCGGGGTTGAACGCCCACGACGCGGGCGGTGTCTCCGACTCGATCGGCAGCGCCGACCCGTTCGTGGCCGCGTCGACCGTCCCCGCCTTGTCGATGCACAGCTGCATCGCGCGACGGAGGTTGATGTCGCCGAAGATGCGGCCTTCGCGGACGTTGTACTGGAGCTCCAGGTGGAGGAAGCCGGGATACTCGGCGACCTTCACGGAGTCGGTGTTGCGGACCGCCTCGAACGCGTCCGGTGTCATCTCCTCGACGTAGTCGACCTGCCCCGCCGCGAGGGCGCTGGCCGCCGCCACGAGGTCGGTGATGATCACGAAGTTCATCGTCGGGGTGGCCGGCGCGCCCTGGTGGTATGCCTCGTGAGCGCGGAGGACGAGGCTCTGCCCGACCTCGAACTCCTCGACGTAGTACGGGCCGGTGCCGATCGGCGCACGGTTGAACGGCAGCAGGCTGTAGACCGCGGCCACCGCGTCGAGACCCTCGGCCTCGAGCGAGGTCGCGACCCCGTGCAGCGAGGTCGAGACGACGACACCGTAGCTGCACGGGTCGAAGGCACCGTCGAACGTGTGGTCCTCGCGCCGCGGGAGCTCGACGCCCGCCTGGGTGAGGATCTCCTCGGCGGCGGCGAGGGCCGCCTCGCAGCCGGCGGCATCCGGCTCGTCGAGCCCGGCGGGCTCGTCGATGGCGGCAGCCGCGTCACGGACATCGGCGGCGTCGATATCGGCCGCCGCGCCGGTGAACTCCTCGTAGGCCGCCTCGATGACCGCCTGCGACTCGATGCCGATGCCCGGCAGGATGGTCGTCACGAACGGTGAGTACGGCTGCGGCAGCGTGAACGCCACCGTGTGATCGTCGAGGATGTCGACCGACTCCACGAAGCCCTCGAGGCAGAGTGCCGGGCTGTACGTGCAGTTCGGGCTGATCGCGAGGTCGTAGCTGTACTTCACGTCCTCGGCGGTCATCGGGTCGCCGTTGTGGAACGTGGCGTCCACGAGGGTGCACGTCCACACCAGCTCATCGGCGTCCACCTCGCACTCGGCGAGGTTCGGGACCGGCTCGATGGCGTCGTTGTACTGGTAGAGCGCGTCGTAGATGAAGGCCGCCAGGTCGGCGGTGGGGTCGTCATCGGCCCCGTTGCTGATCTTCCCGGGCTGGCCGTCGAGCACCCAGGTGATAGAGTCGCGGTACCCGGTCTCCCCGCCTGTACCAGACGACGCCCCCGGATCAGTGGAGGGTGAATCGGAACCCGTGGCCCCACCCGACGATGTCTGGCCCGCGCCGCCACAGGCGGCCAGGACCAGGCTGACGGTTGCGACCAGGGCGGCCCATCGCCACCTGCGTCGATGCATCGTGTTGTCGTCCTCCATGCCTCACGTAGTGGCGCGCCGGCGGACGGAGGATCGGTGAGATGAGACGGACCAGGACTCCTTACCGATCGTCCGCCCTGCCGGCGGCCGTTCCCCAGCCTGTGTCTGTCGTCAGTCAGGCTGAACAACATACGTCGCGGTCTCGCCGAGAGTTCATTCTTACTGAACACTTACGCCGGCATGGGTGAGCCGCGGAGCGCCGACGCGGCGCGCATCGGCGGCCACCTCCGCGAGCTCCGGGCGGCCCGCGGACTGTCCCTGCGACAGCTGGCGAAGCTCATCGGCGCCAGTCCGAGCCTGCTGAGCCAGGTGGAGAACGGCAAGGTCACGCCGTCGGTCGACACGCTGTCGCTCCTGGCCCGTGCGCTCGAGACCCCGCTGGCGTCGTTCTTCGGACCGGCCGAGGCATCCCCGGCGCTCAGCGCGGCGGGCGTGGTCCGCGCCGGCGACCGACAGCGCATCGCGCTCGACCACGGCGTAACGTGGGAGAACCTGCTGCCACGCGACGAGCAGGCGCTGCGGTTCATGGAGATCCGCTACGGGCCGGGCGCGCACTCCGGCGAGCACTTCCTCCGCCATCCGGGACGTGATCTCTTCCTCGTGCTCGAGGGTGAGCTGCGCTTCCGCGTCGGCTTCACCGAGCATCGCCTCGGTCCCGGGGACTCCATCAGCTTCGGCGACTTTCAGCCGCACCACGTCCGCAACGACGGCACCGCCGATGCGCGCGCCATCGTGTGCGTGATCGGCGACGACACGGCAAACCGAGGCGGCGCCACGGAGGGCTGAGCAGGAAGGGATGCGGCGCGACCCACGCCCCGGGGTCGCGCCGCGGCGTCATGGACGACGGACGAGGAGGGTTGCGACGGCGTCTTCGGACCCATCGACCACCGGGACTCGCGGATCGCTCAGGCCACTGCGACGCTCCGTGTCGCGATCCGTGCCGGCGGTGCGTCGGGTCCGCGTCGCACCCACCCGCCTCGTGTAGGGAATACCCGGTGCCAGTGTGAAACGTTCATCGAGGATGGACGGTCAGGCAGGCATCGCCTCGATCGGCGTGGGATGGCCGTCGTCGTCGATGGCCACGAACACGAACGAGCCGGACGTGGCCAGGCGACGCTCGCCGGTCGCGACGTCCTCCGCGAACATGTCGACGCCGACGGTGACCGACGTCGTCCCCACGCGGGTCACCTTCGCGACCAGCTCGACGAGCTGACCGGCGCGCACCGGGACCTTGAACTCGACGCGGTCGGAGGCGACGGTCACCATCGTGCGACGCGCGCAGCGGGTGGCGGCCACCCAGCCGGCGTGGTCCATGAGCCCGAGGGCGTGGCCACCGAACAGCGTGCCGTGGTGATTCGTGTGGTTCGGCATGATGAGCTCGGCCAACCGCACCTCGGCGCGGCGCGGATCGTCGGCGGGGTCCATGGCCCGGATGGTAGCCGCCGCCGAGTCCGATCGGACCATTCCGGCGGCGCGCTCCGCCGTCTAGCCTGACCGCCGTCGACTGCTGCCGTCGGAGGAGGGGAACCGAGGTGCCTCGCGACCTCATCGAATCTCGCATCGCGTGGCCGCGCGGGCGTTTCTGGCGTCCAGGTGAGCCGCTGACCATCACCACGGATGGCGTGGCCGTCACCTATCTCCTGCGTGGCGTGATGCGCGATGCCGATCCGTCGAGCGAGTGGGCCGTCGTCACGCTCGAGCCGGTGCGCGCCGTCGACGGTGCAGCGCGGATCAGGCGACGGTCACGCGCGAGCTGAGGCTTCGAGAATCGAATCGACGGCATCGCCGACGGAGGTGGTGCCCGTGTCGACCGTCACGTCCGCGATCTCCCGGTACGCCGGGCCCCGTTCCCGGCTGGCGCGGGTGAACCAGCCCACCGGATCGTGGTCCAGGAACGGGCGATGCTCGCCGCCTGCCGCGCGCGCCGCGAGGACCCCCGGCGCGGCATCGAGCCACACGACGAATCCCCCGCCGCCGATCCGGGCACGGACCTCCGGATCGAGCACGGTCCCGGCGGCGGTGGCGACGATGACGGGTGGAGCCTCCGCCAGGCCGGCGTCCACCGCATCGGCCTCGGCGCGCCGCATGGCGGCTTCGCCATCGACCTCGTAGATCTCGCGTGCCGT
>DASVFG010000070.1:0-6502 GCA_036380155.1 Candidatus Limnocylindria bacterium
TACGACGACGTGGTCGAGTTCCTGCGACGCGCGAAGTAACCCCAATCGATGCTTCCGGCCCAGGCCGGAGCGCCCCTGCCAGGGGGCTGAGACGACCGCCGAGGTGCCAACCTCTCGGCGGTCGTTTCGTTTGCGGCCATAATCCGCACTCATGCCTGACGACCCGACGACGCGACTGGCCGATGCGCGCCGCCTCCTGGATGCCGGTGAGCTCGATGAGGCGGTGCATGCCCTCGAGCCGTTGAGCCGCGACCCCGACCCGGCCGTGGCCGGCGAGGCATGGATGGCGATCGGTACGGCGCGCTACCGCGCCGACGACGAGCCCGGCGCGCTCCTCGCGTGGCAGCACGCGGCGGACACGAACGGACCGAGCGCGTGGCTGGGCCACCGGAGCGTCGCCGAGCAGCTCGTCCGCGACGGCGACCTCGAGTCGGCCATCAGCGCCTACCGCGAGGCCGATCGCCTGGCGCCGCCCGCCGAGCGCGGGGCGATCGCGAACCGCATCGCGTGGCTCCTCAAGGAGACGGGCCACGACTTCGCGGCCCGCCGCCAGTTCAATCGCGCGCGGGGCGCCTACGCCACGTCCACGCCGATCGTCACGTACGCGATCATCGGCATCTGCGTGGCGCTCTTCGCGATCGACGCGCTTCTGTCCAACGGCGCATCGCTCAGTGGCGGAATGCTCGGCGGCGGTGGTGGACCACTCGTCGCTGACCACCTCATCAATGCCTTCGCGGTCGCCGACGGCCAGTGGTGGCGGATCCTGACGAGCGCCTTCTTCCACCTCGGCCTCATCCACCTCGCCTTCAACATGTGGGTGCTGTTCACCTACGGGGCCATCGCCGAGCGGATGTACGGGCCGTACGAGTACGCGCTCATCTACCTGCTCGCGGCGGCCGGTGGCAGCGTGCTCACCATCCTGGTCGACCCCTTCCAGTTCGCGGCCGGCGCGTCGGGCGCGATCTTCGGCGTCGTCGGGCTCCTGTTCGCGGCGTCGCGCCGCCATCACGCCGTCATGTCGCGCGAGATGCGCATGGTGGTCGGCGGCCTCGGCTCCTACATCGTGTTCCTGCTGTTCTTCACGTTCATCGTCCCGAACATCTCCTGGACCGGGCACATCGGCGGCCTCGTGACCGGCGCGGCGCTCGGCTGGCTCCTGCCGCCGACCGGGGTCACGACGATGGCCGGCATGTGGCGGACCCCGACCGGCGACACGCTCCACCGGGCCATGCCGCTCGCCGTGCGGGCAGCGATCTACGCGACGGCCGTGGCGCTCCTCGTGGTGGGGACCCTCGTCGCGATCGCCCGGGTGGGCTGAGCGGCATCCTCGGCCGCCCCTGGCCGCTGGCGCGTGCCATCCTGTCGGCATGTGCTTCGACGCTGACGCCCGCCCCCCGCTGCCGCCGATCCGTGGCGGCGCCATCGACGCGACCGACCTGACCCTCAGCAGCCGTGACGGGACGGCGGTGGCCGCCACCGCGGCGCGCGCATCCTCTCCCGGCGGCGCGGGCATCGTGATCATTCCCGACGTCCGCGGCCTGCATCCGTACTACGAGGAGCTCGCGCACCGGTTCGCGGAGGCCGGGGTGCACGCCATCGCGTTCGACCTCTACAGCCGCTCCGCCGGCACCGCGAAGCGGGACGCGAGCTTCGAGTACGAGCCGCACGTCACCCAGCTCGACCCGGCGGCGCTCGACGCCGACGTCGGCGCGGCCGCGGCGTACCTGCGCTCGACCGACGGCGGTGGCGTGGAGCGCCTCTTCACCATCGGGTTCTGCATCGGCGGACGCATCAGCCTGCTCCAGGCGGTCAGCGGCGTCGGCGCGGCGGGGGTGATCGGCTGCTATCCGTGGCCGGTCGGTCCGCATCGCAGCGGGCTGCCGGCACCGGCCGACGAGGCACCCCGGTTCGCGTGCCCGGTGCTCACGATCTACGGCGGCGCGGACGCCGCCATCGGTCCCGAGGTCCGCGACACGTTCGCGCGGACCCTGGCCGATGCGGGGATCGAGCACGAATCGGTGACCTACGAGGATGCCCCGCACTCGTTCTTCGATCGGCGCGCCGAGCAGCATGCCGACGCCAGCGCCGATGCGTGGCGTCGCATCCTCGACTTCATCGGCGTTCGAACGAGCTAGTCCTCGCGACCGGCCCCCTCGAGCGGGTAGACCGGGACGTCGACGTCGCGCGCCCGCGCCACGACCGCCGTCCCCACCTCGAGCGCGGCGTTCGACGGCGTCGCCGCCTCGAACTCGACACCGCCCGGCCCCCGCAGGACGTGGTGCACCTCCGACCCGTGGAAGACGCGTCGCACGACGCGGACGTGGGGCGGCGCACCAACCCCTCCCGCTCCGGTCGCATCGGCCGGCAGCATGTCGAGCTGCTCGGGACGGAGGAGGACCTCCAGCTCGTCACCATCGGCGAACGTATCGGGGAGCGGGAACTGCCCGGCCGCCGTCACGACCACGCCGTCGCGCGCCACGCCGCGCAGGAAGTTCGCCTCCCCCACGAAGCCCGCCACGAACCGGTTGCTCGGACGGAGGTAGATCGTCTCGGGGGCGCCGACCTGCTCGATGCGGCCGGCGCGCATGACGGCCACGCGGTCGCTGATCTCGAGGGCCTCGGCCTGGTCGTGCGTGACGAACACGGTCGTGGCACCGGCCTGTCGGAGGATCTCGCGCACCTCCCCCCGCAGCTGCGCGCGGAGCGTCGCGTCGAGGCTGCTGAACGGCTCGTCGAGCAGGACGAGCGCGGGGTGGGGCGCCAACGCACGCGCCAGGGCGACCCGCTGCTGCTGCCCGCCCGAGAGCTCGTGCGGCATCCGTCGCTGCAGGCCGGCGAGCCCGGTGAGCGCCACGAGCTCCGCGACGCGCGCGGCGCGCTCGGAAGGCCGCAGGCCGAAGCCGATGTTGCCCGCGACATCGAGGTGCGGGAACAGCGCGGATTCCTGGAAGACCATGCCGACGCGCCGCCGCTCCGGTGGATCGTGGCGTCGCGGGCCGGTCACCGCGCGTCCGGCGATCTCGATGCCGCCGGCGTCGGGGCGCTCGAAGCCGGCGACGAGCCGAAGGAGCGTCGTCTTCCCACAGCCCGACGGCCCGAGGATGGCCAGGAACTCGCCCTCCGGCACCTCGAGATCGACCACGTCGACGGCCGTGACATCGCCGTAGCGCTTCGTGATGCCCAGCGTGCGCAGCGCGGGATGCGCTTCGGCCGGGGAGTCGTGCTCGGTGAGCGGCGTGGTCACGGGTCTCATTGTGGAGGCTGGCGGCTCGAGGGTCGCGGTCATGCCTCACGATCCCCGCGCAGGACGAACGCCAGCGAACCGGCGGCGACGAGGATCATGAGCAGGGCGGGCAGGGCCGCGCGACCGAAGAACCCCTCGCTCGTGGCGCTCCAGATGCGGACCGCGAGGGTGTCGAAGCCGGTCGGGGCGAGGAGGATCGTGGTCGGCAGCTCCTTCATGGCGGTCAGGAACACGAGGGCCGCCGCGGCAACGAGCCCGGGGCGGATGATCGGCAGCGTGACGTCGCGCAGGACGGACCCCGGCGAGCGGCCCAGCGTGCGGGCGACCTCCTCGATTCGGGGACTGACCTGGAGGAGGGAGGCGCGCGTGACCCCCACCGCCTCGGGCACGAATCGGACGAGATAGGCCGCCAGGAGGAGCGGCAGGGTCTGGTAGATGGCCGGCAGCCAGCGAGCTGCGACGAAGACGACCGCGAGGCCGATGACGATGCCGGGCAGCGCGAATCCCGCGTACGTCGCCCGTTCCACCACGCTCGCCAGCCGGCCACGATGGCGCACGGCAAGCACGGCCACCGGGATCGCGGCGAGCACCGCCAGGGCCGCGGCCATGCCGGATGCCAGCACCGAGTTGAGCGCGGCGTCGAGGACGAGCGTCACCGGCTCGCCGGCACTCAGGCCGCGGACGAGCCAGTAGCCGATCGTGGCGGTCGGCAGCACGATCGCCAAACCGGCGACGAGCGCACAGAACGCGATCGCCGGCACGGCCCACCACCCGAGATGGACGACGCGCGCCGCCCGCGCCACGCCGGCGCCCGATCGGTGATACCCGGCGCGGCCGCGCAGCCGCGACTCGGCGGCGAGGACGGCCACGGTGCAGACCACCAGCATGAGGGCCAGGACGGCCGCCAGGGTGGGATCGAAGCTGGCGCGGTACTGGACGTAGATCGCCCGAGTGAACGAGTCGAACTGGAGGAGGCTCACGGCGCCGAAGTCCGCCAGGCTGTAGAGCGTCACGAGCAGGGCGCCGGCGGTGATGGCCGGGCGGAGCTGGGGGACGGTGACGGTGAAGAACGTTCGCCACGCCCCGCGCCCGAGCGAGCGACTGACCTCCTCGAAGGCGGGATCGAGCCGGAGCAGCGCGCCTCGCACCGAGAGGACGACGTACGGGTAGCTGAACAGCGTGAGCGCCAGGGCGGCGCCGGGGAACCCGTACAGCTCGGGCAGCCGCGCGACGCCGAGTGGCTCGAGCAGGGACTGGAGCGCCCCGCGCGGTCCGAGGGCGGCGACGATCGCGTAGCCGCCGACGTAGCTCGGGACGACGAGGGGGAGGACCGCGAGCACCGTCCACCAGCGCCGGCCGGGCAGGTCGCTGCGTGCGGTGAGCCAGGCGATCGGCACGCCGATGAGGACCGAGGCCACGGTGACGGTCGCGGCGAGGAGCAGCGTGCGCAGCAGCACACCGAGCGTGCGGTCGCGGAGCACCAGGGCGACCGCCTCATCGCCGGCCGAGACGGCGAGCACGACGAGGTAGCCCACCGGCACGAGCCCGAGCAGCGCGACCACGAGCGCCGCTCCTGCCAGCCAGGGCGGCGGTGCGGCGGATCGGCCACGCTTCGCGGGACGGCTCGCCGCGCGCGGCGCCGTCACGAGCTCCGTCACTGCGGACGGCCCACGCTCGCGCGGCTCAGGGCGCCCCGCCCCTGCGACACACCTCGCATCGTCCCGCGGCGGCTCCACGACCGCCGGACGTGGGACACGAGCGCCGGTGCCCGGGAGGCGATCCGCCACAGGACGATGCCCGCCGCCAGGGACGCGGCCAGCGACGGGACGCCGTACCAGCCCTCGAACAGCGGCCAGACCTCCCAGTGGACGAGGTAGATGGCGAGCGATGCCGCGCCGAGCACCGAGGCGCCGCGCGCGACGACGGCCGGAAGCCGGATCCGCGGGACGCCGATGAGGAGCAGCACGCCGACGAGGATGAGGGCGTTGCGCTCCACGCTCTCGAAGTAGCCGGGGACCGAGGCGAGGGCGATCGCGAGCAGCAGGCCGCGCTGCCACGTGCGCTCGGCGCGGCTGGCGGCCCACCCGATGGCGAACAGCCAGAGGACGGGCATCGTATGCGGAACGCCGACGTCCACGAGGCCGAAGCGGGAGAGCAGGCCGGCGGCAACCACGCCGAGGGCGACGGCGAACGGCCATCGACGTTCGGCGCGGTCGACCGCCGGCACGGCGAGGACCGCCGCCATCGCGAGGCTGATGTAGACGAGCAGCTCGATGAACCACAGGTTGCCCCACAGCTCGTCCTGCACGAGCGCGTTCACGAGGAGGAGGTGCCGGAGCTCGTACTCGCCGGTCAGGAGCATGACGGCGGCCACCCAGGCCATCGCCGGCAGCGCGACGCGCGCGGTTGCCCGCAGGATCGATCGCACGCGGTCGCTCCGCTCGGCTGAGGTGAGGCGGAAGCGCGCGAAGTTGTACCCGGCCACGGCCATGAGGACGTGGGCGCCACCGGGGGCGGCGATCATCCCGATGTGCGTCGCCACCACGAGCACGATGGCAAGCGCGCGGAGCGCCACGCCGGTCTCGATCGACCGAACGTGGAGGAGCGACGCCCACCACGGACCGGATGGCCGGGTGGCGGCCGCGCCGAGCGCCCCGAGCTCGCCGACGGACAGGGTCTCCCAGGCATCCGGCAGTCGACCGAGCGCCTCCTCCAACCCGAGCGACACCTCGACGTACGACAGCGAGTCACCGCCGAGGCTCGCGAAACTATCGGCGTCGCCGATGCGGTCGGTGCCGAACGCCGCGGCAACGATGGCCCGCACGGCTTCCGTGGCATCAGCGACCGGGGATGGGGAGGGCGTCGCGGCGGCCAACGTCCGCGCGCGGGTGACGAGCGCTGGCCGATCGACCTTGCCGCTGGCGAGGCGTGGAAGCTCCGGCACGGGGACGATGCGTACCGCCGACGGCGGCACGCAGATGGCGTCGCGCACGAGCCGATGGAGGTCGTCCGCCCGTGACGCATCGGCTTCGACGAAGACGACGAGCTCCTCGTCCGACCCGACGGCGCAGGCCGCCAGTCCCTCTCGCTCGAAGAGGCGCTCGACGCCCTCGAGCGCGACGCGGAGGCCGGCGATCTTGAGGAACTGGCTCCGTCGACCGACGATCTCGTACAGCCCGTCGGCGCCACGCCTGCCCAGGTCGCCGGTCCGCAGCTCGGCGACCGTTCGGCCAAGGGCGAGGTCGGCGCGACCCTCGG
>DASVFG010000071.1:0-4049 GCA_036380155.1 Candidatus Limnocylindria bacterium
GATGCCGACGAGTATCTGCGCCAGTTCTACGCGGCGAAGCATCGGCATCTCGAGGTGGCGAAGCGCTATGCCCACTACGAGCACGGCTGGAACGTCGACGCCGAGGTGCTGGTCGTCTGCTACGGGATCGTGTCGCGGGTCGCGGCGCCCCTGCGCGACGAGTACGCCCTGTTCCGGCCGATCCGCATCCACCCGGTGCTCGACGAGGAGCTGCGTGCCATCGCCGATCGGTACCGCGAGATCGTCGTGGTCGAGGCGAACGACGGCCAGTACGCCGACCTCGTCGAGCTCGCGATCCATCGCGAGGTGAAGCGCGTGCCGTTGCTCGGCGGGCGCATCTCGCTCGAGGCCGTGCGCGAGGGCATCGACCGGGTGCTGGCCGGCGGGCCGTCCGAGCCGCCGATCCCGCCGGAGCCGACCGAGCACCAGCCGCGCGCTCCCCTGGGAGTGGGCTGATGGGTCTCATGTATAGGCCGACCTCCCGCCCAGGGCGGTCAGCTGCGGTCGGCCGTCACAGCGTTCGTGCGCTATCCGCGTACAGGGGTCCCTCCAGGCTCCGCCCGGCGCGTATATACCGATATACGATCGGGGCTGAAGGAGACTGTCGTGCCTGAGGCGCCGATGGCGGAGATGACCTACAAGGATCGGCTCAAGCTCGACCTGTTCCCCACCATCTGGTGCCCGGGCTGCGGCATCGGCACGATCATGATGCAGCTCGCCATGACCCTCGACGAGATGAAGCTCGACGAGCGGAACACGATC
The DNA here is from genome assembly GCA_036380155.1 of Candidatus Limnocylindria bacterium. GTDB lineage: Bacteria > Chloroflexota > Limnocylindria > QHBO01 > QHBO01 > JACDBZ01. The sequence continues at coordinate 763 of DASVFG010000071.1, forward strand.
ATCGTGACCGGCATCGGCTGCACCGGGCGCATGGGCGGCTATCTGAAGCACGAGGCGGTCTACACGCTCCACGGCCGCACCCTGCCGGTGGCCGAGGCGATCAAGACGGTGCGGCCCGAGATGCACGTCATCGTCGTGGCCGGCGACGGGGACACCGCCTCGATCGGCGGGAACCACCTCATCCACACCATCCGACGCAACGCGCCGGTCACCGTGCTCTGCAACAACAACGAGATCTACGGGCTCACCGGCGGCCAGACCGGGCCGACGACGCCGACCGGGACGAAGACCCTGTCGAGCCCCGGCGGCAACCCGAACACGCCGATCAACCTCCAGGGCCTCGTGCGCTCCTCCCCGCACGCGCTGTACGCGAAGACGACCGTCTACCACCAGCTCCACATGCGGAACGTCATTCGCGAGGCGATCGAGTGGCCCGGGTTCAGCTTCGTCGACATCACGAGCCAGTGCATCGAGAACAACGGGCGGCGGATCGGCTTCGCCAGCGCGAACGACATGCTCACGTTCTATCGCAAGACCTACAAACGCGCCCCCAAGGATGCCGAGCGTCTCAATGCGTTCGAGATCGGCGTCGTCTACCCGATCGAGCACCCGGCCCGGAACGGTGACGCCGCTGCAGCGGACGGCGAACGGCCGGCCTCCCTTCCGGCCCAGCCGGCCGGACCGATGACGTCCGCGACGGAATCGCCCGGCGAGGGCGGCGCCACGGCGCCGGAGGCCGCCACGGCCACCGTCGAGCGGGCACCGGCGACCGACGAGAAGGCCCGCCGCCGCGCCGAGTCGATCGAGCGCGCGGCGCTCATGGGCCGCCTCTCGCCCGAGGTGAAGATGCGCGTCGCGAAGCGCGAGCTCACGCTGCCGCAGGCGCTCGCCGAGGCGGGGATCGAAATCCCCGAATGGCTCCGCACCGGCGCCTCCGCACCGTCCGACGCGCCGGCCCCCGCTGGTGACGTCGAGCCGTCCGCCACCGGCGCCGATCCGCAGTCGGAGCGCAAGGCCGAGCTCGATGCGCAGAAGGCGGAGGCCGCGGCCGAGGGTCGCGACCTGGTCGGCGAAGCGCCCGGCATCGACACGCAACCGATCGCGCCGCGCACCGCCGAGGATGCGAAGCCGGCATCGGTGGTGACGCCGGCGGACCCGAAGGAGGCGAAGCGGCTGGAGGCGCAGCGCAAGCTGGCGCTCATGCAGCGGCTGCCGTCCGAGCTGAAGCTGCGGGTCGCGAAGCGCGAGATCACCCTCGACGACGCGATGCGCGAGGCCGGGATCGAGCCGGAATGAGCACGAAGATCGCGCTCGACGGGGTCGGTGGGCAGGGCGTCCGCGTGATCGCCGGTGTCATGGGCGCGCTCCTCGCTCGCATGGGCAAGGAGGTCACCGTCCTCTTCGACTACGACTCGTCGGTCCGCGGCAGCATGTCCGACGCGTTCCTCATCTTCGACGACGAGCCGATCGCCAATCCGGTCGTCGAGGAGGCGGACATCATGCTGAAGCTCGCCGACAAGGGACACCTCCGCATCAGCGGGCGAAAGGTCGTCGCGGACCTCGGGCTCGACGTGCCGGGCGCGGAGCAGATCCCATTCGCCTCGCTCGGGTCGCAGCACTTCGGCAAGGAGCTGTTCGGCAACATGATCGCGCTGGGCCGGCTGCTGCGGCTCGCGGCGATCGACTTCGACGATGCCGCGATCCGCGAGTCCCTGCCACGGCGCTACCAGGACGAGAACATCGCGGCCATCCGCTTCGGCTACGAGCTCACCGACGACGAGATCCTGCGGCTCGCGGCCGCGGCGCCGCCGTCGCGCTTCGAGATGAACACCGCGGCCACAGCCGACACCCACGAGCGGACGATCTCAGCCGGGCACGGCGTGGCGGCCGGCCAACCGCTCGACGGCTAGGAGCTCGGCCGTCAGTCGTCGATCTCGGCCTGGTCGTCGCTCGGTCCGATGGCCTCGTCGTTGAGCGGTGCGCCGCTCTGTGTGGAGGGGTTCGGCGAGGTACGCTCGTTATCTCCGGGGCTGCACCCGACGGCCACGAGGGCGAGCAGGGCGATCGTGATCACGCGTTTCATGCCTGCCCCAATGCAGGATCGCTGCCCGCCGGCTCGTGCAACGAGGAGCGGCAGCCGACCTTCGCTACACCTGGCGGTAAGATCGCAGCCATGGAGCGAGCAAGCGGCCTCGGCCTGGCCACGATCCGTGAGGCACCGAAGGTGCTCCTCCACGACCATCTCGACGGTGGCCTGCGACCTCGCACGGTGATCGAGCTTGCGCGGGAGATCGGCTATCGCGAGCTGCCGACCGACGATCCGGACGAGCTCAGTCGCTGGTTCACGCGCGGCGCGGATCGGAAGTCGCTCGAGCTCTACCTCGAGGGCTTCCGGCACACCGTGGCGGTCATGCAATCGCGCGACGCCATCGAGCGGGTGGCGGCCGAGTGCGCGGAAGACCTGGCGGCCGACGGCGTCGTCTACGCGGAGGTCCGCATGGCGCCGGAGCTGCTGACCGATGGCGGCCTGTCGCTCGACGAGGTCACCGAGGCGATGCTGGCCGGGTTCCGGCGCGGGTCGGATGGGCGGCCGATCACGATCGGGCTGATCATCACGGCCATGCGCCAGGCGGCGCGCTCGGTCGAGATCGCGGAGCTGGCGGTGCGTCACCGCGATGGGGGCGTGGTCGGCTTCGATATCGCCGGACCGGAGGCCGGGTATCCCCCGACGCGCCACCTCGATGCGTTCCATCTCATCGCCCGCGAGAACTTCCATTTCACCATCCACGCCGGTGAGGGCTTCGGCCTGCCGAGCATCTGGGAGGCGCTCCAGTGGTGCGGGGCGGAGCGCCTCGGCCACGGCGTGCGGATCGTGGACGACATCACCGTCCGCCCCGACGGTCGCGTCACGCTCGGCCGTCTCGCGTCCTACGTGCGCGATCGGCGTGTCCCGCTCGAGATGTGCCCGACCTCAAACGTCCACACCGGCGCGGCCGCATCGGTCGCCGAGCATCCGATCGACCTGCTGCGCCGCCTCCGGTTCCGGGTGACGGTCAACACCGACAACCGGCTGATGAGCGGGATCAGCATGAGCAGCGAGTTCGCGACGCTCCACGAGGCCTTCGGCATCGGCCTCGACGACATGGAGTGGTTGACGCTCAACGCCATGAAGTCCGCGTTCTGGCCGTTCGACGGCCGGCTCCGGATCATCAACGAGCAGATCAAGCCCGGCTACGCGACCCTCCGCGCCCGCCAGGCCGCCGCCGAGCTCGCGACCGGCTGACCAC
>DASVFG010000072.1:0-10028 GCA_036380155.1 Candidatus Limnocylindria bacterium
TGCCTCAAGAACGTGCGCCTGGTCCTGGAGACCATGGACCACCTGGGTTACGAGAAGGGCAAGATCCAGCTGGTGCTGAACCGATCGAACGCGTACACCGGCATCAACGTCGACAACGCGGAGTCGGCCCTCGGCCGCAAGATCGACTACCAGGTCATCAACGAGTACCGCGGCGCGATCAGCGCGCTCAACTCCGGTGAGCCGTTCATGTCCTCGCGGCCGGATGGCCCGCTCGGCCAGAGCGTCGCCCGCTTCGCCCAGGAGATCGACGGCGTGCTCGCGGCGGAGGCCGTCGCCGCGCGCTAACTCGGCGCTAACCACCGGGTAACGCGGCCCTCCCTACGCTGGCTGCGCCGGTCGCCGCTGGTTAGTAGGGAGGCGAGCAGGCGGGCGACCGGCACCTTCCCGTCCGTCAGCCAGGCGCCTCCCGTCGGAGGTCCGTGCCATGCTCGCCAGCGCGTGGTCCGCGTCGATCGTGGGCGTCGACGGCGTCCCGGTGCGGGTCGAGGTCGACGTCGCGTTCGGGCTGCCCGGTCTGACGATCGTCGGCCTCGCCGGGAGTGCGGTGCTCGAGGCGCGCGAGCGGGTGCGCGCCGCGATTCGCAACGCCGGATTCGTGGTACCGGCACGGCGCATCACCGTGAACCTCGCCCCGGCCGACCTGCCCAAGGAGGGGACCGGACACGACCTGGCCATCGCGGTCGCCATGCTCGTGGCCTCGGACCAGCTCGACGGCGCGCGGCTGCCGACGACGGCGCTCATCGGCGAGCTGGCCCTCGACGGCTCGCTGCGCCCGGTGGCGGGCATGCTCGCGCTGGTGGCCGCCAGCCGTTCCGCGGGCGCGGTCACTGCGATCGTCCCGACGGCGAACGCGCCCGAGGCGGCCGGGGTCGACGGCGTCGCGGTGCATGGCGCGAGCTCCCTGGCCGATGCCGTCGCCCATCTCGCCGGCAGGCGTGAGCTTCCCCTGGCGGCGCGAGCCCGCCGGTCGCGCGGATCCACGCCCGCCGTCGATGCGCCCGACCTCGCCGGCGTCATCGGCCAGGTCGTGGCGCGCCGCGCCCTCGAGATCGCCGTCGCCGGGCGCCACAACCTCGCGTTCTGCGGGCCGCCTGGGGTGGGGAAGACGCTGCTCGTGCGCGCGGCCGCCGGGCTACTTCCGTTCCTCGACGAGCACGAGACCGCGGAGGTGAGCCGCATCCACTCCGTGGCGGGGCGGGCTGACGACGACATCGACGGGCGGCGACCGCCGTTCCGGATGCCCCACCACACGATCTCGACGCAGGCGCTCGTCGGCGGCGGTGCGCGCGTGCGCCCGGGCGAGGCGAGCCTCGCGCACCGGGGCGCGCTCGTCCTGGACGAGACCCTCCAGTTCCGGGCTGATGCGCTCGATGCCCTCCGCGGCCCGATCGATCGCGGGGTCGTCACCATCGCCCGGGTGGACGGCGTGCTCGTCCTGCCCGCCCGCTTCATGCTCCTTGCCGCGTTCAACCCGTGCCCGTGCGGCTGGTTCGCGTCGAGCGGGTCGGCCTGCGTGTGCGACGACGGCGCGCGTCGCCGGTATCGGGCTCGCCTCTCGGGACCGATGCGGGATCGTCTCGACCTGCTCGTCCCGCTCGAGCCGGCCTTCGGCTCCGTGGACGCGGTCCGCCCGGAGTCGACCGCCACGGTGGCACGCCGCGTGGCACGCGCATGGATGGCGCAACGGCGGCGGCAGGGGATGGCGAACGCGGAGCTGCCGCCGGCCGCCTTCGACGGCCGGCATGGATTCGCCGAACCGGTGCGCCGCAGCCTCGACCTGCGGAGCCGCCAGCTCGGGTTGTCCCTGCGGCGCCTGCACCGCGCCGCGCGCGTGGCGCGCACGATCGCGGATCTCGATGGCTCGACCTCGGTCGCACTGCACCATCTCGACGAGGCGCTCTTCCACCGGCCGCTGGAGAACGTCGCATGATCGGGGTGGGCGCGGCAACTCGCGACGCCGGCGCGGGTGGCGGCGGGCGGGCGACCGAGCGCGATCACTGGATCGCCCTGTCGCTCCTGCCCGGAGTCGGTCCGGCAGGCTTCGAGCAGCTCATCCGGCACCACGGCACGGCATCCGCCGCGTGGCGCGCCGGCCCGTCGGCTCTGGCCGGGCTGCCGAGCATGACGCCCGAGACGCTCGCGGCGGGCGATCAGCTGCGTCGGGGCGACGTTCGGTCCCTGGCGCGAGGCATCATCCGACGCACCGAGGCCGCCGGCGGCCGTGTCATCACCGGCTCGGACGAGGACTACCCACGTGCGCTCCTCACGCTGGATCCGCGCCCGCCGACCCTGTACGTCCTCGGCGCGCTGGACGCTTTCGCGGAGCGCGCGGTGGCGGTGGTCGGAACGCGGGGCGCCACCGGCTACGGACTCGCCACGGCGACCGAGCTCGGCACCGAGCTGGCGGCGGCAGGCGTGACGGTGGTCTCGGGGCTCGCGCTCGGCATCGATGGCGCGGCGCACCGGGCCACGGTCGCGGCCGACGGCCGGACGGTTGCGGTGCTTCCTTCGCCCATCGACCGCGTGTATCCGCCGCGGCACCGCGCACTCGCCGCCGACATCGTGCGCAGCGGCGGGGCGCTGGTGACCGAGCTGCCCATCGGCGCGACGATCGGTCGTCCCGACTTCGCACGGCGGAACCGGGTCATCGCCGGTCTCGCGGAGGCGGTGGTGGTGGTCGAGGCACCCGATCGGTCCGGCGCCCTCATGACGGCTGCCGCGGCGGTCGCGATCGGCCGCGAGCTGTATGCGGTGCCCGGGCCGATCGACGCCGCCGGCTCCCGGGGCTGCAACCGGCTGATCGCGGACCAGCAGGCCGATATCGTGACCTCGGTCTCGGCGCTGATGCGACGTATCGGGGTGACGCGCGCGGAGGGCCCGGTGGCCGTCGCCGCGCTCTCCGAGGTCGAGGGTGTGGTGCTCCGACGCCTCCTGGAACGCAGCGGATCCCTGGAGGAACTCGTCGATCGGTGCCGGCTGTCACCGGCTTCGGTGGCCAGTGCGCTGAGCCTGCTGGAGGTCAGATCCCTCGTGCACACGTTCGGTGGCGCGACCTTCCACCCGACCCTGGCCGCGAAACGGTTGGCGCAACTCGTATGACAAAGGTCCTACCCGTCGGCTATGCTTCGCATGCCACTCGTGTGCCCAACCGTGCCCAATTCCGGGTGGCCCCGTTGTAACTGGAGTTTGTCTATTGCGTCCGATCCGAACCGTAAGAGCGGCCTCGGCCGCCTCGTTCGAGTCGCTCGGCACGCTGCTGAGCAGCCACCAGGCCCTCGCCAGGGTCGCACTGGCAGCCCTCTCGTTCGTCATCCTCGTCGCCATCAGCCAGCAGGCTGCCCCCACCACCCAGGCGGGCCCCGAGCCGGCTCCGGTGATCCCCGAATCGCTCCTTCCGGAGAATGTCGGCATCGCGATCGCCAGCGACGATTCCATCACCATCCCCTTTGAAGCCCCCATGGACCCCGCATCCGTGGCCGAGGCATTCCAGCTCGTCCCCAGCCAGCGCTTCGAGCTGTCCTGGAACGCCGAGCGAACCGCGCTGACCGTCAGCCCGGAGCACCTGTGGCGCACCGACGAGCGGTTCCTCGTGGTCATTGGCGGAGCCGCCCGGCAGGCCGATGGCCAACCGGTGGCGGCGACCGTGCGTTACTCCTTCACGACCCAGACCGCCCCGACCGTCTCCGACTTCCAGGTGCGCCTGGCGCCTTCGGCGGCTGCCACGGCTGGCGCCGCCGACGGGGCTGCCACCGCGCTCACCACCGATGCACCGTCGGGTGGCCGGGAGTCGCAGCCGCCGACGGAGACGGCTCGCGACGTCAGCACGCGGAGCGGCATCATCATCAGCTTCAGCAGTCCCATGGACGAAGCCGATGTGACCGATCACTTCTCGATCGCCCCCGAAGTCGAGGGTGAGCTGAGCTGGCGGGACGGCGACCTCGTCTTCCGGCCCGCGAAGCCTCTCGAGCCGGGCTCGCGCTACACGATCAGTCTCGGCGGAGCGCATGACCTTGTCGGCAACCGGCTGGGCGGGAAGGGGAGCTTCTCCTTCATCGTCCAGGACGGCGCCCAGATCACGAAGACCGCTCCCGGCGACGACACCGTCGACGTCGAGCCGGGCACCGTGGAGATGTGGTTCAGCCAGCCGATGGACGTCGAGGCCACGAACGCGGCCTTCGCGCTCACCGACCGGTCGACCGGCGCGCTCGTCGGTGGCCTGCTCAACTGGAACGGGGCCGGGACGCAGCTCATCTACACCCCGGATGTACCGTTCGCCGGCGGGCGGACCTTCGAGGTCACGCTCGACGACGGCGCGAAGGACGTCGACGGCAACACGGTGACGACCGCGTGGCAGTTCACCACGAAGGCCGCACCGGTGGTCGCCGCGCCCCGCGCGACGACGACGACCCGGACGGCACCGGTCGTTCCGCCCGCCGCACCGGCCACCAGCCTGGCGGGCTACGCCCTGAACCAGGTGAACGCCGCACGCGCGGCGTACGGGTTCGCCCCTGTCGTGCTGGACGGCGCCATCTCGGCGGTCGCGTCGCGACACGCGATGGACCAGGCGGTGAACAACTACTTCAGCCACTACTCCCTCGACGGCAGCTCGCGCGAGGACCGGCTTCGCGCCGGCGGTGTGAGCTTCGGCTGGTCTGGTGAGAACCAGTGCTACCACATCGGCATGAGCCAGCAGGCCACCCTCGACTGGTGCCACTCGGCGTTCATGGCCGAGCCGTACCCGGGGCAGTGGAACCACATTGCGAACATCCTCAACCCGAATGCTCGTCGGATGGGCGTCGGTATCGCGACCGTGGGAAGCAAGACCGTCATCACCTGGGACTTCACGGACTGACAACCGTCCGGATGGACGGCATATCGCCGTCCGTCCGGTCGAACCGTTGCTCCGCCTGGCCCCGTCGTGCCCGTCCGCATCGGACGGTTCGCGGCGGGGCCGGTGCTACACTCCCTCACCGTATGCCGCACACGAAGCTCGCCGCCGGCGTTGCCAGGGAGGGCTGAGACCGTGTCGAAGCCGCTCGTCATCGTCGAATCGCCGGCCAAGGCGAGGACCCTCACCCGCCTGCTCGGCGACCGCTACCGCGTCGAGGCGAGCGTGGGCCACGTCCGCGACCTGCCGGAGAACGCCAGCGAGGTCCCCGCGTCCATCAAGGACAAGCCGTGGGGCCGCATGGGCGTGGACATCGACCACGACTTCCAGCCGTACTACGTGATCTCCCGCGACAAGACGAGTCGCATCCGCGACCTTCGGGCCGCCGTGAAGGACGCCCCCGAGGTGCTCCTCGCCACCGACCCGGACCGGGAGGGCGAGTCGATCAGCTGGCACCTCCTCGAGGTCCTCAAGCCCACCGGCCTGGTGCGGCGCATCGAGTTCCACGAGGTGACCGAGGAAGCCGTCCTCCGTGCCATCGACGAGGCCCGCGAGATCGACCTGCAGCTCGTGGATGCGCAGGAGAGCCGTCGCATCGTCGACCGTCTCTACGGGTACCTCGTCTCACCGGTCCTGTGGAAGAAGGTGCAGACCGGGCTGAGCGCCGGCCGCGTGCAGAGCGTCGCGGTGCGCCTCGTGGTCGAGCGCGAAGAGGCGCGGCGCGCGTTCCGCACGAGCGCCTACTGGGGGCTCGACGCACGGATCCGCTCCGGCGCAACGGCGTTCACCGCGTCGCTCGCGCGCGTCGGGGACGCACGGCTCGCATCCGGCCGGGATTTCGAGCCCACCACCGGCGAGCTCAAGGATCGCGGCGTCCGGCTCCTCGACGAGCGCGAGGCCGGCGTTCTGCGCGATGCCCTGGCCGGCGCGCTGCCCTGGACGGTGACCGCGGTCGACGAGCGCCCCGCGACGCAGCGCCCCTCGGCGCCGTTCACGACCTCCACCCTTCAGCAGGAGGCGAACCGCAAGCTTGGCTTCTCGGCCGACCGCACGATGAACGCGGCGCAGCGCCTGTTCCAGGAAGGCATCATCTCGTACCACCGCACCGATTCGACGACGCTCAGCGAGCGCGCGCTCGGCGAGGCCGCGTCGGCCATCCGGTCGCTCTATGGCGCCGAGTCGTACGGCGGACCGCGCCAGTACCGGACGAAGGTGAAGAACGCCCAGGAGGCGCACGAAGCAGTCCGGCCGACGGACTTCCGTCGCACGCCCAGCGATCCGCGCCTGGCGATGGGCCGCGACGAGGCACGGCTCTACGAGCTCATCTGGAAGCGGGCGGTCGCGTCACAGATGGCGGACGCCCGGCTGCTGCGCACGACGCTCGAGATCACCGCAGCTCACCCCGACGGCGACGCCGTGTTCAGCGCCTCCGGCCGCGCCGTGCAGTTCCCGGGCTTCCTGCGCGCCTACGTCGAGGGATCCGACGACCCGGCGTCCGAGCTCGGTGACCAGGAGACGATCCTGCCGAAGCTCGCGGTCGGCGACCGCGTGACCGACGACGGCGATCTCGCGCTCGACGCGCTCGAGGTCAAGGGCCACGAGACGTCGCCACCGGCTCGCTACACCGATGCCTCGCTCGTGAAGCGGCTCGAGGAGGACGGCATCGGCCGGCCGTCGACGTACGCGTCGATCATCTCGACGATCGAGCGTCGCGGCTACGTCTGGCGGGACGGCAAGGCGCTCGTGCCGACGTACACCGCATTCGCGGTGACGCATCTGCTGAAGGAGCACTTCGCCGCGCTCGTCGAGCTCGGGTTCACCGGACAGATCGAGGAGAACCTCGACGAGATCGCGAAAGGCGAGCGGGCGCGCGGCGAGTTCCTCTCCACCTTCTATCACGGCGATGCTGCGCAGGATTGGCCGGGCCTCCGGACGCTCGTCGAGAACGAGGCCCAGATCGACTACCCGGCGATTCCGCTCGGCACGGACCCGGAGAGCGGGGCGGCGGTCGTCATCCGCATCGGCCGCTTCGGGCCGTACGTGCAGGTCGGGGAGGGCGATGCCGCGATCAACGCGTCGGTGCCCGACGAGACGCCGCCGGCCGACTTCACGCTCGAGCGGGCGCTCGAGCTCATCGCCACCCGCGCCAAGGGGCCGACCAGCCTGGGAGACGATCCGGCCACCGGTCAGCCGATCTACGTCCTGACCGGCCGGTTCGGGCCGTACGTCCAGCTCGGGGAGACGCCGGAGCGGGGGAGCACGGAGAAGCCGCGCCGCGCCTCGCTCACCAAGGACGACGACGAGCGCAGCCTCACCCTGGAGCGCGCGCTCGAGCTCCTCTCGCTGCCCCGGGTGGTCGGCACCGATCCGGAGTCCGGCGAGGAGATCACCTCGAACTTCGGCCGCTACGGCCCGTATGTGAAGCGCGCCGGCGAGTTCCGCTCGCTGGCCTCGGACGATGCCGTCTTCTCGGTCACGCTCGACGAGGCGGTCGAGCTGTTCAAGCAGGAGAAGCGGTCGCGGGCGTCCACCCGCAAGGTGCTGCGTGAGCTTGGCGCACATCCGGGCTCGGGAGCGCAGGTCAACCTCCTCGAAGGCCGATACGGGCCGTACGTGACCGACGGGACGACGAACGCATCGCTGCCCAAGGACGACACCGCCGAACAGGTCACCCTCGAGCGCGCCGTCGAGCTCCTGGCCGCGCGCGCGGAATCCGGGGGCGGCCGTCCGCGCGCTTCCGGCGCCCGCCGCAGCACGGGCACCCGGCGGGCCGGCGCGCGTCGCTCCACGGCCCGCAAGCGGACGTCCTGACCCCATGCCCCCGCGCCGCGCGGCCGACGCGCTCCCGATGGCGGCCGATGCGGCCGTCGCGCTCGACGGGTTCCTCGCCGCCCTCCGCGCCCGCAACGCGTCGCCGGGGACCGTCTCCGAGTACCGGCGCAACGCCGGGGAGTTCCTCAGCTACCTCGCCGGCCGCGACGTCGCATGGCGCAGCCCGGACCGCGGGGTGATCCGCGCCTACCTGTCCACGCTCGCCGACCGCGGGCTCGCGCCGAGCTCGGTCGGAGGCCGGCTGGCGGCGATCCGATCCCTCTACCGGCACGCCCTGCGACGAGGCGAGATCGACGCGGATCCCCTGGCCGGCGTCCGCGCACCGCGGCGACCGTCGCGGCTGCCACGCGTCCTGTCGGTCGACGAGGCTGCGTCGCTCGTCACCTCGCCCGCCCGTGGAAGCGTGCGGGACGAGGCGCTCGCCCGGCGGGATGCGGCGATGCTCGAGCTCCTGTACGCCACGGGGATGCGGATCAGCGAGCTGGCGTCGCTCACCATGGACCGGATCGACGTCGGTCGGAAACGCCTCCGCGTGGTCGGCAAGGGTCGCAAGGAGCGCGAGCTCCTGTTCGGCGCACCGGCGGCGACCGCGGTGAGCCGCTACCTGGCCTCGGCGCGACCGATCCTCGCCGCACGGGCGCCGACTCCCGAGACATCGCCCGCGTGCTTCCTCAACGCGTCCGGCGGCGCGCTCACCGCGAGGGGAGCGCGGCTCGCGATGCGACGCTGGGTGGACGAGTCGGGGATGCCGTCGCGCACGAGCCCGCATACCCTGCGCCACTCCTTCGCCACCCACCTCCTCGAGGGCGGCGCCGACCTGCGGGTCGTCCAGGAGCTACTCGGCCACGCCAACCTGCAGACCACCCAGGTCTACACGCACCTGTCCGACGCCGCGCTGCGCAGCGCGTACCGCGACGCCCATCCGCGGGCCGGGCGAGGCGCCGGACGCGCGACCCGGTGACGCGCACCGAGGAGACGCCGGACCCGGCGTCCACGGCGGCCGGGGCGCCGACGCCACCGGGCTTCGGCGCGTCCGCCGGACGGGTGCTCGTCACCGCCAGCCTCATCCTCACCGTGGCGGCTCTCGCCAGCCGTCTGCTCGGATGGATCCGGCTCCTCGTCATCGGCTCGCAGTTCGGCGCCAGCCGCGAGCTCGACGCGTACTTCGCCGCGTTCCGCATCCCGGACGCCATCTTCCAGCTCGTCGTGGCGGGCGCGCTGTCGGCGGCACTCATCCCGGTCTTCGCCTCGTACCGCGCCCGCGGGCAGGACGCCGAGGCGTGGCAGCTGGCGAGCAGCGTCATCAATCTCGTGCTCATCGCGCTCGCGGCCTTCAGCCTGCTGATGGCCATCTTCGCGCCGGTCTTCGTGCCGATCGTCGCGCCCGGGTTCGACGCGCCGACCACCGAGCTCACGATCCGCATGACGCGCGTCATGCTGCTCAGCCCGGTGCTCATCGGCATGGGCGCGGTGGTGACCGGCATCCTCAACAGCTACCAGCAGTTCACGATCCCGGCGATCGCGCCGCTGCTCTACAACGTCGCGATCATCGCGTCGGCGATCTTCCTCGCCCCGGTCCTGGGCGTCGAGGGCCTCGCGGTCGGCGTCGCCATCGGCTCCCTGGCGCACATGCTCGTCCAGGTCCCCAACCTCGCCCGCGTGGGGCAGCGCTACGACCTGACGATCGGCCTCTCGCACCCCGGCGTGCGGCGCGTGGCGTGGCTCATGGGACCGAGGACGCTCGGGCTGGCCGCGGGTCAGCTCAACTTCCTCGTCTCGACCGTCCTCGCCTCCGGGCTGCCGGAGGGCAGCCTGACCGCCTACAACTACGCCTTCCAGCTGTCGCAGATCCCGGTCGGCGTCGTGGGCGTGAGCATCGCGGTGGCCCTGTTCCCGACGCTCAGCCAGGACGCTGCGCTCGGCCGGGTGGGCGAGATCCGGCGGCAGGTGGCGAGCGCCGTTCGCATCCTCGTCTTCGTCGCCGCGCCGCTCATGGCGATCATGATCGTGCTGCGCGAGCCGCTGACCGACGTGTTCTACCAGTACGGCGCGTTCACCGAATCGGCGTCGGAACGGACGTCGAGCGCGCTGCTCTTCTTCGCCATCGGCCTCGGCGGCCACATCGTGGTGCACGTGCTGGCGCGGACCTTCTACGCGATGCAGGACACGCGCACACCGGTGACCTGGGCGATCGTGGCGGTCGCCATCAATGTGCCGCTGATGGCGATCATGATCGTGCTGCGCGAGCCGCTCACGTCCGTCTTCTACGAGTACGGCGCGTACAGCG
>DASVFG010000073.1:0-14786 GCA_036380155.1 Candidatus Limnocylindria bacterium
CGCTCGCCCCGTTCGAGTACAGCTGGAGCGTGTAGCCGGCAGCAGCGAGGTCCACTGCGGCGCCGGTCCCGTTGTAGATCTCGATCGCCTTGTTGAAGCTCGAGCCCTCGATGTACTCGCTGATGAACAGGTCATCCGACACCGCACCCACCCGACCGGGGGAGGCGAGCGGCGCGAGGCTGGCAAGCGCCAGGGCGAGGGCGACGAGGGCGACGACGCCCCGCTGGACCGGGATCGAGATGGCGGTGGTCACGGGCGAGAGCGCTCCTGCTGCGGCGCCCCGATCGGCTCGGACGCGGGGCGCAGAGGATGAATGGAGCCTCAGCATAGGAGGATGCGGGGCCCGAACAATGGCCTCTTCGATCAATGGCCGATGAAACGATGGGCGCCCCGCAGGAGCCCACCGAACCGCCCCCCTCGACGTCGCACCGATCTCGAAGCACCCGTCGCGGATGGGACGAACGAGGGGCTCGCCGGCGGACCGGCGAGCCCCTCGCGCTCAATGGGGAGCGTGGTTGGCGCTGCCTTAGGGGGCGAGCACCTGCTGGACGATCACGTCGCCGCGGCCGATGAGGACGTTCGCATCGGTGCGCACCTCGACGTTGCCGTACAGGACGCGACCGGCCGCCGGAGCCGCCGCCGCGGTGACGGTCGCCGGCACGGTCCACGAGTCACCGGCCGCTCGCAGCGCATTGGCATCGGTCACCGTGATCGTGCCCATCGCCGCCGTCGTGTAGAAGACGTCGATGTAGTCGTACGCCGTCGAGCCTGCCGGGACCGAGAAGCCGTCGACCCGGATCGTCCAGGTGCCGGCCGCCGGGTTGGCGAGCGTCACCGATTCCTCGGAGTCGCCATCCGCCGCCTGCCCGGCGATCGCGCCGGCCGGGTTGAGGACGAAGAGATCGAGGTCGGCCCCCGGATCCGACGGGTTCCCGATCGTCGCCCGCAGCGAGGTTGCCCCTGCCGGGATGACGACCGGGATGTTCTTGATCTCGTTGTCCGCGATCGTCGGTCGATCGATGTGCGCGCTGCCCATCGACGTGCCGACCGCCCGCCCGATGAACGCACCGAACAGGTTCGTGATCTCGTACGACCGGGCGACCGGGACGCCGATCGTCGCCGTCGGGATCACGTCCGGATCGGGCGACACCGAAGCGCCGAGCACCGAGGCAGTGAGGGTGAACGGCGCGTCATCCGCCGCCGAGGTGCGACGGGCGTCCACGGACACCTCCCACACGCCGGCGATCGGATCCTGGACCGTGCGGCTCGTGCCCGACCCGGTCGAGCAGGCCGTGGCGGGGTTGATGTAGCAGTTCGACACCGAGTTGGAGTCGACGCCGAGGCCCCACGGATGCCAGCGCAGGAATCGGATCTGGCCGACGTCCGGCGCGCTGAGATCCACCTTGAAGGCCGGCGTGCCGGCCGGCACCTCGAAGAAGTAGTGGAGCGTCTGCGCGATGTCGACGGTCGACGCGATGGTCACCGCGTAGCCGTCCTCGGCAGCGAACTCGTAGGGGACGATGACGGTGTTCATCGACTGGTAGTCGATGCCCACCGTGGCCGGATCGTCGAGCCGCAGGATCGCGGAGTGCGAACCGACGCTCGACGGATTGATGTTCACGGTGAACGGCGTTGCGGTCCCCCTCGGCAGGGTCACCGAGCCCGCCGACGAGAAGATCCCGTCGGCGTCCAGCCAGGTGACGTCGTAGGTCACGGCGCCGCCGGGCCCGTCGCTGCGGGTGAACGTGTACGTGCGGGTGTAGGGCTCCCCGAGCTCCACGCCCTCGCGGTCGTAGATCCCCGAGCCGACGCCCGGCGTCGCCAGGAAGGCGTTGAGCGGCGAGCTCACCGGCACGCGACCGGCGATCGACACCGGCTTCAGGTTCTGGCGGAGCTGGGCCCACGCCGCGTTGACGTCGAGGAGACCGACCCCCTGGTCGTACGCCTCGAACCGGTCGCCCTCGGTGAGGTAGCGAGCGGTCGACATGAGCGCCTGTCGGATCTGGGCCGGCTGCGCCTGCGTGCCGTTCGCCTTCGAGGCGCTGACGAGCAGTGCGCCGATGCCGGCGGTCTGCGGTGCCGCCATCGACGTGCCGTTGGCGAGCGCGTAGCCGAGCGGGCACGTCTGGGCGAGGCAACCCTGCGGCTGCCAGAGCGGGATCGTGCTGAGCGCGGCGCCCGGAGCGACGGCCGACGGCGAGAAGCCGCCGTCCTCGCGTGGCCCGCGCGAGCTGAAGTAGTGGAGGTTGTCCGTGTAGTTCACGGTGGTGCCGTAGTCGGCGAGCATCGTCTCGTCGGTGAGGTACGCGCCCATGCCCATCACCGTGGCGCACAGGCCCGGGTCACCGGCGGTGTTCACGCCCGGCCCGGAGTTGCCGATCGAGAAGAACATCTGCACGTTCTCCTGGTCGATCAGCCGCTGGTAGACCGCGCAGCGCGCGTTGTTGCCATCGTTGAGCGCCGGCAAGCCGCCGATGCTCATGTTGATGACGTCCACGTTCGCCTGCTTGGCGACGTAGATCATGCCCTCGAGCAGCGCGTGGTTCGTGCAGCCGGCGACGAACAGGCACGCGCGGGACGAGACGACCTGCGCCCCCGGGGCCGCCCCGCTCATCTCGCCACCGAAGAGCGCATTGCCCGTGGCAATGCCGGTGACGTGCGAGCCGTGGAAGCCCGAGACGATCCCGATGTTCACGAACTTGTTCTTGCCGTCGGTCTGGACGACGAAGGGCACCTCGTCGCGGACCGCGGTCGCCGAACGATCGACGCCGAAGCGGCCGATGTCGTAGTTGACCCGGTAGTCCGTCATGGCCGTTTCGTCGGCGAACGAGTTGTCCGCATCGGTGTCGACCCACACCTGGTTCGACGCGGTGTTCCACAGGACGGCCATGTTGTCCGTCTCGTCGCCGTCGCGGTTGAGGTCGCCGCCGGCGGCGGCCGCGACACTGAACTCGCCGCCAAATGCCGGGTTCGACTCGCGGAAGACGCCGATGCGGTACGAGCC
The DNA here is from genome assembly GCA_036380155.1 of Candidatus Limnocylindria bacterium. Taxonomy (GTDB): domain Bacteria; phylum Chloroflexota; class Limnocylindria; order QHBO01; family QHBO01; genus JACDBZ01. The sequence goes on from DASVFG010000073.1 coordinate 3,005, forward strand.
CGCGGCCGGCGCCGTGTAGGTCCGGGTATCGAACGAGAAGCTTGCGCCGGACACCTGGGTGGCCATGTTGATCCACGTCGGATCGTTGTCCGTGACCGGATCGGTGCCGGTCACCCACTCGACGACCTTGCGGGCGCCGGTGCTCGTCGTGAGCAGGCTCGGATGATCGAGCGAGACGCCTGTGTCGACGATGCCGATGGTGACGCCGCGGCCGTCCCACTCGGGGTGCGCCTCGAGGAACGCGGCGGCGCCGGTGTCCCCGATCGGCATGTAGGGATTGTCGCGGTCGGTGTTCGCGTCCGGAACCGGCTGCGGCACCAATGGCTGCGCCGCGTCCGGTGCCGGGTCCGGGATCGCGACCACGTCGTCCAGGTCGAGCCCCTGGATCGCGGCATTCGCGGCGAGCCCGCGCACGGCGCCGAGCGGGACGCTGGCGCGGAGGTAGCCGAGCGCGTCATCGCGGAAGGCGATGCGGCCGCCGGCGTTGGTGATGGCCTGGGCGGCCTGGCGCGAAGCCCCGCCCTTGGCGGCCACGAGCACGGTCACCTCGGACCGGCCCGCGGCGATGGCCTCCGAGAGCAGTCGCTCGTCGTCGGGGCCGAGACTGGCGGCAGCGGCCTGGGCCGCGCCGTCCTTCGCCAGCACGCCCAGCGGCAACGCGGCCGCGAGGACGAGCATGACGGAAAAGCCGAGCGCAAACGAGCGCCCGATGGGGCGTGAGTGGAACATCCTGCCTCCCTCAGTCGTGTGGGGAGAGTGTCCGTGGGCACGGAGACCGGTCACCCCACCCGGATGGCGGCGTGGCGCCGCCGGGCGACTCTAGCACCGGTCGCTGGCCCCGTCCGCCCGATCCCGCACGTCTGGTGCGAGCCGGAACCGCAACCTCAGGCGGGAGCGGCGATGGCCGCGATGACGAGGCGCAGAACGGCGAGCGTGCCGATCTCGAGCGGGTCGCGATCGGGCACCAGCTCGGTGAACACGGCCCCCGCCAGGCGCGGTCGCAGGCCGCGGACCAGCGTCATGGCCTCGTCATAGCTGAGGCCGCCCGGCGCCGGTGCGGCCACGGCCGCGCAGACCGAGGGGTCGAGTCCATCGGCGTCGAACGCCAGCAGCACCGGACCCTCGGGCACGGCCGCCAGGACGCTCGCCACGCCGCGCTCGTGGAGCTCGCGCGCGGTCACGATCAGGTTGCCGGCCGCACGCGCATCTTCCACGTCCGCGGGCCGTGCGCTCCCGACCCCGCGCACCCCGACCTGGACGATGCGCCCGATGTGCGGCATCTCCGACGCCCGACGCATCGGCGAGGAGTAGCCGTCGCGCACGCCATCGACCTCGTCGCGGAAGTCGAGGTGCGCGTCGACCTGGACGAGGGTGAACGGTCCGCGGCCGGCAAAGGCGCGGAGGAACGGGATCGGCACCGAGTCGTCGCCGCCGAGGGCGACCGGCAGCGCGCCACGATCGAGGATGGCGCGAACCGCAGCCTCACTGGCCGCGTGGTTCGACGTCCCGTCTGCCGGCGCGCCGGGGACGTCGCCGGCGTCGACGAGCCGCGGACCCGTGAGTGGATCGAGGAGCGGCGCGCCGAGGTCGAAGTCCCAGTGCCCGCGGAAACGGGCGAGCCGCGCCGACCGGCGGCGGATGGCGGCGGGCGCATCGGCGCATCCGGCCGTGGCGCCCGGTGATGGGTAGGGCGAGCCGAACGGCAGGCCGATGACCGCGATGTCGGCATCGATCCGAGCCGGGTCGGTCTCGATCGGCGCGCCGAGGAAGGCGTCGGCCGGAGCGCGCGTGCTCACGCGCCGGAGTCTACGCAGGTCACCGACGCACGGACGCCGGCGCGTCGCGAGCGCAGTCCGCGCATCGGCCCACCAGCGTGACGTGTCCGATGTCGATCTCGAAGCCGCCCGCGCCCTTCAGGGCGGTCACCACCGCCTCCGCCTGGCGCGGCGTGATCTCCCACGTCGCCGAGCACGACGAGCAGTGCAGGTGACCGTGCTCCCCGGCCGGCAGGACGTGGTACTCCTCGCGACCGTCGGCCCCGTGCCCGTGGCGGACGAGCCCGAGGTCCTCGAGCACGTCCAGGGTCCGGTAGACCGTCGAGGGCACCGTGCGTCCATCGCGCGCCCGGCAGCGCTCCACGAGCTCCGCTGCGGTGACGTGGTCACCGGGCACGGTGTCGGCGAGGACGGCGATCACCGTCTCGCGCTGCGGGGTCCAGCGCAGGCCGCGGCCGCGCAGGCGGTCGCCGATCGAGCCCCACGGCTCCGGCAGTGATCCATCGATGTTCACGGGCCGTAGTGTATGCTGTCGACCTCTTATTGCAATGCGTTGCAATAGGCATCACCCGCGGACGGAGAACGATGACCCAGCTGCTCGCCCTCGCCGGCTTCGGATTCCTGCTCGGCATGCGCCACGCGACCGACGCCGACCACGTCATCGCGGTGACGACGATCCTGAACCGCTCGCGTCGATTCCTCGATACGACGCTGATCGGCGCGCTCTGGGGCCTCGGGCACACGATCACCGTCGTCATCGTCGGCGTCCTGATCATCGGCTTCAACATCGTCATTCCCCCGGCGGTCGGCCTGGCGATGGAGTTCGCGGTGGCGCTCATGCTCATCGCGCTCGGGATCCTCAACCTCACCGGAGGACTGGCCGCGATCACGGAACGCTTCACCCCGCCGGCGCCGCTTCATGCCCACGCGCACGGCCACGGTGATGCTGACCACAGCCACCTCCACGGACACGGCGCCGCCCCGAGCCTCCAGGGCGGCGGCATCGTCAGCACCTTCGGCTGGTACCAGCTCATCCGGCCGGTCGCCGTCGGGCTCGTCCACGGCCTCGCCGGGTCGGCGGCCGTTGCGCTGCTCGTGCTCGCCACGATCCAGGACACCGGATCCGCGATGGCCTACCTGGTGATCTTCTGTCTGGGCGTGGCGGCCGGGATGGCGGTGCTCACGACGGTCATCGGCCTGCCGTTCATGCTCTCGCGCCACCGGTCGGTGCAGATCAACCGGTGGCTCACCATCGGCTCCGGCATCCTGTCACTCGCGTTCGGGTTGCTCCTCGCCTACGAGATCGCATTCGTCGGCGGGCTCTTCACCGGCGACTTCAACTGGGAGCCGGCCTGATCCTTCCCGGCTCCCAGCCGTCGCGGCGCTAGGCGCCCGCCGCCGCGCCCTCCGACGCGCCGATCTCGAGCGGCTCCCCCGTCTCGAGCAGGGTCTTCAGCCCGGACAGGATCGGGCTCCAGCCACCGGCGACCTCGCGATACGTCGCGGTCTCGGTCTCGAAGCCGTCGTGGATCATCCGCAACCGGCAGGCGCTGCCCATCGGCTCGATCTCGTAGGTGATGCGCGACGGTGGATCCGCCGCCACGTCCGGGCTCCAGACGGCCGAGAACGTCGTCACCAGCCGGCGCGGCGGGTCGATCTCGAGGATCTCGCCATCGAGCAGCAGGCTGTCGTCGGCTGCGTGGTAGCGGAATGGGCTGCCGACCTCGAGGTCGCTGCGAATCTCGGAGTGGTAGTAGTACTGCTTCGTCAGCTCGCCGTCGGTGAGTGCCTGCCAGAGGCGCTCGGGTGACGTGCGGATGTAGATCTCGTAGACCTGCGCGGGTGCGGGCATCGATTCGGCCTCCAGGTGCTGCTTGAGATCGGCCATGCCGGCCACGAACGGCGCCGCATAGCGGCTGATCCATCGGTCGGCGATGAGGCGGATCGGGACGGGGTTCAGGTAGTGGAGCTTTCGCCGGCCGTCGCGTCGCGTGGTCACGAGGTGCGCATCCTCGAGCACACGAAGGTGCTTCATGACGCCGAAGCGGGTCATCTGCGGCAGCGCCGCCTCCAGCTCGCCCAGCGTCTGGCCGTCCTGCTCCCGGAGCCGATCCAGCAGTCGCCGCCGATGCGCGTCCGCAAGGGCCTTGAATGCCGGCTCGAGCTCGTCCATGCGCTGCACCATAGGTGACTGGTTAGTCACATGTCAACCACGCGTGCCGCGCAGCTCGGGAACATCCTCGTGCACCTCGCCGGTTGCCGACGGGCGGAACCAACGGCCACCTTCACGCGATCGACCGGCGCTGGATGGCCGTCGGTCCCGGCGGCCGGCAACTTCCAGTCATGTCGACGCGCCGCTGCAGCTCAACGTGGCCGTTAGTTCCGCTCCGCGACAACCCGCGAGCGGGGCAGAGAAGAGGCCCGCCGATCGCCGGCGGGCCTCTTCGGGTTCGATCCAGGTCAGGGTCGCGGGTCAGTCACCCACGGCCCGGTGGAGGAAGGCGGCCATCTGCTCACGCGTCACGCTGGCGCTCGGGCAGTACGTGGTGGCGGTGCACCCCGTCGTGATCCCGGACTCGCGCAGCGCGTTGATGTTCGCCTCGTGGGTGTTCCCCTCGTCATCGGTGAAGTAGTCGGTTGCCGTCGCCGGCAGGTCGAACGCCCGCACCAGGAAGCTCGCCATCTGGTCGCGCTTCACCGATGCCGTCGGGCAGTACTTCCCATCACCGCAGCCGGACGTGATGCCGGCCTCGGCGATCCGGTTGATCGCATCCTCGTGGAAGCTGCCGTTGTCATCGGAGAAGTGGTCCTCCGTCGCCTCCGGCAGATCCAGGATCCGGTCCAGGAACGTCGCCATCTCACCACGGGTCACGGGAGCCTTCGGGCAGAACAGCGGTGGATCCGCCGAGCAGCCCGTCGTCACGCCGTTCTCGTACGCCCAGAGGATGTCCTCCACGAACGTCGAGCCCGAGATGTCGTCGAAGGGAAGGGTCGGCACGGTCTGCGGCCGCACCACGACGGTCTCGTTCGCCTGTGGCGCCCCGGTCTTGTAGACCGTCGACCCGTCGACGCGAACGCTGTCGGTGAACAGGAGCACGCCCAGCTCGCCGACGTTGGTGCCCACGGTGCCGAAGTCGATGACCGTGAGCGGCACGGACGCACCGGCCGGCACGTCACCGCTTCCGAACCCTCCGTCGATGACCGGGAAGAAGCGCTCCCCGAGCGGCGCGAAGGTCATGTCGGTGATCACGTCGGTGACGCGACCCGTGAAGTAGGTGTCCACCGCCAGGAGATCGGCGGACAGCGGCGACCCGAGATCCTCGACGGTGAGGCCGATCTGCTCACCGCAGATCGTGAGGACCGTGTTCGCGCTGTTCGTCGCGTGGTCGGTGAAGAAGAAGATCGTCGGATCCTCCTCGGCGTCGTTCAGGTTCTCCGCGACCACCGCGTTGCGCCCGTCCGACAGGTTGCCGGCGAGCTCGACGTTGTAGACCGCGTAGTCCGCATCCCCGTCGCCGGAGGTGTCGATGTCCCATTCGAACGCCGCGGGGGCATTCGCGTGGGTCTGGCGCTCCCAGGTGTTGACAGCCAGGAGCAGGACGAACTCGGACTCGCAGAAGTCCGGCGGGACCGGGATGGTCTGCACGCCCGCGTAGCGGAGATCGATCGTCGGCAGGCCGGCGCCCTCGTCACCACTCGGCAGCACGGGCGACTCGCCGATGAGCGAGTACCCGTCGATCGCCGTGAGGCCAACGCCGTCGTTCGTCAGGCTGACCGTCCCGGCCGGGAAGCCGAAGGCCTCCTCGTCGGTGACGACGGTCTCGCTCGACGCGGTCGTCGCGCCCGAGAGGCGCGGCAGGACGTGCCACGCCAGGTGCGGGCCGGCGATCTCGCCGCCGAGATCGAGGTAGCCGTCGTACTCGAGGAGGTCGAAGGGCGCCGGGTTGGCCCCGTTGCCCCCCGAGTTGGCGGTCCACAGCCGCAGGGCATCGCCGTCGATCGTCAGCGTGACGTCGAATGTGGCGGTGTCGTTGGCCGGGACGACGACCTCGGCCGGAGCGGTGACGCTCACCGCGCCGTTCGTCTCGTCGTTCTCGAAGCGGAACGACGGATCGATGGCGAAGGTCGCCTCGGCGTCGCTGTAGTTCGCCACCGTGACCTCGCGGACGAGAACCGTCTCGGCCGCGGAGGCGTCGACGAACCCGAACGAGAGGGCCGCGGTGAGAGCCTCGCTGTCCCAGGCGGCGAAGTCGGCGCCGTCGAAGGACCGGTTGACCCGCACCTCACCGGCGCCGATCCGCTGGATGGCGGCGAGCCCGGCGTTGATCGGCGCATCCGGCGCGCCGTTGTAGATCTCGGTCTCCGCGTAGTTCATGAGCAGCGACTTGATCTCGGCCGGGGAGCGATCCTCGTCCGAGAGCGCGTCCATGAGCAGGGCGGCGGAACCGGCGACCATCGGCGCGGCGCCCGAGGTGCCGCCGAACGGCGTCGTCTCGGTCCCGGTGCCGACCTCGGCGGAGATCGAGGCGCCCGGCGCACCGATCTCCGGCTTGATGATGTTCGTGAGCATCGTCGGTCCACGCGAGGAGGAGCCGACCATGGTCCCGACCAGCGGCAGGCCGCTCGCCGGGTCGAGGGTGACGACGACGCCCGGGGTGGGCTCGTTCGCCTTCAGCAGGTTGCCGGTTGCCTGGCTGACCATGAAGCCGGGGATCGCCGCGCACAGGTCGTCCGGGCACGCGCCCAGGCTGCCGGTGAACGGATCGCCCGGGGCGATCATGGCGATGATGCCGGCCTCGGCATCGCCGGCCGCGATGTTCGCGATCTTCAGGCTGAAGTCGCAGCCACCGCGGTTGACGAGGACGACGAGCCCGACGAGCGAGCCGTCCGCGAACGCGGTGCAGCCGTCGAGGTTGCCGCCTGCACCGTTCGCGACCTGGAGCGGTGCGTCGAGGATGGCACCGTCCACCTCGAGCGGCTCCGACCACGGCTGGAAGACCGCCGGGTAGTCACCCGCGATCGCCGCCGGCGATTCGACGGTGAGCAGCGGCAGGACGTCGCTGGGCACGGCGGTCTGGGCCACCGACAGCGCGCTCGGCGCGGCGCCCGGGGTCCCGGTCACGTAGGGCTTGTCGGCGCTGTTGCCGGACGAGGTCACGGTGAGGACACCGACCTCGGTGGCGTTGTCGACGGCCAGCGAGAGGTCGTCGTCGAAGGCCTGCCCGTAGGGCGAGCCGAGCGACATGTTGATGACGTCCACGTGGTCGGCGGTGTCGCCGTCCGCGTTCGGGTCGAGGGCGTAGTCCATGCCGACCAGCAGCGCGACGCCGCTGCACGAGGTGGAGACTGCGGAGCAGACCTTCACGGCGTGGAGCTCGACGCCCGGCGCAACGCCGGCGATGCCACCGATGATGTCGGCGACGTGCGTGCCGTGGCCGCCCTCGCAGAGCGGGGCGCCCACGTCGTCGCCGATGGTCTTGCCGCCGCAATCGATCGGGTCGGGGTCCGGCGCGAGCCGGCCGTCCGGCCAGATCTCGCCGACGTAGTCGAAGCCGCCGACGATGTTCGTGTCGGCGTCGATGGCGGCCCAGTCGGGCTCGCTCTTGTTCTCGGCGGACTCGGTCGTCTGGCCGTAGGCGGCGTCGTACGCCTCCTGGGTGCCGGCGCCGCCGAAGGCCGCGTGGGTGTAGTCGATGCCGGAGTCGAGGACGGCGACGGTGATCCCGGTGCCGTCGAAGCCGGCATCCTGGACCTCGGTGGCGCCGATGTACGGGACGGTGTCCTCGAGCCCGAGCTCGTAGTCGATGACCGGCGAGATGGACTCGACGGCGCTGTCGGCGGCGAGGGCCGCGAGGCGCTCGGCGTCAACCTCGAGGATCAGCGCGTTGATCGCGATCCGGGCGCGACCGACCACGTTCTCGTTGAAGCGGTCGAGGAACGAGTCTTGCTGGGTCGTCACCCGACCGAGTGCCTGGCGCTGGGCGGCTGGTCCGCCGCCCGCGGCCGCGACCTCGGCGACCGGGTCCGATGACAGGCGTACGACCACCTGGCGAGTGCCGGTGGCCGAGAGGAGCGAGGCATCGAGCGTCGATGGACGCGTGGCGGAGACGCCGGTGAGCGGCGCGTCGAGGCGAAGGTCGTCGACGGCGGCACTGCTCGACCGGGTCTGACGTTCGGGGTCGACGGCGAGTGCGGCTGTCCCTCCGAACAGGCTCAACAGGAGCGCCAGGACGACTGAGATCGCTGGGGCGTTGCGCACAGGTCCTCCCTCTCGGTGGGTGCGTCACGGCACGGCGCGGTCCCGTGGGGGCGGGGAAGGCCGGGCACTGGGGCGCCGATCGTAGAGCGGCCCGAAGGAGGGAGTCAATGAAGTTCGACGTCCACCGACGCCGTCGCGCGCGCGAGGACGGAACCCTGGCCACGGCTCGGGACGTCCTGCCACCCATGCGCCCGCCGAATGTCCCGCGTCACCGCGGTCCTGGCCTGCCGATCATCGCCATCGCGGTTGTGGTGCTGGTCGTCACCGCGTGTACGCGTGATGCCGGCGGCAGCCCGTCGACCGGATCGGACCGGCCGTCACGGACCGACGTACCGGCCGAGCCGGTGCCCTCCGCCTCGGCGCCTGCGATGACCGGTGAGGTTCCCGTGACGATCCTCGGGGCCATCCTCCAGGACGCGACGGAGCGCACGGGCGTGTCGCTCGGCGACCTTGCTGTCTCCCGCGCCGAAGCCGTGACCTTCTCGGACGGGTCGCTCGACTGCCCGGAGCCCGGCATGTCCTACACCCAGGCGCTGGTCGATGGCTACCAGGTGGAGATCGAGGCGGGCGACGAGACCCTGGACTACCGGGTCGGCGCCGGCGGATCCTTCCGCCTCTGCGAGTCCGACGGTCCGCCTGGCGGCGGATGACGGTCTCGGCCTCGCGCCGCTAGACGAACCGCAGCTGGTCGGCGTCGGGGTCGTCGATCGGTCGGGCGCAGGTCGGGCACCAGAAGCGCGCCTCGACCGGGGTTCCACAGGTGACGTGACGCATCGGCTCCGCCTGCGTCGACCCACGTGCGCCCCAGTCCGCCAACAGCCGAAGGACGCCGGCCAGCTCCTGTCCCTCTTCGCTGAGGGCGTACGTGAAGCGCGGCGGGCGCTCCGAGTACAGGGTCGCGCGGACGATGCGTTCGGCCTCGAGCCGGCGAAGGCGGTCGGTGAGGATGTTCGGCGCGATGCCGGTCACCGCGGTGGCCAGCTCGCCGAAGCGGCGCGGCCCGTCGAGCAGCGCCTCCACGAGCAGCAGGCTCCACCGATCCCCGACCCGCGCCAACGCGGCGGCGAGGGGAGCGACGGCGTCGGATGGCGTGGCCATGGACGGATCGTACGGGACGCGGCTTGACATCGGCGGGGTGAGGAGTAACTTGCGCATTGCAAGTCACATAGTAACCCGCGGATGACCGCGAGAAGGAACAGGACGGAGCGACATGACGAGTCTGCGTGAGCTCGGGACGGAGATCGGCGGCATCGCGGAGCGGATCGGACCCTCGGTGGTCGGCATCGGCAACCGGTGGCGCGGCGGGTCCGGCGTGGTGGTCGGGCCGAACCGGGTGCTGACGAATGCCCACAACCTTCACGGCGACGAGGTGGCCGTCACGTTCGCCGATGGGCGCCAGGCCGATGCCAGCATCCTCGGCGTCGATACCGATGGGGACCTCGCCGTCCTCGAGGTGGACACCGGCTCGGCGGCGGCGCTCGAGTCGGCGTCGGACGCGCCGGCGATCGGCACCCCGGTCGTCGCCCTCGGCAACCCGAACGGCCACGGACCGCGCGTGACGCTCGGCTTCGTGAGCGGGACGGGACGCACGTTCCGCGGACCCCGGGGCCGTCGCGTGGCGGGCGCCATCGAGCACACGGCGCCGCTCATGCCGGGCAGCTCGGGTGGCCCGATCGTCGACCTCGACGGCCACCTGCTGGGCATCAACACGAACCGCATCGGCCACGGCTTCTACCAGGCGATCGGCGCGGATGCGGCCCTCGCGGAGCGGATCGCCGGCCTCGGCCGCGGCGAGTCGCCACAGCGTCGTCATCTCGGCGTCGGCCTCGCGCCGTCCCACGTCGCGCGCCGCCTGCGCCGCGCCGTCGGGCTGCCGGAGCGCGATGGCCTCCTCGTCCGCGAGGTCGAAGACGACTCCCCCGCCGCGGCGGCGGGCATCGCCGAGGGCGATCTCATCGTCGGCGCCGGCGGAAAGACGGTCGCGACCGCCGACGACCTGTTCGAGGCCCTCGCCGGCAGCGGACCCATCGAGATCACCCTCGTGCGCGGGACCGACGAGCGCACCCTGACGGTGGCGGCATGACGACCGCCACCGCCGACGACGTGCGCGCCGCCCTCGCCCGGCCGCAGCGGATCGACATCACCACCACCGGCCGTCGATCCGGCGAGCCGCGGCGGATCGAGCTCGTGTTTCACGCGTTCGACGGCCGCACGCTCATCAGCGGCAAGCCGGGATGGCCGCGGAGCTGGATCGCGAACCTCCTCGCGGATCCGCGGATGACGTTCCACCTCAAGGGGGACGTGGTCGCCGACCTCCCGGCCATCGGTCGCGTCATCACCGACCGCGCGGAGCGTGAGGCGCTCCTCCCGCCGATCGCGCGGACGTGGGGCTACGACCTCGGGGTCATGGTCGCCTCGTCGCCGCTCGTCGAGGTCACGTTCCCCGACGGGCTTCCGGAGGCCGCCGCCCAAGGGTAGCCTGCCCCCGCATGTACCTCTACATCGTCCTGCTCCACGTCATCGGCGCCTTCGTGTTCGCGCTGAGCCACGGGGTGTCGGTCGCCGTGGCGTTCGCCATCCGCGGCGCCGGCCGGGAACGGGTCGCCGCCCTGCTCGAGCTGTCGCAGATGGCCGTCGGCGGGCTCTACGTCGGGCTCGTGCTCCTGCTCGTGGGCGGCGTCTGGGCCGGGTTCGCCGGCGGGCATTGGGGCCGCGGCTGGATCTGGGCGGCGCTCGCGATCCTGGTCGCCATCCTCGTCGCGATGTACGCGATCGCCACGCCGTACTACGCCACGCTGCGGGTGGCCTCCGAAGCCACAGGGATCGTGCCCGCGCAGCGCGAGCGCGCGGGCGACGTGGGGCCCGACGACCTCCCTCGCCTCACCGCCTCCGCTCGCCCGTTCGCGCTGGCCGCCATCGGCGGCATCGGCCTGCTCGTCATCCTGTGGCTCATGGTTGTGAAACCCTTCTGACCCGCGGCCGACCGAGCCCGGTTGGTCGCCCGCCGTCGACCGTCACGCGCGGCGGCGCATCGGCCGCGTCGATGACGATCGCCCGGCCGGCGCCGTGTGTGCGCCAGCCGATCCCCGGCCACCACGCCGCCGCGGTGCGGGTGTCCAGGCCGAGCAGCACCGCCTCACAACGAGGCCGGCGCAGCGACGGCAGCCAGCTGGCCCCGAACTCCTCGAAGTGGGGCACGACCGCGACGTTCGGCAACAGGCCGAGGGCCGGCGCGAACCGACGACGAGCATGGGACATCCCGGCGCGGATGAGCGACCACTCGCCCAGCGCCATCGCCCCGGCCGACGACCCCGCCACCGCCGCGCCGGCACGCCACGCCTCCACGATCGCCGCCCACGCATCGGTGTCGCGCAGGATCTCGACGGTGAGGCCGGGATCGCCCCCGCACAGGTAGAAGCCCCGGCCCGCGCGCGCCGCGGACACGATGGCCGGATCGGCCGCGTCCCTGCGCCCGCGGAGGCGGAGCTCATCGACGTCGAGGCCGAGGCCGGCGAGCCACCGACGCGCGGTCCGCACGGCACGATCGGGGTCCTGGCGGGTCGCCGCGGTGGCGACGACGTAGGCGGGCCCCGCGCCTGCGGCGTCGACCCAGCGGCGGTCGTGGGGCTCGTTACCGGGGCCGAACTCGGCCCCGCCGACGAGGACGAGTGGACCCGGGGCTCGCGTGGCCATGGGCCATCCTATCGCCCACGCCGTGCCTTCGGCGACGGGTGGCTAGACTCGACGC
>DASVFG010000074.1:0-17234 GCA_036380155.1 Candidatus Limnocylindria bacterium
CGAGAAGCGCGGCGGCGGCCGCTCGGCGCCTGGCGAACGCACCGATGGTGCCCGCGACGGCGACCCACAGCGCGGCGATCTCGACGAGCGCCGCGCCCGGGTTGCGGAGGCCGAAGAAGATCGGCGTCCACGCGGCGTTCAGAGCCAGCTGGCCGCCCCAGAGCGCGAGCGCCGGCCGCGCTCCAGGACCGCCGCGACGCGCGACCATCCAGGCGGCGACTGCCATGAGCGCGTAGAGCAGGGTCCACACCGGGCCGAAGAGCCACGGCGGCGGCGCCCATGCCGGCTTGCGGAGGCCGCGGTAGTACGCGGGTGCCGGGAAGGCCGCACCGATGGCGGCGGGGACGAAGGCGGCGGCGAGCCAGACGACGAATCGCTTCATGTTCGACCGTACGCAGGACCGATGCCGCCGGATTGCCGTGAATGCGGTGCGCCGTGGGCGACGCGGCGGAGGCTCAGGCCGCGATCACGGAGCGGACGAGCTCCGCCAGGTCTCGCTTGCGATCGAGCGGGCAGGGGAGCAGCTCGAGGTGCCGGAGCGCGAGATCCCGGTAGCGACGTGCCTCGCCGAGTGTGTGCTCGCGCGCCCCCGAGCGCTCGAGGATGGCGAGCACCTCGGCGACCTCGGTATCGCCCATCGGCTCGCCGACCGGCGCCGGCCCGCGCCCGTCGGGCACGGCGTATAGCTCGGTCAGCCGGGCGCGATCGGCGTCGTCGGCATGGGCCATCGCCCACACCAGCGGCAGGGTCTTCTTCCGCTTGCGGACGTCGCCCGCCTCCGCCTTGCCCGAGTCGGCCGACGACCAGAAGCTGCCCTTCACGTCATCCGCCATCTGGAACGCCATCCCGAGGTCGTACCCGAAGCGGCGGTACGCCTCGACGACCTCGCGGTCGTCGGTCGCGAGGATCGCGCCGGCCTCGACGGATGCGCCGACCAGGGCGGCCGTCTTCTTGCCGATCATCTCCAGGTACGCCTCCACCGAGACGTCGGCCTGTCGCTCGAAGGTGATGTCGAGGTACTGCCCTTCGCAGAGCGCGAGGCAGGTCTCGTCGTACACGCGCATGAGCGCGAGCACGCGACGCTCGCTGAACGTGTCGAGCAGCCGATAGAGCGCCAGGCGGGAGAGCGCGAACATCGCGTCGCCGGCGTTGATGGCGAGCGGCACGCCCCACAGCGCCCACAGCGTGGGTCGGTGGTGCCGTTCCGCGTCCGCGTCCTCGATGTCGTCGTGCACGAGGCTGAAGTTGTGGCCGAGCTCGACGGCGGCGGCACCCGGCAGGGCGGCCTCGTACTCGCCGGTCAGCGACTCGTACGCGAGGAGGCCGAGCAGCGGCCGCATGCGCTTGCCCCGCGGCCGCTCGGGCGCGTCGATCCCCAGGTGGTAGGCGAGCATCTCGTAGAGGGGTCGGGCATGCCCGCCACGCTCGTCGAGGACGCCCGCCATCTCCGATTCGATGTCGTCGAGCAGGCGCGTAAACTCGGCTCTGATGTCCACGCCCGAAGCGTACCCGACCTCTTCGACCAGTCGTCCCATGTCGACCGTACGTCCCTCGGTATCGTGCGGATTCGTCCGGATCATGATACACCGATGTAGCAGGTTTGCAGCGACGGGGCCGAGGTGAGCCCGCGGCCACGCGTCTACAAGACCGAGGCCATCGTGCTGCGCACCATGGAGCTCGGCGAGGCGGATCGCGTGCTCACCGTGCTCACGCCCCGGCTCGGCAAGCTGCGGGTCATCGCCAAGGGCGTCCGCCGGCCGCGCTCGCGGATCGGGGGCGGCCTCCAGCCCTTCAGCGACGTTCAGCTCGTCCTTGCCGTCGGCCGCACGTTCGACGTCGTCACCGGCTCGTCGCTCGAGGATCCGCATCTCGGCCTCCAGAACGACCTCCATTCGACGGCGGCCGCCTGGTACGTCGTCGACCTCACCGATCGATTCGTGGAGGGCGCGGCCGACTCGCACGACGCCTTCCGGCTCCTCGCCCAGGCGCTCTCGGCGCTCGATGCGGGCGCCGCGGTGGCGCGCGACGTCGTGGCGCGCTGGTTCGAGCTGGCGCTCCTCGACGCGATGGGGTTCAAGCCCGAGCTGCAGCGCTGCCTCGAGTGCGGGGCGGCGATCGAGCCCGACGGGAACGGCTTCTCGCCCGTGGCGGGCGGCGTCGTCTGCCCGCAGTGCCGCCACGCGGCGCACGGGGCGCGTGCCGTCTCGACCGATGCGCTCAAGGTCCTGCGCCATCTCCAGCGCTCGCCGCTCGTCGGCGTCCTCACGCTGCGGCTCGCCACCCCGCTCCATCGCGAGGTCGAGCGACTCCTCCACGCGACGGTGACGGCGGTCCTCGAGCGCGAGCTGCGGTCGCGGGAGTTCCTCGAGGAGATCGCCTCGCGTGAAGCGGCCGCCGCGGCCGCTTCACCAGCCGGCACGTGACGGTCCGTGTCCACTGACGCCGATCCGCACTCGACCGGAGCGGCACCGGCCATCGGCGACGTCGGCCGCGCGTTCGCGGCCGCCTCCGGTCGTGCGGAGATCATCGGGGTGGTGGTCGCGGCGGTCGTCGGTCCGCTGGTCTCGATCCTCGTCAACCTCGGCCTCGCCGTCACGCCGCTGGGGCGCGGATGGCTGGAGCTTCCGGTGCCGTGGCTGTCGCTCTCCGACGTCTTCTTCGTGCTCCTCCTCGGCGTGCTGTGGACGGTCGTGGCGATCGCGCTCATGCCCGCGCGCATCCGGCCGGCGATGGAGGCGTTCACGTGGGCGGGGGAGCGGTCGCTCGAGGCGATGCGCGCGGCCACCGGCCGCGACGACGCCCCCACGTCGCCCGACGCGGCGCGCCGCTGGCTGGACCGGACGCCGGAGACCGCGGCGAACCGCTGGATCCGCGTCGAGGCGCTCCTGCTCGCCGGTGACCATGCCGAGGCGCGGGCCACCGCCGAGCGCATGACGGATGACGAACCCGTGGCCGCCTGGCAGCGGGCGGATGCGCTCGCCACGGTCGACATCGTGGCCACCGGCAGCGTGGACCTCGCCGCGTACCGCGCCGCGGTGGCCGCGCTCGACGGGGAGGTGGCGCTCGACGGCGCCGCGGGGCTCGCGATCATGGAGAGCCGTGTCGCCATCGGCGCCGGCGCGGACTGGATCGCGCCGCTCACCGCGGTGCGGGAGCGCATCGGGCGGGCGGCAGACGGCATCCTGTGGCGCCGCTACCTCGTCCGGCGGCTGCGGGCCGCGCTGCCGATCATGGCCGCCTTCGCCATCGGTCTCGGGCTCATCGAGCTGCTGTTCGGCTAGACTCGATGCCCCCATCGGTCCCGTGCGGAGCGGACCGATCGATCGTGAGGAACGCCCACCCCGTGCCAGCCCCGAACTTCGACGTCATCGCCAGCCTCGCCAAGCGCCGCGGGTTCGTCTTCCCGTCGAGCGAGATCTATGGCGGCATGGCCGGCTTCTGGGACTACGGACCGCTGGGCGTCGAGCTGAAGAACAACATCAAGGCGGCGTGGTGGCGGCACATGGTCCAGCTGCGCGACGACGTCGTCGGCATCGACGCGGCGATCATCATGAACCCCCGCGTCTGGGAGGCCTCCGGGCACGTCAGCGGCTTCAGCGACCCGATGGTGGACTGCCGCAACTGCAAGCACCGATTCCGCGAGGACGACCTCAAGGGACCGCCGTCCGAGATCGCGTGCCCCGACTGCGGAACGAAGGGCAGCCTCACCGAGGCCCGCCAGTTCAACCTCATGTTCGCCACCCACGTCGGTCCGGTGGCGGACACCGCGTCGCTCGCCTACCTGCGTCCCGAGACGGCGCAGGCGATGTTCGTCCAGTTCGACAACGTTGCGACCAGCATGCGCCGCAAGCTGCCGTTCGGGATCGCGCAGATCGGCCGCAGCTTCCGCAACGAAATCACGCCCGGCAACTTCATCTTCCGGGACCGGGAGCTCGAGCAGATGGAGATGGAGTTCTTCGTCCATCCCCGCGACGAGGACGAGTGGTTCGCGCACTGGGTCGACGCCCGCCACCGGTGGTGGACCGACGTGCTCGGCATCGATGGGGAGCGGCTCCGCCTGCGACCCCACGACCCGGACGAGCTGTCCCACTACTCGAAGCAGACGACCGACATCGAGTACCGCTTCCCGATGGGCTGGTCGGAGCTCGAGGGCGTCGCCGACCGGACGGACTTCGACCTCAGGGCGCACGCCGCCGCGTCGGGCCGCAAGCTCGAGGTCTTCGACGAGGCCGCCGGCGAGCACGTCGTCCCGTTCGTCATCGAGCCGGCGATGGGCGTGGATCGTGCGGTGCTCACCGTGCTCGTGGACGGCTACGAGGAGGAGCAGCTCGCGAAGGAGTCGCGCATCGTGCTTCGCATCCGCGCCGACCTGGCCCCGGTGAAGGCGGCCGTCCTTCCCCTGCTCCGCAACCGCCCGGAGCTGGTCGAGCGCGCGCGGCGCCTGACGATGGACCTCAAGCGCGACACCGCCGCCCACTACGACGACACCGCGTCGATCGGCAAGCTCTACCGCCGCCAGGACGAGATCGGCACGCCCTACTGCGTCACGGTCGATCCGGAGTCGCTCGAGGACGGCGCGGCGACGATCCGCGACCGCGACACGATGACCCAGGAGCGCGTCTCGCTCGACCTCGTGCCGCGGCGGATCGCGGACCTCGTGGCCGGGCGCGCGACGTGGGAGGGTGTCCCGCGCGAGGCGACCTCCGCGTGACCGACGCGCAGGATGCCGAGGCCATCGCCGCGCTCCTGCGCCGCTTCCACGACGCGTTCGCGGCCGGTGACGCGGATGCCCTCGCCGAGTGCTTCACCGAGGACGGGCAGATGCACCTCCTGCACAGCGAGCCGGCCCTCGGCCGCGAGGCGATTCGCACCCGGTGGCGGGGCGGCTTCGAGCGACTCGACACGTCCGACTGGACGCCGATCACCGACTTCACCGAGCGGCGGGGCGACCGCGCCTTCGCGTTCGGCACGTACACGGAGCGCCTCCTCGACCGTCGGTCCGGTGCGCGCACCCTCGTGCGCGGGCGGCTCGTCCACTGGATGGCCCGCCAGACCGATGGCGCGTGGCGCGTCATGTTCCTCATGAACTCGCACTCGCACCCGATGGAGCCGATCGCGTGACGGCGCTCGACGACGTGCGTGCCGCGCTCGACGCGGGTGACCACGAGCTCGTCCTGCGCCTGACCGATGGCATCCTCGCCGCGCGGCCGGGGGACGACGCCGCCCACGAGTTCCGTGCCCGCGCCTTCCTCGCGCTCGGCCGCGTCGACGAGGCGCAGCGCCACGCGGCCGATGCCGTCCGTCTCGACCCCGACGAGATCCGCTACCGCGAGCTCCTGGCCCAGGCGCTGTCGGCGGGCGGTGCGCACCGCGACGCGGCGGCCGAGTACGGTCGGCTCGCGCGCAACGATCCGCGGCAGGCGGCCTGGACGGTCGCCGAGGCCGAGGAACGGCTGGGCGCGTCGCAGGCGGGCATGGGGGTCGAGGCCGCCCGCCGCGCCGTGCGGCTGGCGCCGGGGAACGGCCGTGCCCAGCTGGCCCTCGCGCAGGCGCTGGCGCGGACCGGCGACGCACGGGGAGCGCTGGCGGCGGCGGCCCTGGCCGAACGGCTGCTTCCCGGCGATTCCCAGGCCGCCGAGGCCGCGGCCGACGCCCGCTGGCTGGCCGGCGATCGCACGGCGGCCTTCGACGCGTTCCGCGAGCTGGCGGCCGATGCGCCGCCAGACCACCGGCAGCGCATCGAGCGCAAGGCGCGGCTGCTCGTCCGGCAGGGCGGCGGCCTGGCGGCGCGCCTGGTGACGATGCTCCCGGCCGTCTTCCGGATCGCCTTCCGCCGGGGCTGGGTGCGGCCGTGAGCGGCGGTCCCCGGCTCACGATCGCGCAGACCGATGAGCTCGGCGCGGAACGGATGGCCGAACTCACCGACCTGTGCGAGGCCGCCTTCGAGGAGCCGTTCGCGCCGATCTGGGAACGGGTCGGCCCCGGCATCCACGTGATCGCCGATCTCGGCGGGCGGGCCGTCGGACACGCCATGGTCGTCGACCGCACGCTCCACATCGGGACGGATGCCCCGGTCACGCTCGACACGGGGTACGTCGAGAACGTGGCCACCGCGCCCGACCGGCACGGCGAAGGGCTCGGCAGCGCCGTGATGGCCGAGGTCGGCCGCATCATCGGCCAGGCGTTCGCGCTCGGGGCACTGGCGACCGGAAGCCCCGCCTTCTACACGCGGCTCGGCTGGGAGACCTGGGCCGGGCCGACGTGGGTGCGGATGCCCGACGGCCAGCGCGTCCGATCGGCGGAGCAGGACGGCAACATCATGGTCCTCCGCACGCCGACGACGCCCCCCACGCTCGATCTCGGCGCCCCGATCGCCGTCGACTGGCGGCCGGGCGAGGCCTGGTGACGCACCGATGAGCGTCATCGCCCTCCTCTCGCGCTCGGACGGGTCGGACGAGGCCATCGACCTCGCCGATCGATCGCCGTCCGACCTCGGCGATGACGAGCTGCTGTGGATCGACCTCGTCGGCATGGATCGAGCGGACCTCGAGCTCGTTGAGCGCGCGATCGACCCCGGAGAGGAGGCGCTCGAGGCCCTCACCTCGGAGATCGGCGAGCTGCGCGTGCGGGTGCTGGAGGGTGGGGCGACCGAGGTTGTCGCGTCGCCGCCGGCTCGGGGTGACGACGAGGGGCTCGAGCCGGTTCGCGCGCTCCTCGGCAGCGGGTGGGTGGTCACGCAGCACGACCGTCCCTCGGGATCGCTCGACTCCTACCGCGAGCGGATCCAGGATGGCCGCGAGGTGGGCCGCCTCACCTCCGTCGAGTTCGTGACCGCCATCCTCGACTGGTACGTGGACGGCTTCTTCCACGCCGCCGAGGAAGCGGAGCGAGCGGTGGATCGGCTCGACCACGAGGCGCTCGTGGGCGACGCCGACATTCTCGAGGCCCTCGTCCGCGCTCGCCGCCGGGTGGCGAAGCTGCGACGCGTGCTCGTGCTGAACCGCGAGGTCGTCGCGGAGCTCGCCCGTCCCGACTTCGTCGCCCGCCTGTCCGACCACGAGGTCCGCGCGCTCCAGCAGGTCGCGAGCCGGCTCGATCGCGCAGGGGAGGCGATCGGTCACGTCCGCGAGATGCTGGTCGGCACGTTCGACATCCACATGACGCGGACGGCGCAGCGCACGAACGACATCATGCGGGTGCTGACCTGGGCATCGGTCATCCTCCTCCCGGCCGTGGTCGTCGCCGGGATCATGGGCATGAACTTCAAGGTGCCGCTCTTCGACGATCCGAATCTCTTCTTCGTCGTGGTGGGCGCCATGCTCGTGATGGCCGTCGGGACGCTGCTCGTAGCGCGCTGGCGCGGCTGGCTGTGATCGGTCCGTGCCACCGACAGCCGGTGCCCGGCAGCGGGCGGTAGACTAGACGGCCCACCCCGCGCACGAACGAGGAGCCCGATTCGCCGCATGGCAACGACCGCTCGGAAGCCCCGCAAGCCCGCCGCCCCGAAGTCCGCTGCCACGGATGGCAAGCTGATCTACACGTTCGCCGAGGGCAACGCGAGCATGCGCTCGACGCTCGGTGGGAAGGGCGCCGGCCTCGCCGAGATGACGAACGCCGGGCTACCCGTCCCTCCCGGTTTCACGATCACCACCGAGGCCTGCAACGCGTACTACGCCGCCGGCAAGGAGATGCCGGCCGGGCTGTGGGACGACGTGGTGGCCCACATGCGCGAGCTCGAGACGCAGACCGGCAAGGGGTTCGGCAACGCGGAGAACCCGCTGCTCGTGAGCGTCCGATCGGGTGCCGCGTTCTCGATGCCCGGCATGATGGACACGGTCCTCAACCTGGGGCTCAACCCGGACACGGTCCAGGGGCTCATCGCGCTCACCGGCAACGAGCGGTTCGCGTGGGATGCGTGGCGCCGCTTCGTGGCGATGTTCGGCCGCATCGTGCTCGACCTCAAGGCCGAGGACTTCGACGAGCCGTTCGACGAGCTCAAGCACAACGCGAAGGCGAAGCTCGACACCGACCTGACGGCCGAGCAGCTGCGCGACATCGGCAACCGGTTCGCCGAGATCGTGCAGGAGAAGACCGGCGAGCCGTTCCCCACCGATCCGTACCGCCAGCTCGAGCTCGCCGTGCGCGCGGTCTTCGACTCCTGGTTCGGCAAGCGAGCCCACGACTACCGCGAGTTCAACAGGATCGCGCACGACCTCGGCACCGCCGTGAACGTGGTCACCATGGTCTTCGGCAACATGGGCGACGACTCGGGCACCGGCGTGGCCTTCACGCGTGACCCGAACACCGGCGAGCGGGCGCTCTACGGCGAGTACCTGACGAACGCCCAGGGCGAGGACGTGGTGGCCGGCGTGCGCACGCCCGACAAGATCAGCCAGATGCGCGACGTGATGCCCGAGGTGTACGCGCAGTTCGAGGAGATCGCGCAGCGGCTCGAAGGTCACTACCGGGACATGCAGGACCTCGAGTTCACCATCGAGCGCGGCACGCTCTACATGCTCCAGACGCGCTCAGGCAAGCGCACCGCGCCGGCCGCCATCAAGATCGCGGTCGACATGGTCAACGAGGGCGTCCTCTCGAAGGAGGAGGCCCTCCAGCGGGTCGATCCCGCCCAGATCGTCCAGCTCCTGCTCCCGCGCTTCGACGAGGCCGCCAAGGAGAAGCTCGACGACAAGCGCCTCGGCAAGGGTCTCAACGCGTCGCCGGGAGCCGCCGTCGGGCAGGCCATCTTCGATCCCGATCGCGCGGTGGCTGCCAAGGAGGCGGGCCACCCGGTCATCCTCGTGCGTGTCGAGACCTCGCCCGACGACGTCCATGGCATGCTCGCGGCCAAGGGCGTGCTCACGGCACGCGGCGGCGCCACCTCGCACGCGGCGGTCGTGGCGCGCTCGATGGGGCTGCCCTGCGTCGCGGGTGCCGAGAGCCTGCGCATCGACTATGCCAAGCGTGAGATGCGCGCCGGGTCGGTGACGGTCGCCGAGGGCGACATGATCAGCATCGACGGCACGACCGGCGAGATCTACGCCGGCGAGCTCCCGACCATCGAGGCGCGCTTCGAGGACGAGCACGACCTCGCCACGCTGCTCGGCTGGGCCGATGAGACGCGCCGCCTCCAGGTCTGGGCGAACGCCGACTATCCGCGCGACGCGGAGCGGGCGCGCGCCTTCGGAGCGCAGGGCATCGGCCTGTGCCGGACCGAGCACATGTTCTTCGAGGAGGATCGGCTGCCGACCGTGCGCCGCATGATCCTCAACGCGCACACCGCCACCGCCGCGAAGGCGAAGGACGAGGCCGATCGCAGCGACGAGGAGCGCGAGGCGATCGCCACGTTCGACGCCGCCCTCGACGACCTGGAGCGGCTCCAGACCGATGACTTCGCCGGGCTCTTCCGTGCGATGGACGGCCTGCCGGTCGTCATCCGCCTCATCGACCCGCCACTCCACGAGTTCCTGCCGAGCCACGAGGAGCTCATCGCGGAGACGACCCGACTGCGAACGATGCTCGAGCTCACCGGCGGCAACGGCGGTGGGTCGATCGATGCCGGGCTCGTCCAGCAGGGACTGGTCAAGCTGTTCGGCAAGAAGGACGCGGCGCGCGCGATGCGCAAGCTCAACCTGACGGTGGAGAAGGACGCCGCCGGGGCCGGCTCCGTCGATCGCACGGCGCTCGAGGCCGAGCTCGCGGAGAAGACCGAGCTCCTCCATGCCGTGGAGGCGATGATCGAGCAGAACCCGATGCTCGGGCTGCGCGGCTGTCGACTCGGGCTCATGGTGCCCGACATCGTGAAGATGCAGGCCCGCGCGATCCTCGCCGGTGCGGCGCGCGATGCCGCCGAGGGGCTGACACCGCTTCCCGAGATCATGATCCCGCTCGTGGGACACGTGAACGAGCTGCGCGAGACCCGCGCCATCCTCGAGGCCGAGGTCGCGCGGATCGTCGAGACCTCCGGCCAGCAGGTGGACTACAAGTTCGGGACGATGATCGAGGTGCCGCGCGGCGCCCTCACCGCGGATGAGATCGCCGAGCACGCCGAGTTCTTCAGCTTCGGCACGAACGACCTCACCCAGATGGGGTTCGGCTACTCACGCGACGACGCCGAGGGCAAGTTCCTCATGCAGTACGTCGACCGCAAGATCCTGCCCGAGAACCCGTTCCAGGTGCTCGATGCGGCCGGCATCGGGCAGCTCGTGCGGATGGGCGTCGAGAAGGGCCGATCGACGAAGCCGAAGCTCAAGATCGGCATCTGCGGCGAGCACGGCGGGGATCCGCAGTCGATCGCCTTCTGCCACGACGTCGGGCTCGACTACGTGAGCTGCTCACCGTTCCGCGTGCCGGTCGCTCGGCTCGCGGCCGCCCAGGCGGCGATCGCCGGCACCGAGACGCGCGACAAGTAGATCGGCCCGCCCCGGTCAGGGGAGGGGATTCGTCTCGTCGTTGTCCTCGGGCCCGGTGCACCCGGCGTCATTGGGGAAGTCGGTCGCGCCGTCCCCGTCGTTGTCGAGGCCGTCCATGCACTGCGGGACCGGTGTCGGGGTGGGAACCGGTGTCGGGGTGGGTACCGGCGTCGGGACGGGGGTCGGCACGGGCGTCGGCGCCAGGGTGGGCGTGGGGCGCGGTGTGCTGCTCGGAGTCGGGACCGGCGTCGGTCGCGGCGTCCCGGCGGGAGGGACCACCGGCGTGGGAGCGGGCGTGATGAATGGCCCGGGCGCCAGCGTGGGCGCCGATGTCGCATTCGGACCGGCGTCCGAGGCCGTCGCCGTGGACGACGGTCGCTCGCTCGCGTCGAGCGAGGCGGTCGCCGTCGCGGCCGCGCTCTGCGGCCCACCTTGCCCGCCCAGGACGCCCTCGCCGACGGGAGTGGCGGTACTCACCGCGCTCACGCCGCCGTCGCGGACGTCGAGCAGCGCTCCGAACCCGAGCGTGACCGCCGCGCCGAGGACCACGATCGCCACGCTCCCGGCGACGGCCCGGACGAGCGCGAGGCCGGCAGGACGCCGTCCGAGATTTCCGGGGATGGCGACGGCCGGAAGGGGCAGCGCGTCGATGGTGATCGCGCCGAGTCCGTCGAGGGCCGCTGCGCGCCGCAGGCACTCCGGGCAGGCCGAGGCGTGGAGCGCGGCGTCACGCGGGGGCTCGCCGATGGCTCCGTCGACGAGCCACGCGTCGAACCGTCCGTGGAGGTCTGCGCCGCTCACGCCCATGCGCGTGCCGCCGCGGCCTGGAGTCGCTCGCTGATCGATCCGGGCGGCGCGTCGTCGTCGGTGCCGGTGGCCGCCGCGAGGAAGCGCTGGCGAGCGCGGTGCAGGAGGTCGTCGAGCTGAGGCCCGGACCGAGCAACGATGGTGGCGACGTCCGCGGGATCGAGCCGCTCGACGTCGGCCGCGATGAGTGCGGCTCGCTCCCGCCGCCCCAGGGCGGCGAGACCGGCGAACGTGCCACGACCCACCGCGAGGTCATCGAGCCGGACGGACCGCCGGTCGCGCACCATGCCCCGGACGGACGCGGCGTTGGCCACCACCCGCGCGCGCAGCCAGGCTGCGGCTCGTTCGGGGTGACGATGGGTCGCGATGTCCTGCGCGCCAGCGGCGATCGCCTCCGCCGCCAGGCGCGCCGCCGACCCGCGATCGCCGAGCACGAGCAACAGCGCGAAGCCGTGGATCCGGGCCCCGTGCAGCTCGCGGAACGCCGCGCGCTGCACCTCGGGCGTCGCGGCAACCAGGGCGGCATCGGGGCGTGGAGCGTCCGGCATCCGGTTCCTCGGGTTCGGGGGGTGTGGTGCGGTCCGGTGCGGAGTCTACCCCGTTCGTCCACCCCGCCCGACCAGCTCCACCGGGTGCCGAGGGCTTGGCGCACGCTTGACATCGTGGTAGAATTGCCTCGTACCCCTTGACAAACCACTTGACAAGCGTCGCCGACGCTTCGAGGGCCCCGCGCGATCACCGTTTCCACCACCTCGTCCGGCATCATCGCCGAGATCAAGTCGAAGCTCCCCGCGGTCGATGTCGTGGGGGAAACTGTTGCGCTCAAGCGGGCTGGCACGATCTACAAGGGCCTCTGTCCGTTCCACGGCGAGAAGACCCCCTCGTTCATCGTCACCCCGGACCGCGAGACGTGGCACTGCTTCGGCTGCGGCGAGCACGGCGACATCTTCACGTTCCTCATGCGACGCGACGGCGTCGAGTTCCGCGAGGCCCTGGCGCGGCTCGCCGAGAAGGCGGGTGTCGAGCTCTCCGAGCGGACGGCTCGCGAGGACCGGCGTCGCAAGCGCCTGCGTGATGCCCTCGAATCGGCCATCGCCTGGTACCGCGAGGTGCTGAACCAGGCGCACCAGGCCGAACGGGCGCGGGCCTACCTGGCGGAGCGCGGCTTCACGGAGGACACGCTCGAGCGGTTCGGCATCGGCTACGCACCGAACACCTGGGAGGCGCTCTCGAAGCGCCTGCGGTCGAAGGGCTTCTCCGATACGGAGCTCTCGGATGCCGGCCTCGTCAGCCCATCGACCCGTGGCGGCGTCTACGACCGCTTCCGCGGGCGGATCATCATCCCCATCCGCGACGCGTCGGGCCGGGCGATCGGCCTCGGCGGCCGGATCATGCCGGACGCGGAAGGACCGAAGTACCTCAACTCGCCGGCCACCGCGCTGTTCGACAAGAGCCGGACGCTCTATGGGATCGATCTCGCCAAGGGGTCGATTCGGAAGGAGAAGCTGGCGGTCATCGTCGAGGGCTACACCGACGTGATGGCCGCGCACCAGGCGGGCTTCACGAACGTGGTCGCCAGCCTCGGCACGGCGCTCACGGCCGGCCAGGTGGAGCTCGCGACCCGCTACGCCGACGGCGTGGCGCTGGCGTACGACGTCGACCTCGCCGGCGAGGCGGCGACGCAGCGCGGCCTGCTCGAGGAGCTCGGCCCGGTCGTCAGCAAGGTCCGCGTCATCCGCATCCCGGCCGGGAAGGATCCGGACGAGTTCATCCGCTCGGACCCCGACGGATGGCGCTCGTCGGTGGCCGACGCCGAGGAGCTGCTGCCGTACTTCATGCAGCGCGCCGCGTCGGAGGTGGACCTGCGACAGGCGCAGGGCCGCAGCGCGTACACGCGCCGGATGCTCGACCTGCTGCGACGCATCCCGGATCGCGTCGAGCAGGACTCGTACGTCCCGCGGCTCTCGCAGCTCGCCGGCATCGACGAGCGCGTGCTGCGTGACGACCTGGCGCGCGGCCCACGGCCGATGCCGGTGCGTCCGATGGCGGCCGACCGGGTGGACGCCAGCGAGCCCCGCATCGGGCCGCTCGAGCGGGAGGCGCTGACGCTCCTGTTCCTCAATCCCGGCCTCGCCGCCGAGCTGCCGGCCGACGAACCCCTGCCGCTGCGGGACGCCGCCGCGCGAGCGCTCGGTGCCTCGTGGCGAGCAGCGGTGGAGGCCGATCCGAGGCCGGATCTCGAGCGCTGGGTTGCCGGGCTCGACCCGGCGACGGCCGACCTGGCGCGCAGCGTGCTGGCTTCGGCCCGGGCTCGCGGCGTTCGACCGCAGGCCGATACCGACCGCGAGGCGCTCCGCCAGTGCCTCCTGCGTCTCCGGGTGCAGGCGATCGAGGAGCGTCTGCACGACCTCGAGACGCTCATCCGCGCCAGCGCGGAGGACGTCGATGACGATGACACGACACGAACGCTGGAACGGCAGTTCCAGGAGCTGACCCGCGAACGGGAGCAGCTGGTACGCGCATTGAAGGGACCGGCCGTGGGGGCTGGGGACAGGAGGAACTGAGCGTGGCGACGAGCACCACCAGGACCCGGCCGGCGGCAACGGCCGCAACGACATCGAAACCGACCGCATCCACGACGAAGAAGACGACGAAGACGACGAAGGAGACCACCACGACGGCGAAGCAGGCGACCACGAAGGTCACGACTCCAACGGCAGCGGCGGCCGCGAAGACGCCGGCCGCCCCGAAGGCGACGGGCAAGGCTGCCGCTCCGAAGGTGGCGGCGAAGGCGGCGACCGGTCCGAAGGCGGCGGCCGGCCCGAAGGACGCGCACGTGAAGGCCACCGCGGCGAAGACGACTGCCGCGAAGACGACGGCCGCAAAGGGCACTGCGTCGAAGGCGACGGAACCAAAGGCGACGGCCCCGAAGGCGACGGCCCCGAAGGCGAAGGCACCGGGCCGGAAGGGTGGCGCCACGCCCGAGGTCGTCGTGGACGAGGCTGCGCAGAAGGCGATCATCGCCGGGCTCATCGCCCGCGGCCGTGAGGAGGGCTTCCTCACCCACGACCAGATTCTCGAGGCGCTCCCGCAGCCCGAGGCACAGATGGGCCAGGTCGAGGAGCTCTACGCCGCGGCCGCCGAGGCCGGGATCGAGGTCCTCGACGACCAGAACCAGCCGACGCTCATCGGTGAGCGCGATGACGAGACCGACGACGAGGCCCCCGCGGCGGCGGCGGCGCCAGCCGCATCGACGACTGCGAAGCCAAAGCAGTCCGAGGAAGATCTCGAGGCGCTCGCCGCGGATCTCATCGGCATCGACGACCCGGTCCGCATGTACCTCAAGGAGATCGGCAAGGTCGCCCTGCTGACCGCCGAGGAGGAGGTCGTGCTGGCCAAGGCGATCGAGCTCGGCGAGCTCATCGTCGAGGACCCCGCCCGCTCGCTCGTCAACCTCTTCGCGTGGGTGACCCTGGACAGCGAGCCGAAGGCCCGCGCCATGGCCGCCATGCGCGCGTTCGACCTGCCGAAGGAGTCGCCTCGCGTCACCCGCGACGCGATCGACTGGTGGACCGGCCGCAAGCGCCGGACGATCGAGCCGCCCCAGATCAAGCTCAGCAAGGCGCGCAAGGCGCAGAACCTCGACGACGAAGCCCGAACGCGACTGCTCGAGGCCGAGTCGATCCTCAAGGTCCTCGCCGACGATCCGGCACAGGGCGTGAAGGATGCCGTGCTGTTCGGCGCCACCTATCGCTTCCGATCGATCAGCCACGCCGGCGCGGCGGAGCTCACCGAGCTGGAGCAGTGGGCGCGCGAGACGACGCAGAACATCGTCAAGGAGTACATCGAGGCCGGCAACGACTCCGAGTACCTGCTCAGCCTCGGGTACGACCCGACGATCCCGGCCGATGTGCCCCTGGAGAAGCGCACCGGGCGCCTGGTCGAGCAGTCGACCGATGCGCGCAAGCGCCTGACCGAGGCGAACCTGCGGCTGGTGGTGTCGATCGCCAAGAAGTACCTCGGCCGTGGCATGAGCTTCCTGGACCTGATCCAGGAAGGGAACATCGGTCTCATCCGCGCGGTCGAGAAGTTCGACTACGAGAAGGGCTTCAAGTTCAGCACGTACGCGACGTGGTGGATCCGCCAGGCGATCACGCGCGCCATCGCCGACCAGGCGCGCACGATCCGCATCCCGGTCCACATGGTCGAGACCATCAACCGGCTCATCCGCGTCAGCCGCACCCTCCTCCAGGAGCTCGGTCGCGAGCCGACCGTGGAGGAGATCGCGCGGCGCATGAGCCGCGACGAGATCATCCGCGAGCTCCGGGACAAGCTCCAGCGCGAGCCGACCGAGGGCGAGGTCGACGAGCGCGTGGCCGATGGCCCGCAGACCGTCTCCCCGGAGAAGGTCCGCGAGATCATGAAGGTCAGCCAGGAGCCGGTCAGCCTCGAGACGCCGATCGGCGAGGAGGAGGACAGCCACCTCGGCGACTTCATCCCGGACCTCGCCTCGGTCGCCCCGGCCGACGCGGCCAGCCACCAGCTCCTCAAGGAGCAGGTGGAGGGGGTGCTCGACTCGCTCACCCCGCGTGAGCGACGCGTGCTCCAGCTCCGCTTCGGGCTCGAGGACGGTCGGTCACGGACGCTCGAAGAGGTCGGTCGCGACTTCAACGTCACGCGCGAGCGGATTCGGCAGATCGAGGCGAAGGCGCTCCGCAAGCTGCGCCATCCGTCGCGCTCGCGGAAGCTCAAGGATTACCTGGAGTAGGCGCACGGGGACCATCGGCCGATTTGCCGCTGCCGACGCGGCGGCGGTATCATCCGGCGGTCCCACGGACTCCCCACGTGGATGTCCGATGCGTTCCGGCGTAGCTCAGTGGTAGAGCGGGCGGCTGTTAACCGCTTGGTCGTAGGTTCGAATCCTACCGCCGGAGCCACTCACCCTCGGCGCCGTCCGATCAGTCGGACGGCCGCCACGGCTCGTGCGTGTGCGACAGCCAGACCATGTCAGGTGCCATCGCGCGCACGAGCAGCTGCCCCTCGGTGCTCGGCTCGTCGAGCTCACCGAACCAGACCGCCATGTCGCCGCCGATGACGATCGGCCGGTCGCCGGTCTCGACGACCACGACCTGCGTGCCGGCGGTATGGCCGGGCGCCGGGACGAGCCGGATTCCCGACAGCAGCTCGAGCTCGCCGTCGACCGGCACGTACCGGACGCCGGGCGGCTCGAGCCACTCACGAATCGTGTAGTCGTCACTGCCGCGCGCGTCCTCGAGCTCGGTGCGCTGGACATAGATCGGCCTGCCGGTGAAGAGGTGGTTGCCGCCGCAGTGGTCGCCGTGGAGGTGGGTGTTGACCACGATGTCGATGGCGGCCAGGTCGATGTCCTGCTCGCTCAGCGGCCGAAGCCGGGGATCCATGTCGGCCAGGAGCGGGTGCAGCTCGGTCATGCCGGTGTCGACCAGCACGCGTCCATCGGGATGGTCGATGAGATGCACGTAGACCGGCATCCGCTCGCCCTCGACATGAAGGTCGGCGACGAAGATCGGCGTGACCGAGATCGACGTCGGCGCGGCCATCAGGCCGGTGCCGGCTCGGCTGCCTTCCGCTCGAGGACGCGGATCGCGTTCCCGAACGGGTCGCGGATCCCCATGTCGGTCCCGTAGAAGTGCTCGGTGGGCTCCTGCGTGAAGTCGGTCACGCCGCGATCCTTCAGCCGCTCGAAGAGGCCGTGGATGTCATCGGTCTGGAAGACGAGGCCGTTCGATGCGCCTTTCGTGACGAGCTCCCGAAGCTGGGCGCCGGTTGCCTCGTCGTGCAGCGGCGGACCGGGCTCCTCGAGGGAGATGTCCGGGCCTGTGCCGCCGACGGGGCGTACGGTGAGCCACCGGTACGAGCCCTGCGTGAAGTCCTGGCCCACCTCGAGCCCGAGCTTGTTGACGTAGAAGTCGAGTGCCTCGTCCTTGTCGAGGACGTAGATCGTCGTGACGTGCAGCTCGGCGATCATCAGCTCAG
>DASVFG010000075.1:0-2195 GCA_036380155.1 Candidatus Limnocylindria bacterium
GCCCGATCGCCGGCGCCGCGACGAGGAGCGGGTCGAGGCCGACCGAGCCGCGCACCGACTGGGTCAGCGGGGCGCCATACGTCCGCAGCTGCCAGAGGCCGACGCCGGCGAGGATGACGAGCGCCAGGTCGAGGCCGAGCCTCTGGGCGATCGTCCGGTTGCCCTGTCGCGAGATCGTCTGGCGCACGGCAGCGAGGCCGCGACCGGCGCCGAGCGCCGGCAGGACCAGCCCCAGGACGGCGGCTGCGCCGGCCAGCCCGGCAGCGAGGAGCACGGTGGGATCGACGCGCGGTTCGATCCGGATGCCCGCGTCGGCCAGCGGCCCGGCCACGTTGAGCAGGCCGAGGACGCCGACGGCCAGCCACGGTGCGAGGAGCACGGCCGGCACGACGAGCACGAGCGCCTCGAGGAACGAGAAGAGCACGACGTGCCCGACGCCCGCACCGCGGGACCGCAGGAGCGCGGTCTCGACCCGTCGCTGGTCGACGAGGAGGCCCGCCACGAGGAGGAGGGCGTAGCCCGCGAGGACCGCGAACTGGATGGTGAGGACGACGACCCCACTCCGGCTGACGAGGAGCGACCGCCCGGCGGTGCCGAGGATCTCGTCGAGCTCCGTGGAGACCTGGAAGAACGTCTCGTCGCCGAGCGCATCGCCGAGGCGGCGCTCGAGGGCCGCCGTGTCGCCGCGGACCCGATCGGCGTCGTCGATCGCGAGGCGGTCGAAGTCCGGGAGCGCCCGGTACTCGACCGCCACGTCGCCGCTCACCGTCCGGCCGAGGAGGTCCTCCCGCGCCACCACGAACGGACCGTGGGTCCGGAACGAGGCGCTCTCGGTGACGCCGGCGAGCTCCAGTGGATCGGCGTTCCAGTACGGGTCGGTGGGGTCGGCGGGCTGCCAGATGCCGACGATCTCGGCCCGGACCGAGCGGTTTCCGCGCTGGCTCTCCAGCGCCGTCGTGTCGCCGAGCGTGAGCCCGAGCGCATCGGCCGCGGCGCGCGAGACCGCGGTCTCGATGTCCTGCGCTCCACCTCCCGGCCACGTCCCCTCGAGCAGCTGCGCGTGGTTCTCGATGGCGGCGTACGAGCCGAAGACGACGAGGTCGGTCGTGTCGTCGGACGCCTGCTCCGGCAGGGCATAGGACTCGGACTGCTCGATGGTGATGAGCTCGCCGCCGGTCCACCGGAGGATGCGGTCGACCTGCGTTTCGACGGTCGCGGCCACCGCCTCGAGCTCGTCGTCCGCGGCGCGCATCTCCACGACCACGCTGGTCGCGGTCGGCGGCTGGTCGGCGAGGATGCGGCGCAGCCCCGTCAGCGCCACCGCGTCCCCGTAGAGGACGCCGATGGCGACGAGCGCGGTGGCGCACACGATCACCAGCCAGGTCGCGACGACGATGAGCCAGTCCGCGACGCTGCGCTGGAGGACGATCCGCAGCGGGCCCATCAGGGCCGGTGGGGCATGGTTGGTCCGTCCCTCCCGTTGGCAGTCATAGGCCGCGGGCTCGAAATTCGTTCACCTCGACCGATCTTCACCCGGCGTGACCGATGCGCCGACGCATGGTGACGCATCGGACGCACCGCCGCCGCCCATCGGACAATGGCGGCGTGATCCTCCTCGCCGGCCTCGTCATCGGCTTCCTCGTTGTCCCGGACGCGTGGACCGTCCCGGTCGTCGTCCTGGCCGGCATGCTCGAGGCAGCCGAGACGATGTGGGAGGTGCGCTTCTCGCGGCGCGGTCGGGCGCGGGTGGGCGTCGAGACCCTGGCCGGCGCGATCGGCCGCGTCGAGATCGCCTGCCAGCCGGTCGGCAGCGTCCGCATCCGCGGCGAGGCGTGGACGGCGCGCTGCGACCTCCCCGGTGGCGCCGATGCGGGTGTCAGGGTCCGGGTCATCGGGCGCGATCGGCTCACGCTGCTCGTGGAGCCCGTCGCGGTACCCTGACGGTGGCGTGGGCCGTTAGCTCAGCGGTTAGAGCAGGGGACTTTTAATCCTCGTGTCGTGGGTTCGAATCCCACACGGCCCTCTCTGGATGATGACATGGGTCACCTCGATGGCCCGGGGCCAGCCCGTTGCCCTGGCCCCGGTGGGTGTGTACGGCGCGGAACAGACACCTCACCGGGAATGGAACAGCGTTACCGCCGGACTCTTGCCGCATACGCCGCGAGAGTGGGGTCTCAGCACACCCGCTGCGGAGT
>DASVFG010000076.1:0-3661 GCA_036380155.1 Candidatus Limnocylindria bacterium
CGGAGGATCCGCACCGCGATCGCCAGGCATCGGTCGCCCACCATGCGCGCCAGGGCATCGAACGCTTCCGCGTCGCCCTGTTGCGCCTGGAGCACCAGCTCCTGCTGCACCATCCCTCCGCACTCGTGGCGATCGGCCCGATCTGGACCGATCACGTGGTAGAGCGTTCGGGGGAGCCTACCTGTTCAATCTGGCTGCGCCGCCTACCCGAAGTCGCCGGTCCTCGACAGGATCACTGCCGCCGCGGCCGCCGCCACCGACTCCGATCGCAGGATCCGCCGCCCCAGCGAGACGAGCGCCGCCCCTGCCTCGGAGGCGTGCTCCAGCTCGCCTGGCGTGAACCCGCCCTCCGGACCGATGACGACGGTGGACGGGACGGGGTCGAGCCCGACCAGGCCGGGTCGCGTCCCGCGCTCCGCGAGGATCGTCAGCCCCGGCCCGACGACATCGACGAACCGAACCGGGTCGGCGATCGTCGGCACCAGGCCGCGCTCGGACTGCTCGGCGGCCTCCCGTGCGATGACGCGCAGCCTATCGAGCCGGCGCGGGGCCAGGTCGCGGGGAACGCACCGCTCGGTGAGGATCGGGATGAACGCGGCGACACCGATCTCGGTCCCCTGCCGGACCACGGTCTCGAGCCCGTCGCCCTTGAGGAGCGCCTGCGCAACCGTCAACCGATGACGGGGCTCGCCGCCGGCCGCGCGATGCTCCTCGACCACGCAGTCACCGCCGTCGAGGCGGCATTCGCGCTCGTACCCGTCTCCGGCGAGCAGAACGATGCGGTCGCCGTCGCGCAGTCGCAGCACGCGCCGGACCTGCCGCTCGATCTCGGCCGGGATCGCGAAGCGCTCGCCCGCGATGACCGCCGGGTCGACGAAGAACCGGTGCGTGGTCATGCGCCTGCCGGCGCAGCATGCGCGAGTCGGAGGCTGACCCACTCACCGTCGTCGCGGCGATCGCGGACGTGGAGCCCGGCCGCGGCCATGGCGGCGATGACCTCCTCGGCCCGCGCCTCGATGATCCCGCTCGCCAGCAGCGTCCCGCGCGGCGCGAGGTGGGCGGCGAGCGGTCCGGCGAGGGTCACGAGGACGGACGCCACGAGGTTCGCCAGCACCAGCGGGTAGCGCGTACCGTCGGATGGCGTCGGCGGCAACGTGCCCTCGAGGACCTCGATCCGATCACCGACCCCGTTGCGGTCCGCGTTCTCGCGCGTCGCGGTGACCGCCAGTGGGTCGGTGTCGACACCGACCGCCCGTGTCGCACCCAGCTCGAGGGCCGCGATGGCGAGGATGCCGGATCCGCACCCCACGTCCAGCACCGGGGACGGCATCGGCACCAGCCCCTGGAGGAGCTCGAGGCAGCCGCGCGTCGTCGGGTGGAGGCCGGTCCCGAAGGCCATGCCGGGGTCGAGGCGGATCGGCACATCGTCGGGACCGATCGGGTCATCGGTCAGCCACGACGGGACGATCACCACCCGGCCGATGCGCTGCGGGACGTAGTGCGCCTTCCACGCATCGGCCCAGTCGGCATCGTCCACCGTGCGGACGGCAAGCGCCCCGACCGGACGCAGGCCGAAGGCCTGGAGATGCCACAGCGCGCGCTCGGTGGCGTCGATCCGGGCAGGCGCCTCTGCGTCATCCGCCAGGTGCGCCACGACGACGAATCCGGCATCGGCGTCGGCATGCGCGGCGAGCTCGTCATCGGGGTCGCGCACGAGGCGGTTGGGATGGACGGCAGTCCCGGCGGCCACGCGGCCGAGCACCTCGGACACCGCCTCGACGGCCTCGACGTCGGCGGCGACGCTCAGCTCGAGCCAGCGCATCGGCACGCGGTGCTCGACCGTCAGCCGAACAGGTCGCGCAGGCGGTCGAAGACTGAGCCTCCGCCCTTCGGCAGCTGTGCCGGCTCGCTCACCTCGTCGAGCTCGCGGAGCAGCTCGCGCTCGCGCTTCGACAGCTTCGCCGGGACGACGACGTTCACCACGACGTGCAGGTCCCCACGGCCGGCGCCGCGCAGCCGCGGCACGCCCTTCCCGCGAACCCGGATCTCGTGGCCCGACTGCGTGCCGGCCGGGACCTCGACCTCCTCCGAGCCCTCGACGGTCGGCACGGTGAGGGTGGCGCCCAGGGCCGCCTGCGGGAACGTCACCGGCAGCTCGTGGTAGAGCTCCGTGCCGCGCCGGGCCAGGTCGGGGTGCGGGCGGACCGTCACCGCGACGTACAGGTCGCCGCTCGGTCCGCCGCGCGGCCCGGCCTCGCCCTGGCCCTCGAGCGCGATCCGTTGCCCGTCGTCGATGCCGGCCGGGATCTCCACCTGAAGCGTCCGCTCGTCCGCCACGCGGCCGTCCCCACCGCACTCGACGCAGGGCGTCGAGATGATGCGGCCCTCGCCCCGGCAGCGCTGGCAGGCCACGATGTTCACCATCTGGCCGAGGATCGTCTGCGCCACGCGCCGCCGCTCCCCGGTGCCGTTGCAGTCGGGGCAGATCGTCGGCTCGGTGCCGGGTTCGCCGCCGGCGCCGTCGCAACGCTCGCAGGTCGCGCGAGTCGGGAAGGTGATCTCCTTCGTGACGCCGAACACCGCCTCGGCGAAGTCGATGGTGAGGTCGTAGCGCAGGTCCGCGCCGGGCACGACTCGCGCGCGACGCCGCGTCCCGGCCGGCGCCCCGCCGAAGAACGCGTCGAAGATGTCGCCGAACGGCCCGAATCCCCCGCCGCCGAAGCCGTCGAACCCGCCCGCCGCGGCCCCGTCCACGCCCGCGTGGCCGAACATGTCGTACGCGCTGCGCCGCTGCCGGTCCGAGAGCACGCGGTACGCCTCGTTCAGCTCCTTGAAGCGCTCCTCGGCGCCGTCGCCGGTGTCGACGTCGGGATGATGCTTCTGCGCCAGCCGGCGGAACGCGCGCTTGATCTCGGCGTCGTCCGCCTCGCGCGGGACGCCGAGCACCTCGTAGTAGTCACGCTTCACGGCCATCGGTCGCGGATGATACCAATTGGCACTCGATGAGGTCGAGTGCCAGAACGGTGGTCACGTGCGGCAGCCCGCCGAGCGGTACGCGGCGGCCGTTCCGCCCCGGTGCGATCAATCCCAGGAAACCTGACATTCCTCGTCGGGAATCGGCGGTACGATCCCGCCGATGTCGCAGCGATCGATCTCCGCGGACCATGCCCGGCGCTTTCTCGTCCGTCGCCACCTCCTTGCGCCACCGCGCTCCCTCGACGCCAGACCGTCGGCGGTCATGGATGTCGTCGCTCGTCTCGGCAGCCTCCAGTTCGACCCGCTCGAAGTGCCGGGCGCGCGCAACCACGACCTCGTGCTCCACGCACGCATCGGCGGGTATGAGCGCGCCTGGTGCGAGGCACTCCTCTACGGCCCGGATCGGCGCCTCATCGAGCTCTACAACAAGAGCCTCAACATCCTGCCCATCGAGGAGCTGCCGCACTACGCCGTGGCCTGGGAGCGCTCCGCCGGTTGGCACAACGACGGGATCCTCACCGAGCAGGCGGACGTGGTGACCGCGGTGATCGACCGTCTCGGCAGCGAGGGGCCGCTGACGACCGCAGCCTTTGCCGCGGACCACGGGCATACCATCGACTGGTCCTGGGCGCCGACCCGCGCAAGTCGGGCAGTCATGGAGGCCCTCTTCGTGGTCGGGCGCATC
>DASVFG010000077.1:0-8641 GCA_036380155.1 Candidatus Limnocylindria bacterium
ACCGATATCGGTCCGCACTACGCGCCGACGCTGCGGGAGTGGCGGGCGAAGTTCCTCGCCAACCTCGACGAGGTGCGCGGCCTCGGCTTCGACGAGCGCTTCGTGCGGATGTGGGAGTACTACCTCGCCCTGTGCGAGGCCGGGTTCGCCGCCGGGATCTTCCAGGACCTCCAGATCGGCTTCCTGAAGCGCGGCGGCATCCGCGAGGTCGTCCCGGTCGTCTGACCCGGTTCCTCGCGGCCCTTCGTGCCGGTTGCTCCGGAGCGGAACTACCGGCCAACTTGGGGTCGATTCGGGCACGTGCATGGCCGCTGGTCCCGCTGCAGAGCACCTTCCGGGCACGTTCGGGCGCCTGGGTGGCCGTTAGTTCCGCTGGCGGGCAACTCCTCGCGGGTCAGCCGGGGCACGTCACCCAACGGGAAGCTGGAGCTCCGTGACGAGATCCGTGGAGCGGCCCACGACCCAGCCCGGGGGGATGCGGAGCTCGGGCTCGGCGCCGAACTGGAGGTAGATCGTCCGCATCGGGCCGGATGGAGCGAGGTCCGCGGCTGCGACCCACCGCTCGAGGGTGGCGCGGACGGAGGCGATCCCCGGGTAGTCGCCGCGGTGGATGAGGCACGCGGCGCGCGTGGCGCCCAGCCGCCGATAGGCGATCCGATCGGTCTCGGGGATCGGCCCGGTGACGGGCACGAAGATCAGCCGTTCGGCGGGAATGGCGCCCGGCGGCCGATGCGCCCGGCGGCCGGCATCGCGGACATGCGACTCGAGCTCGAAGAACGCATCCGGGACGGATCCGGACACGGCGAGCGTCGCCACCGGCTCGACCGCCAGCGGGCGGACCACGACATCCGCCGTTCCGTCCCCTGCCACCGTGATGTCGAGCGCCGCGAGCCGCTCGGCCACGAGCCGTCGCTCCCGTTCCAGCTCCGCCCGCCGGCGATCGAGCGCCGCCCGCAGGTCGCCGCCGCGCACCAGCTCCCCGATCTCGTCGAGCCCCATCCCGAGCTGGCGCAGCGCCAGGACCCGCCGCAGCTCGGGCAGCTGGGCCGGGGAGTAGCGGCGGTAGCCGGTCGCGGGATCGACCCAGGCCGGCTCGAACAGCCCCAGGCCGTCGTAGGCTCGGAGCTGCTTCGCCGAGATGCCGGCGAGCCGGGCGAAGGCCGCGATGGTGAGCATCACCGCCTAGGTTGACGTTCCCCCGAGGGGAAGGTCAAGGATCAACCGATGACGACTTCACGACCGATCCGGATCGCGGCACAGCTCCATCCGCAGCACGGCGCCTGGCCGGAGCTGCGCGACGCCGCCATCCGCTCCGAGGAGCTCGGCTACGACATCCTCTACACGTGGGACCACTTCAGCCCGCTCGGCGGCGACCCCGACGGTCCGCACTTCGAGTGCTGGTCCCTGCTCGCCGCGTGGGCGGAGGCGACGAGCCGCATCGAGCTCGGGCCGCTCGTCGCGTGCAACTCGTACCGCAACCCCGACCTGCATGCCGACATCGCCCGGACGATCGACCACATCAGCGGCGGGCGGATGATCATGGGCCTCGGCGCCGGCTGGTTCGAGCGTGACTACCGCCGCTACGGCTACGAGTTCGGGACCCGTGCCAGCCGCATCCGGGCGCTCGGCGCCGCGACACCGCGCATCATCGACCGCCTCGCGACCCTCAATCCCCCGCCGCTGCGCCGCATGCCGATCCTCATCGCCGGCGTCGGCCTCACCCTCACCCTGCCGATCGTCGCGCGGTACGCGGACGCGTGGCATGCGTTCTTCCCGGACTCGCTGGAGGAGGTCCGTCCGGCCGTCGAGGCGCTCCTGCGCCACTGCGAGGCGATCGGGCGCGACCCGCACGACATCGAGTGGAGCGTCGGCCTGCAGCCCGACGACCTCGACCGCTTCCTCGCCGAGGACGCCGATGCCTACGTGGCCCTGGGGTTCACGCAGTTCACGCTCGGCTTCGGCGGGCCGGAGTGGCCCGTGGAGAAGGGGGCGGCGTTCCTGGCGTGGCGAGACCGGATGAACTTCGATCGCGGCGTCCGCACGGCGGCATAAACAGGGATCCACGAACGGGGGTTGACACGCGCAGCCTTTCACGCGTACGGTATCGTTCACGTCTTTGTGAATGATGTGGAGCACGTGAATGTCTGAGCCCACCCCCGCCCTGGCAGCCGAGCTGGTCATCGACGATGTCGAGCAGCTCAAGGTCCTGTCCGACACGTTCCGGCTCCAGCTGATCGACCTGCTCAGCGACGCCGCCGAGCGGGGCGCCACCGCGAAGGAGATGGCGGAAGCGCTCGGGACGAAGCAGACGAAGCTGTACCGCCACCTCGCGCTGTTGGAGGAGCACGGGCTCGTGCGGGTCGTCGAGACGCGCGTCGTGTCCGGCATCCTGGAAAAGCGGTACGGCGTGACCGCCCGTTCCTTCCGGGTCGACCGCTCGCTGCTGGCCGGCGCGGGCGGTGAGCCTGCCCTGGCCAGCGTGCTCGACGGCATCTTCGAGAAGGCACGCGCCGAGATCATGGAGGGGGTCCGTGCCGGGCTGATCGACGTCTCGCGGCCCGAGGCGGAGCGCAGTCGCATGGCGCTCTCGGCGTCGCACGCGCGGCTGTCACCGCGCAGCGTCCGAACCGTCATGCGCCAGGTCGAAAAGCTGGCCGCCATCGACGCCGTCGAGGATCCGGGTGGTGCCGAGTATGGCCTCGTCGTCGCCTTCTACCCACGCGCCCCCCGGCACGCCAAGGAGCCGAACCGATGACCACCGACACGCCTCGACCCATGGGGATCCGCGACGTCCTGCGCCTGCCCGCATACCGCAACATCATCGGCGGCCAGGCGATCTCGGACATCGGCGACGGCATCACCCTGCTGCTGCTCCTGCTCGTCATCAACCACCTCACCGGGTCGATGACCGCGCTGGCCCTCATGGCCATCGCCGAGGCCGTGCCGCAGTTCACCGTCGGCCTCGTGGCGGGCGTCTACGTCGACCGATGGAACCGGCGCACCGTCATGCTCGCGGCCGATGCGCTGCGCGCCGTGGTGGTCGTGCTCTTCGCCGTCGCGGTCATGGCCGAGCTCGTCCCCCTGCTCTACCTCCTCGCCTTCGTGCAGTCGAGCATCAGCACGTTCTTCCGGCCCGCGCGTGGCGCGCTCGTACCGCGCATCGTGCCCCGGGAAGGGCTGCCGGCCGCGAACTCGCTCGCCCAGGCGTCACAGACCATCGGCTTCGTCGTCGGCTCCGGGATCGCCGGGCTCCTGTTCGGGCTGTTCAGCACGAACGCGATCGGCTTCCTCATCGATGGCGCCACGTTCCTCGTCTCGATGGCGCTCGTGGCGCGCATCCCGTCCGCGCTCGGGGCGATCCCACCGGCCGCGCCGCACGAGGGACGCCCGGCGGGTGACGTCCGCCGCTCGCTGCTCGAGGGCTTCGCCATCGTCCGCGGATCGCGGGCGCTCGGCGGGTCGATGATCGCGGCGGCCGTCTCGATGCTCGGGCTGGGCGCGGTGAACGTCCTGTTCGTGCCGCTCATCGTCGGCGAGCTCCGCGTCTCGCCGACCTGGATGGCGGGTATCGAGGCCGCGCAGACCGCCGCGATGATCCTCGCCGCCGGCGTGGTCGCCGTCCTTGCTCGCCGCTTCGCGCCGACCACGATCATCTCGGTCGCGCTGGCCGGCATCGGCGTCCTCATCGGCCTCCTCGCCGGCGCGGTGGAGGTGTGGCAGGTGCTCGCCGTGCTCTTCGCGGTCGGCTGGCTCGTGACGCCGCTCCAGGCGATGCTCCAGACGATCGTCCAGACCGCGTCCACCGATCGCACCCGCGGCCGCGTCGCCTCGCTCATCCAGGCCTCGATGTCGACCGCCTCGGTCGTGTCGATGGCGGTGGGCGGGATCCTCGGCGACCTCATCGGGATCCGCGCGGTCTACCTGGCGGCGGCGGCGATCGTGCTCCTGGCGGCGGGCATCAGCGTGATCCTGTTCCGCGGCGGCGTCCGGCGACCCGCGGCCGATGCCGCGCCGGAGATGCCAGCCGCAGCCTGAGGCTCAAGCGCCGGGGATGCCGAGGGACGCTTCGATCGCCTCGGCCTCGCCCGGCCGGCCGGCGGCCCGCAGCGCGCGCGCCGTCCACCACGGGGCCGCGGCCGCGGTGGCCGCCTCGACCGCTTCCGCCGGATCGGTGCGGCCGACCCAGGCTCCGACGAGCGCGGCCGAGGCGCGCAGGAGCGGTGTGGCGTCAGCCTCGCCGGCGAACGCGGCGAGCCGGTCCGCCACGCCACGCGCACGGTCGCGGTGTCCGGTCGCGAGCCAGGCGCTGGCCAGCGACTCGACGGCGGCGAGGAAGTGCGGGTTGATCATCGGGATGACGGCCTCGAGCGCGTCCTCCGGTGGTGCCTCGGGCGTCTCCCCCCGCGACGCGGAGGTCCATGCCGCGATCGCGGCGCGCAGCACGCGGGCGTACGGTGACTGCACCGCCGGTCCGCGGTCGGCCAGGCCGGCATCCCAGGCGCGGAAGCGCTGAGCGACGCTCGAATCGCGCACCTCCGCGGCCAGCGGCAGGACGACGACGTACGTGCGGAACGCGAGGCGCTCGTAGGCATTCCGCTCAGCCAGGTCGATGACCGCCAGCCCCGCCGGCAGAGCCTCGCTCCACCGACCGACGACCCACAGGAGCTCGGTTCGGAACAGCTCGCACCATGCGGCCTGCTCGACCAGCCCGTGGGCGTGCGCCAGCGCGGCGGTCTGCTCGTAGGCGGCCACGGCGCCGGCGGGATCGTCATTCGCCTGATACATGGCCCGGGCGCGAGCGGCCGTCACGACGTGCCGCCACGCGCCGAGTGCGCGAGCGCGCGACTCGAGCTCGGCCCAGCCCGCGTCGGAGGAGGCGTCGATCTCGTCGCGCGCCGCGCTGCCGTGATCGAGCACGTCGAGCTCGACGAACGGATCGCCACCATGCCTCGCCATCGCCGTCGCGCGCTCCACCTCGTCCAGGACGCCGTCATCCCGGCCCTGGGCGGCGATGGTCCACGCGTGGAGGGCGTGCAGCCTCGCGAGAAGCGCGTCCGGCTCACCGGCCAGCCGCGCCAGGGCGTCGGCGGTGAGCCGCTCCGCCTCGCCGAAGCGGATCTGCTGCATGTAGGCGCGACCGAGTGCATATGCCGATGCCGCCACGCTCGGCGCGTCGTCCGGACAAGCCGCGAGGGCCGTGGTCAGCTCGCCGATGGCGGCGTCGAGATCGGCGCTCGCCGCCAGCACCTCGCCGAGGCGCCGTCGCCGCCGGCCGACGTCCACCGCGTTGGCCGCGTCGGTCAGCTCGATCGATCGCCGGAAGAGACGAGTCGCGGCGTCGTGGGCGGCCAGCCGGAGGGCCGATTCGGCCGCACGCTCGTACCAGGCCGCCGCCGCTGATGCGAGCGTCGACCGCGACGGCAGGTCATCGGATGCGAGGGCGGGACGGCTGTCGAGCGCCGACGCGTAGTGCTCCGCGACACCCTCGGCCACGGTGTCGGCACGTGCTCCGGCGATCGACTCGAGCCAGCCGGCCATCGCCACGTGGAGCCGTGCGCGTTCGGCCCGGGCGAGCGAGGCGTAGCCGGCGTCCCGGAGGAGCGCGTGGCGGTAGGCGTACGCCTCGCCGGTGACCGTGTCGCGGAGGGGTCCGGTCAGCAGGTCGCGACGGCGGAGGATGTCCAATCCATCGGTCGAACGAACGTCGAGGGCGTCGAGCGCGTTCGTCGGCACGCGACGCCCGGCGACCGACCCGCGACGGGCGAGGAGGCGAGCATCGGCCGGCAGGTCGTCGAGTTGCGCGGCGTAGATCGCCTGCACGGTGGGCGGCAGGGCGACGCGCTCGGGTTCGACGGCCAGCGTCCATCGGCCGTCGTCGCGGACAAGGATCCCGACGCTTGCCCACGTGCGCAGCAGCTCCTCGATGAAGAGCGGGTTGCCGTCGGACCGATCGACGATGGCGGCCACGAGGGAGTCCGGCAGGGAGGTCCCGAGGAGCGCGGCGATGAGGGCGCCGGCATCGGCGGCCGGCAGCGGCGGCAGGTGGAGCCGGTCCGTGTCGCACCAGGCAGGATCCGATTCCAGGAGGCTCGGGCGTGCGGTTGCCACGATGAGGCGACCGTGCCGCGATGGGGCGCGGCCGGCGTGGTCGAGAAACGCGAGCAGGTCGGCGCCTGCCCAGTGGACGTCCTCGACCAGCCACGTCTCGGCATCCGGCGCCAGGGCGTCGATGGCGGTGAGCCACGCCTCGAAGCGGGCCTCGCGCTCGGCGGCCAGGTCGCCGCTGGCGACGACGGGCTCGCTTGCCGGGGTGCCGACGAGGCGAGCGACCTCCTGGGCGATCACCGATGCTCGCGATGCGGGGACGTCGGCATCGACCAGCGCCGAGGCGAGGTCACCGTCGGGGAGCGATGTCACCAGCTGTGCGACGGTCTCGAACGGCGCGGTCGCCTGCGGCCGAACGCGACCGCGGAGCACGATCCCGCCGGCGACGGACGCGAGCTCGGTGAGGAGGCGGCTCTTGCCCACGCCGGGCGCCGCGACGATGACGATGCGTCCGGCGGTCCGCGCCGCGGCCGTCCTGGCGGCCACGCTCCGCAGCCGCTCGAACTCCGTCGCGCGCCCCAGCATCGGTGCGCGCAGCTCCCCGAGCGCCTCCTCGCGCGACGGCTGCGGCCGAGGACCGATGGCCACGGCGCTGCGCACCGGTTCGGCCTTGCCCTTCAGCTGGATCGGCTCGCTCGGCTCGGTCTCGATCACGGCTGCCACGGACAGCGCCGTCAGCTCCCCCAGCAGGACGCTGCCGGGCCGAGCCGCGGACTGCAGCCGGGCGGCGGTGTTCACCGTGTCGCCGGTGACTCGGCCTGCATCGGGGCCGGCGGTGGCATGCACGACCTCTCCCGAGTTCACCCCCACCCGCAGCTGGAGCTCGCCGGGCTCGAGGTCGAGCCGGGCTCCGAGCTGCTCGACCGCGCCGATGAGCGCCAGGCCGGCGCGAACCGCGCGCTCGGCATCGTCCTCCCGGCCGCGCGGGATGCCGAAGACGGCCATGGCCGCATCACCGATGAACTTCTCGAGCACGCCGCCGTAGCGCTCGATCGTCTCGCGGGTCGTGGCGAAGTACGCGTCCTGGATCGTCGCGATGTCCTCGGCGTCCAGCCGCTCCGAGAGCGGCGTGAACCCGACGAGATCGGCGAACAGCACGGAGACGATGCGTCGTTCGACCGCGGCAGCGTCGGTCGGGCGCTCGGGCACGACCATGGCGGAAGAGTAGCGGCGGCTCGCAAGCGCCGATGGTCCTACGACGGTTGCCGTGGGCTCCATCGGCGCTTCGGCGGTCGTGCGGCACGGACGGCGCGGCCAGGATGCCCGGCATGGCACTGCTGAAGACCCTCGAGCTCCTCAAGGCCGGCGAGCGAGTGAACGACTTCCTCGAGCGACGGACGACCGAGCGACGTCCCGGGTGGCGGCCCTACCGGCTGCCGGGGACGAGCGGCACGCGTGGATCCGCGGTCATGCTCGACCAGCTGCGGCGCACGTGGTCGAGCGCCGGATCGTACGAGCAGGCCATCGTCCTGGTGTCGCCGGCCAGGGCATTGAGGTAGTACGCGTCGTCGCCGTGCGTGGCGACGAAGGGGTGGTACCCGTCCCGGACGATGACGGTCTCGCCGTCGCGGACGGCCCACAGTCCCTCCACCGAGCCGCCGTACAGGCGCTGGATGCCCCACGCCTCGGGCCGCCGGAAGCGGTAGTGGTAGATCTCCTCGAGCACGGCCTCGTTCGGCATGTCCTCGGTGTCGTGCTTGTGTGGCGGCCACGAGCTCCAGTTGCCCGAGGGCGTGTAGACCTCGACGACCTCCAGGCGATCGGCGGGGAACTCCGGCGTGATGATGTGGTTGATCTGGCGCGTCGCGTTCCCGGAGCCGCGGACCTCCACCGAGACCTCCTCCGGGCCGATGCGGACCGCCGATGTCGCGGTCACGCGCCCGGACGCGGGCGCCCGGGCAATCGCCACCAGCAGGCCGTCGGCGGCCGCCTCGAGCTCGGCGGTGATGCCGGGCGGCAGATAGACCGCCGACGGCAGCGCGTCCCAGACCGATTCGCGCCCGGGGAGCTCGAACGAGCCGACACGAAACGGCCCGCCGGCGAGGCCGACGATCGCCGTCTCGTGCCCCTCCGCGCCGACCGTCATCGGTGAGCGAACCTCGTGGACGTCGAACGACAGGTACCGCCACCCGGCCGTCTCCGGCCTGACGACGCCGCCGGCCGGCAGGTGGGTCATCCGAGCTGCGCCTCGGTGACGAGGTGGAGCAGGTCGTGATACGAGCCGATGAACGCGCGCAGCGTCTTGCGCGTCGGGCCCCACGCGTCGATCTCGTCGAGGGAGAGGCCATCGACCTCGAACGCGTGGACGAAGTCCGGCAGGCGCCGGAGCTCGGCCAGGTGATCGGGATGCACCGGGTCGGCGATGCGCGAGCGGACCTCGACGTCCGAGGCGTTGAAGCGGCGCTGCCACGCGGCGGGCAGGGTGAGGATGAGGTCGCCGCCGATGAGCTCCGACCAGTGGAGGTGGTGGCGGATCGCCGCGCCGAGCAGCCGTGCGCGGAAGCCGCGCTCGCCCCAGATGCGGTACGCCTCCTTG
>DASVFG010000078.1:0-7524 GCA_036380155.1 Candidatus Limnocylindria bacterium
GTCGGTCTCGATCGCCGTCGGGCTGACACTCCTGTCGGTCGCGGTACTCGTGTTCTTCTTCCATCACGTAGCCGTCGCCATCCAGGCACCGCGACTCGTGGCGGCCGTGGCGCGCGACCTCGACCACGCCATCGATCGCCTGGCACGACCGGTCGGCGGCCTGCCCGGACCGGCGCCCGCTGGATCGGATGCCGCCGGTGACGATCCCGGCGCCACGGTCCTCGCTCGCGATACCGGGTACGTGCAGGTCGTTGACGACCTGTCGCTCTTCGCGCTGGCCGAGGCGGAGGAGCTCCACGTCCAGCTGCTCACACGCCCGGGGCTGTTCGTCGTGTCCGGGAGCCCCATCGCCATCGCGCGACCATCCGCTCGACTGACCGATGCCACGGCGGATCGCGTCCGGACCATGTTCATCGTCGGCCCGGTCCGGACGTCGGAGGACGACATCGAGTACAGCATCCGCCAGCTCGTGGAGGTGGCGCTGCGCGCACTGTCACCGGCGATCAACGACCCGTTCACCGCGATGGCCGCGGTCGACTGGCTGGGGGCAGCCATCGGCCGGCTGGCCGAAACGGAGTTCCCGGCGCGCCACCGGTACGACGCCCGAGGCGTGTTGCGCATCACTGCCGATGTCTCGACGTTCGGTGGCATCGCCCACACCGTCTTCAGTCGCATCCGTCACTACGGAGGGACGAGCCCGGTCGTCCTCAATCGCCTGCTCGAGGCCGTGGCGGCCTTCGGCCCGCGCGTGCGCATGCAGGAGGACCGCCTCCTCATCCGGGACGAAACCGAAGCCGTGCTGCGGATGGGCCGAGACCTCATCACCAGCCAGTCCGACCTGCGCGAGCTGGAGCGCCGGCATACTGCGGCCCTCGTCGCCCTCGGCGCGCGCAGCTCGACCAGGCCGGGGACTCGCGCCGCGATTGAGCGCGCGCGTGCGGGTCAGC
This sequence comes from Candidatus Limnocylindria bacterium, assembly GCA_036380155.1. Classification (GTDB taxonomy): domain Bacteria; phylum Chloroflexota; class Limnocylindria; order QHBO01; family QHBO01; genus JACDBZ01. The sequence goes on from DASVFG010000078.1 coordinate 948, forward strand.
GCTCGAACGCTCGCCAGCGGCCCTCGGAGATCACCTCGACGGCGCCGTCCACGACGCTGATCGCCGTCTGCTCGTCGATCACGTAGCTCGGGACGCCGATGTCGGCGGCCCACCGCTCGGCGTCGGCCATCGTGTTCGTGGGAAACAGGTCGAGGTGCGGGAAGATCGCGAAGTCGACGATCCCAAGGGTGCGGTCGTCCGGCGCGGACGGCCATTCGACGAAGTAGTCACCGATCCGCGGCGTCATCACCATGCTGCCGGCGCTCACGCCCACCCAGACCGTGTCGGGCAGCGATGGCAGCAGGTCGGCCAGTCCCGACTCCCGCATCCAGTGGGCCAGGTACGTGGCGTCACCGCCGTCGACCAGGAGCACATCAGCGTCCCGAACCCACGGCACCCACCGCTCGGCGCCGATGCTGGGCAGCGCGGTGAGCTCGAGGACGCCGAGCGACGCCCACCCCAGCCCGGTGAAGTGCTGCCAGTCGGTCTCGGCGGCCACGAGTCCGCGCACCGACGCCGGTCCGCACATCGGGTGGCCCCACTGCGCGGTCGGGACGACGAGTGCGCGGCACTCGGCGACCGGCTTGCCGAGCAGCCGCTCGAGGGCCGCGTGGATGGTCCGGTTCGTGACGCCGCCCGAGGTGAGGAGAAGCTTCATCGCGACGGCGGGCTCACTACCAGTCGGGCGAGACGCCGTCGCCGAGCGTGAAGGTACGCAGCTCCTCGCGGCACCGCTCGGCCAGCCGGTTCGCCTCGCTCACGAAGAACGAGCTCATCTTCGTGGAGTCGATGACGAGCAGCGTGTGGCCGCGCTCGTTGCGGTCGAGCACGATCCGGTCGTCGCCGTGAAAGCTGATCCCCCAGTTCGCCTGGAGCTGCACCAGCTCGGCGAGGACGACCTTCTCGCTGAAGTACCAGTCGAGGAACTCGGCGTTGAGCGCCGCGACGAGGTCACGGACCTGGTGCGTCTCGTTGCGCCGTAGGCGCGAGAGGAAGTGGACGACGCGCAGGGCGGCGAACGGATCGCCGCCGCGCGCGAGCTGCGGCGGGGAAATCGACGGGTCCGGCATCCCTTCCGGAGCCGGACCCACCAGGCTGGGCGCCGTGCGCGGCGTATCGGTCAATTCGCGGACCCGTCGCCGGTCTCGATCGGCACGCCGACGAGCGAGCCGTACTCGGTCCACGACCCGTCGTAGTTCCGGACATTCCGGTAGCCGAGCAGCTCGTGGAGCACGAACCAGGTGTGGCTCGAGCGCTCACCGATGCGGCAGTAGGCGACGACCTCGTCGTCACCATCGACACCCTTGGCGCCGTAGAGCTCGCGGAGCTCCTCGATCGGCTTGAACGTGCCATCCGCCGCGACCGCCGTCGACCACGGCACGTTGACGGCGCCGGGGATATGGCCGCGGCGCTGCGCCGCTTCCTGGGGCAGGTGCGCCGGCGCCGACAGCTCGCCGCGGAACTCCTCCGGCGAGCGGACGTCGACCAGGCTTCGCTCCGAACCGAGACCGTCGATGACCTGCTGCCGGTAGGCGCGCAGCTCCTCGCGGGTGTCGGACGGCAGCGTGATCGAGCCGGCCGTGTGCGTCGGCGCGTCGGTGGTGAGGGGGAGCCCATCGGCTTCGACCTTGATGCGCCCACCGTCGAGCAGCCGGACGTTGTCGACGCCCTGGTAGCGAAGCTGCCAGTACGCCCATGCGGCGAACCAGTTGTTGTTGTCGCCGTACAGCACGATGGTCGTGTCGTCGTCGATCCCCGCGGAGCGAAGCAGCGCCTCGAGGTCGTCGCGGGAGGCGAGGTCGCGCAGCACCGGATCGGTCAGCTGGCGCTTCCAGTTGATGCCGGTGGCGCCGGGCAGGTGGCCGGTGTCGTAGGCGTCGGTGTCGACGTCGACCTCGAGGAATCGGACCTTCGGGTCGTCGAGGTGCTCACGCGCCCACTCCGTGGTGACGAGGGCAGGGGGCAGCGCGGTCGTTGTTGCGTCTGCAACGGACATGGTGGGTCGTCGGCTCCTTCGAGCCATGGTCGACGGGCGCGCGGGCTCTTGCCGCGCGGGCGGAGATGGCGGTCGGGAGTCAACTCCGACCGATTCAGTCGGAGTATCGCGGCGCCGGCCTTCGGGATCAAGCCGCAGCATGCGACCGAGCCGCCGCCACGCAGGCGACGGCTCGATCGGCTCATCCGAGCGGAGGGGTCACCGAGCGCGGTCGGCAGCCGTCCGTCGCGATGCGAGCAGGATCGCCGCCGCCAGAAGGACGGCACCGGCGACCAGCGTGGTCGGCGCAGTCGGCGTCGGAACCGCGGTGTCCGGCATCTCGGCGCCTTCGGCATCGAGCGCGGTGATCACCTGCACGCCGTCCTCGGCGTCCATCGCGAACGCGGTCACGACCGTGTTGGCGGCGAGCGACGCGTCGAACTGGAGCGCCGCGGCGGTGTCACCGGCGGCCCGGATCTCGAGCGGGTAGTCCCCGGCATCGAGCGCCAGGTAGCCGCTGGCTTCGGGGTAGGCGAGGCCGGGAACGACGACGTCGCCGCCCTGGACCGCGATGTCGACCTCGGCCGGCGCGCTCGGCGAGAGATGGATGGCGCGCAGCTTGGCCTGGCCGTCGGTGACGGTCAGGTCATCGGTGAAGACGGCAGCGGTGATGTCGGCCAGCAGCCCGTGGGCGGCCACGGTGTAGGCGACTCCGGCCTCGAGCGTGAGGTCGGCCTCGATCACCGGGTTCGTGTCGCCGGTGGCGGTGACCTGGACGTTGTACGTCCCCGCCGGGAGCGCGAGGTAGTCGCTGACGGCCGTGAACGGCACGTCGGTCAGGACGGTCTCGCCGTCGACCCAGACGTCGACGTTCGGCGCGTCGGGCGACGCATGGACGACGCGGAGCATGGCTTCGTGGGAGTCGGCCGCCACCGGCACGGCGAGAGCGGCGACGAGGGCGGTGCCGGCGAGGATGCCGGCCAACCGGGAGATGGTGCGCATCGCGGGTTCCTTCCTGGCGTTCGGAGTGGGTCGATGTCCGCTCCTACGCATCCACGGACGATCCCGGATCACCCGATGCGCAGTCCCTCCGCGCAGGCCGGATCGGGCGCGAGGAGGTGGACCTCGCCGGCGTCGCCCATTGCCCCGAGCACGAGCACCTCGGACGCGAACCCCGCGATCCGGCGCGGCGGGAAGTTGACGACGGCCACCACCTGGCGGCCGACAAGGACCGTCGGATCCGGGTACGTCACGGGAAGCTGCGCGGAGCTCGCCCGCTCTCCGATCTCGGGACCGAAGTCGATCCGCAGCCGGTACGCCGGCTTGCGCGCCTCGGGGAATGGCTCGGCAGCGACGATGCGGCCCACGCGCATGTCGACCTTCAGGAAGTCGTCGAACTCGATCATGGTCGGCACGATACGGCACCCGACGGTGGTAGGACTTTCGGCCCGTTGGTGGCGAGGGGTGCGACGCGTACGGTTCGCCCACGGCCACCCATGCCTTGCGGCCGCACCCAACTGGAGGCGACGTGTCGTTCTGGAACTGGCGCCGCGGTCCCGGCCCGATGGCCACGCAGGGAAGCGCGGCGGTCGCGCTGTCGGCGGCCACCGAGCTCGCGCCCATCGAGCTCTACACCGCCGATGCCCGCATCGTCGGTTGGGTCGCGCCGAATGGCCGGCGCGTGACCGATGTGCTCACCAGCCAGTCCGAGCTGCGGCTGTGGCGCCCGAGCCCGAGCCCGCTCGATGACCGATCGCTTCCGGAGCCCGCTCCGGATGCAGACGTCGACGAGAACGGGGAGTGGGAGTCGATCGCCACCGACCGGATCATCCTCGCCATGCCGCCCGAGTGGCGGGCCAGCCGTCAGCTGCGCCTCCATCGCAAGCTGCGACGGGCGGCCGTGACGGCCGGGCCGTTCAGCATCACCGGCAACGTCCACCTCGCGCCGGGCGTCGAGATCGGCCTTCATCTCGCTCGCATCCAGCCGTTCATCCCGCTCACCGATGCGTACCTGCTCCACACCTCGGAGCCGCCCTTCGAGCACGTGGTGAGTGTCGTGATCGTGAACTCGGCCCACGTCGGCCAGATCGTCCCGCTCGTCACCCTGGCCTGACCAACGGCGACCATCCCCGCGCGACGATAATCGGCGGCGATGGCCGTCCTTCGCACCTCGCTCGATCCCGACGCTCCGACCACCCGCGCCAACGCCGACGCGATGGCCGCTCTCGTCGACGACCTCCGGGGCCGGCAGCGCCGCGTCGCCGGCCGAGGAGCGGCAGGCGATGACCGATCGATCGCCCGCCACCGTGAGCGCGGCAAGCTGCCCGTTCGCGAACGAGTCGAACGGCTCCTCGATCCCGGAGCCGCGTTCCTCGAGCTGAACGCGCTCGCCGCGGATGGCCTGTACGACGGCGACGCCCCCGGCGCGGGGATCGTGACCGGCATCGGCCGCGTCTCCGGCGTCGAGTGCGTGATCGTCGCCAACGACGCCACCGTCAAGGGCGGCACGTACTACCCGATGACGGTGAAGAAGCACCTCCGTGCCCAGGAGATCGCCCTCGAGAACCGGCTGCCGTGCCTCTACCTCGTCGACTCCGGTGGCGCCTTCCTGCCGCTCCAGGACGAGGTGTTCCCGGACCGCGAGCATTTCGGCCGCATCTTCTTCAACCAGGCGCAGCTGTCGGCGCGACGCATCCCGCAGGTCGCGCTCGTCATGGGCAGCTGCACCGCCGGTGGGGCCTACGTGCCGGCCATGTCCGACGAGACGGTCATCGTGCGGGGGACCGGCACGATCTTCCTGGGCGGGCCGCCGCTCGTGCAGGCCGCGACCGGGGAGGTGGTGACCGCCGAAGAGCTCGGTGGGGCCGAGGTGCACACGGTCCAGTCGGGCGTGGCCGACCACTACGCGCTCGACGACGAGCACGCCCTGGCCATCGGCCGCGAGATCATCGCGAACCTCGCGTGGCGGCCGCCCGAGGCCCCGTGGCCGACGACCGATCCGGTGGCGCCCGCGGTCGACCCGGCGTCCCTCTACGGCGTGATCCCCAGCGACGCCCGCCAGGCGTACGACGTGCGCGAGGTCATCGCGCGCCTCGTCGACGGCAGCGAGTTCCACGAGTTCAAGGCCCGCTACGGTGAGACGCTGGTGTGCGGCTTCGGCCGTCTCCACGGCTACCCCGTCGGCATCCTCGCCAACAACGGGATCCTGTTCAGCCAGTCGGCGCTCAAGGGCGCGCACTTCGTCGAGCTCGCCTCGCAGCGGAAGGTCCCGCTCGTGTTCCTCCAGAACATCACCGGCTTCATGGTCGGCCGCGAGTACGAGGCCGGGGGCATCGCGCGCGATGGGGCGAAGCTCGTCACCGCGGTGAGCACGACGAACGTGCCGAAGTTCACGGTCATCATCGGTGGCTCGTTCGGTGCCGGGAACTACGGCATGGCCGGGCGCGCCTACGGTCCGCGCCAGCTGTGGATGTGGCCCAACGCGCGGATCAGCGTCATGGGCGGCGTCCAGGCCGCCCGAGTCCTCTCGACCGTGCGTGGCGGGTTCGCCGACGACGGAGAGCGGGACGCCTTCGAAGCGCCGATCCTCGCCGAGTACGAGCGCCAGGGATCGCCCTACTACTCGACGGCCCGTCTGTGGGACGACGGCGTCATCGATCCGCTCGACACGCGGCGGGTGCTGGCGATGGGCATCGGCGCCGCGCTGAACGCCGGGATCGGTGAGCCGGGGTTCAGCCTCTACCGCATGTGAGGCACGATCCGCGGCCGCCGCGGGTCGTACACTCCGACGCGCCCGCGGTGGCGTCGCCCAACGACGGCCACCGGGCGCGCAAGGAGGGTTGGGCTCGTGATCGGTTGGGGCATCTTCCTCATCGTCCTCGGCGCCGGTTCGCTACTGCTGCCGCAGCTCGGCTACCAGTTCACGCTCATGGAGCTGGTCGATGACTTCCAGCCGTACGCGGGCATCGTGGTCGCCATCATCGGCGCGGTCCTCGTGTTCATGGGGATGAACCGCGGGCCTGCGACCACGGTCGACGTCACCCCGCCGCGGCAGGATCCTCCGCCGGCTCCCTGAGCCACCGACGGTCCGTGCCGGTGCCGCCGTCCACGGCCGGCACGATCTGCCATCGCGTGCCCGCCGCGTCGGCGATCCGCGGGGCGTCCACCGCTGCCCGAAGCGTGACGGTCGCCCCGATCGGCATCTCGCGAGCCGGCCGGAAGCGGAGCACGTGCGGGCCGATCGGCGCCACGGCGAGGTCGGCCACGGCATGGACGTCGAGCCCGAGCGTCGCGGCGAGCCGCTCCCCGGCGGCCCGCGGATCGTCGCTCGCCACGTCCACGGCGGTGAGCTCGACCGGCGAGCCGACGGGGTGGCGATAGGCGGCTCGAGCGGCCATCGCCTCGGGTCCCCACTCGACGCCCGCGTAGCGATGCTCGATGAGGAACGGCACGCCGTCGGGGACGAGGTCGTCGTCCCCGAACGCGGTGCGCCAGGCAACCACCGCGCCGTCATCGCGAACGCGGTGGCCGTCGAGGATCGGCCCGAGCTCGATGCCGGCGGCACGGCGCGCCGCGACCGTGGTGGCGAGGTCGTCGTCGCAG
>DASVFG010000079.1:0-38231 GCA_036380155.1 Candidatus Limnocylindria bacterium
GGCGCTGGGCCCGTCCTTGGGCGTGGCGCCGGCCGGCACGTGGATGTGCATCGTCTGCTTCTCGAAGACGGCCGGGTCGATCCCCAGCTGCCTGGTCCGGGCGCGGATGTAGGAAAGCCCGGCACGCGCCGACTCCTTCATCACGTCGCCGAGCTGACCGGTGAGGATGAAGTCGTCCTTCCCCTCCATCTTGGTGGCCTCGACCTGGACGATGTCGCCGCCCGCGTCGCTGACCACGAGGCCGGTCACCATGCCGACCTGGTCCTCCGACTCGAGCTCGCCGTACTCGAAGCGCCCAGGCCCGAGGTACTCCTCGAGGTCATCCGGCTTCACGACGACCTTGGTCTTGCTGTCGGACGCGACGCGCCGCGCGACCTTGCGGGCCACGTTGGCGATCTCGCGCTCGAGGTTCCGGACGCCCGCCTCGCGGGTGAACGCCTGGATCAGGCGCACGAGGGCCGGCTCCTCGAAGCGGAGGTTCTCCTCCGTCAGGCCGTGGTTCTCCAGCTGCTTGGGCACCAGGAATCGCTCGGCGATGCGGACCCGCTCCAGCTGGGTGTAGCCGGCGAGCTGGATGACCTCCATCCGGTCGCGCAGGGCGGGCGGGATGGTGTCGAGCATGTTCGCCGTGGCGATGAACAGCACCTTGGACAGGTCGAAGGGGACCTCCAGGTAGTTGTCCTGGAAGCTGTTGTTCTGCTCCGGATCGAGCACCTCGAGCAGCGCGGAGCTCGGGTCGCCGCGGAAGTCCATGCCGACCTTGTCGATCTCGTCGAGCATGAACACCGGGTTCGCCGATCCGGCGGTCTTGATGTTCTGCATGACCCGGCCAGGCAGCGCGCCGATGTAGGTGCGCCGATGACCGCGGATCTCCGCCTCGTCATGGATGCCGCCGAGGCTCATGCGCACGAACTTGCGGCCCATCGCACGGGCGATGCTCTTGCCGAGGCTCGTCTTGCCGACGCCGGGAGGCCCGACGAAGAGGAGGATCGGCGATCGGATCTTGTCGGCCAGCTTGCGCACGGCCATGTACTCGACGATGCGCTCCTTCGGCTTCTCGAGGCCCCAGTGGTCCTCGTTCAGGACCTTCTCGGCGTCGTCGAGGTCGAGGTTGTCATCGGTCTCGGTGCCCCACGGCAGGCTGACGAGCCAGTCGACGTAGGTGCGGATGACGCCCTGCTCCGGGCTGGCGCTCGGAATGCGGGAGAGGCGGTCGACCTCCTTGAGGGCCTTCTCCTTGACCTCGTCGGGCATGCCCGACTGCTCGACGCGCTCGCGCAGCTCCGAGGCCTCGGCGACGGCGGGATCGTCCTCGCCGAGCTCCTTCTGGATCGCCTTCATCTGCTCGCGCAGGATGTACTCGCGCTGGGTCTTGTCCATCTCGGACTTGACCTCGGACTGGATGCGGCCCTTGAGCTCGAGGACCTCGATCTGCTTTGCGAGGAACTGGCTGGCCAGGCGCAGCCGATCGGCGACGTCGATGGTCTCGAGCAGCTCCTGGCGCTGCTCGGTCGTCATCTCCGGGCTGTAGGCGGTCATGTCCGCCAGCAGGCCGCCGTCGACGATGTTGCGCGCCGCGACCGCCACCTCCGGCGGGACCGATGCGCCGCTGTTGACGTACTGCTCGATCTGCCCGTGGATCGAGGCCATGAGCGCCTCGACCTCGAGGGTCTTCTCGCCGGCGTCCTCGATGAGCTCGATGCGCGCCTCGAGATGCGGCTCGGTCTGGACGAGGTCGAGCAGCCGGATGCGGCGCTGGCCCTGGACGATGGCGCGGATCGTCCCGTCCTGGAGACGGATGACCTGCGCGATCTTGGCGAGCGTGCCGATCGGGTAGAGCTCCTCGGCGCTGCCGATCTCCTCCTGCTCGGAGGAGCGCTGCGTGACGAGCGCGACCGGCTGCGATGTGCGGACGGCACGGTCGAGCGCCTTCACGCTCCGATCGCGCCCGACCTGCAGCGGGACGATCATCTCGGGAAAGATCACCGTATCGCGGAGCGCGACGAGGGGCAGCACCTGGACCCGGTCCTCGGGGACCGTCGGCTCGGCGACCGCGTCCTCGGACTCGGGCTCGGTTGGGGTGATCTCGGGGGTGTCGTTGTCAGTTGCCACGCGTGGTCGCTCCTTCAGCCGTGGGGCTGTCGGCGAGCTGAGGCTCGTCGAGTTCGTCGTCGAATCGCTCGACATCGTCCGCATCGAACAGATCGTAGACCCGGATCTTGCCGAGCTCCTCGAGCTGAAGGATGACCCGCACGCCGGCGAGGTTCACTCGCTGCCGGCGCGTCAGGAACCGAATGATCCGAACGCGTTGGATGTCCGCCTCACTGTAGAGGCGGAGGTTGTTGCGTCGTTGGGGGGCGAGGAGGCCTTCCTCCTCATAGATGCGCAGCGTCCGCGGATGGCAGCTGGCCAGCTCCGCGGCGATGCTGATGATGTAGCGCGGACGCGTGAGCGGGTCGCGACGCGGGGCGCCGTCGGGGGTCGCCTCGCGCCGCTCCCGCTTCACGTCAGGATGCCGCCGGCTCGTCGTGCTGGGCCGTGCCATTCGCGGTGATGCGGATCTGCCGCGGCTTTGCCTCGGCGGCCTTCGGGATCGCGAGCCGCAGGATGCCATCGGTGAAGGTGGCCTTCGCCTCGTCGCCCTGGACCCGGACCGGCAGCTGGATGGTGCGGCTGAAGGAGCCGAACCGTCGCTCCCGATACAGGTACTGGTCGCGGTGAATCTCCTCATCGGCCTTGAGCTCTCCGCGCAGGGTGAGCGTCTGGCCGGTGATCGTCATGTCGACGTCCTCGGCGCGCATGCCGGGAAGCGACGCCGTCACGACCAGCTCGTCCGCGGTCTCGTGGACGTCGACGGGCGGATTGATGCCCTCACCGCCGGCGATCGTGCGCCACGAAACGGGGCTCACGAACGAGTCCTCGAAGAGCCGATCCATCGCCGAGCGCAGCGAGACCATCTCTCCAACCGGGTCGAATCGCGTGATGTTCGCCATCGTCAATGCCTCCTTGACGCAAGCGTGAGTGGTGACCGAACGCCACTCGCGGTGGCGTGCTTTGTATCGCTTCCGGGACCATAAACCCTGACAATGGTGTTGTCAAGGGTTCTGTCAGGGACAGGCCGGGGTCGCCACGCGCGCGTCCTGGCGACGCTCAGGGCGAGGCGTCGGCCCCGACGATCTGCCAGCGGACCGCGCCGACATCTCCACCGCCGGGCAGCTGCGCGGGCGCCGTTGCGAGGTCGAGCGACAGCACCGTCCGGTCGCCGACCGGGACGAGCTCGCTCCCCGCGAAGACCCACAGGAAGGATGTGTCGCGGCGCTCGTAGTGGATCGCCTCGCCGACGGCCGTCGCGTGCGTGGCGCCGGCATCGGTGATCGTGAAGCGCAGGTCGCGGAACCGATCCGGGCCGTCGCCCAACCCGGAGGCCGCAGCATCGGCCGCCTCGACGACGTCCGCCGGCCAGTCGCCGCCCACGAGCGCATCGGACGTCCAGGCCGACACGAAGCGGTCGACCGTCGCCGCCGGCGTGGCGGTGTGCGCGCCGATCAGCCAGAAGCCCGTGCCCCACGCGAGCAGCGGCAGGCTCAACCAGCCGATTGCGACCGCTGGCGACCGCTCGGGGGTCGGGCCGCGCGCCGCGGTGCGCGCGTGGGCGGCGCGGTAGGCGTCGACGGCCTGCCAGCCCCACGCCACGAGGAAGAGGACACCGGCCAGGAACGGCACCAGGTAGAGGCTCGAGTCGGCGAGACCGATCGTCAGCCAGGCGACGGCGAGGGCGCCGAGCACCTCGGCCGCCAGGAGGGCGGCGCCGAGCGTGCGACGGCCCAGCAGCCGATGGCCGAGCCCCCAGCCGAGCAGCGCCCACCGCAGGACGCGCCCCGGCTCGGGAGCGGTCACTCCCCGATGAGCAGGCTGCGCAGCTCGGCCTCGCGGTCGGCGGACGTGACGGCGAGGAGCTTGTCGCCGGCGCGCAGCTTCGTGTCGGAGCGCGGCGACTGCGCCCGCTCGTCGCGAATGAGGACGGCGATGGTCGATCCCTCGGGAAGGTCGAGATCGCGGAGCTCGCGGCCGATGACCGGCGAGTCGGCGTCGAGCTGCGCCTCGAGGATCTGGATCTCGCCGCCCTCGAGCTCGGCGAGGTGGAGCAGGTCGTGGACCGGGATCTCGTGCTCGATGACGCCCAGGATCGAGCGGGTCGGGCTCACGACCTCGTCGATCGCCAGCTGACGGAACAGCTTCTCGTTCTTCGGGTCGTTGATGCGGGCGATCGAGCGCGGCACGTTGAAGCGCATCTTCGCGATCTGGCAGGCAGCGAGGTTCACGGCGTCGTCGCCGGTCACCGCGGCCATGACGTCGGCCCGACCCATGCCCGCCTCGGCCTGGTAGCGACCCTCGCACCCGTCGTTGGCGACGACGATGCTGCCGAGTTCGTCGGCAATCTGTCGAGCGCGGCCGGCGTCCTCCTCGATGACCACGACCTCGTGGCCGGCGGCGAGAAGCTCCTTCGTCAGGTAGTAGCCGACGTTGCCGCCGCCGATGACCACGACGTACATCTAGAAGCCTCCCTCGCGCCCTTCGCCGGGCTGGACAACCGTCGCTTCGGTGACCTCGTCGGCGCTCTCGAGGGCGGCCTTTGCCTCCTCGTCGGCCAGCGATCCGGGCGGGGGTGCGCCGCGCAGCGGCTGCGCCGTCGGCTCCTCCACGAACCCGTTCGTGGCCGCGGCGCCCTCCACGGCGGCGGTGACGAGCGCGTCCCCGAGGATGATCGTGCGGCAGATCGTCTCGAGCCCGAGGGCGCGGTACGCCTCGCCACGCAGTGGGTCGTTGATCTTGGCGATCACGCGCGGGATGCCGAAGGTGTGCTTCCCCAGCTGCGCGGCGAGCGCATTGCGGTTGTCGCCCTCGGTCAGCGTCATGAGGATGTCGGCCTGCTCGGCACCGGCGGTGCGCATGATGTCCTCGTCCGTGCCGTTGCCGCGGACGGACTCGCCGGAAAAGCCCGGGGGCAGGCGCTGGAACGCCCGCGGGCTGATGTCGATGACGGTGACGTGCTCGCCGCGCTGGTCGAGCTCCGCGGCGACGCGCGCTCCGACCCGGCCGCAGCCGACGATGATGACCCTCATGGCGTGTGTGCCAGCTCCTTCGTCTCGGCGCGCAGGCACCACACCGGCGCGGTCGAGTTGCGCATGACGTACGGGACGGTGCGTCCCGCGTCCCATTGTCCACCGAAGCGCTTCTTGTAGCGCAGCCCCATGACGATGAGGTCCGCGCCGAGCTCGTTCGCGTCGTCCACGATCGCCGGACCGGCGGCGCGCGCCTGGACCGTGCTCGTGCGCGACGGCACCCCCTTCTCCGCCAGCAGGGCCTCGGCGCGGGCGAGGATGCCGTCCGCGCGGGCCACCGCCTCCTCGTCCTCCGCGTCGAGCGTCTTCTCGAACGGGACCTCGATGACGTGGAGGAGCGATGCCTCGACGCCCTCGCGGCCACCGAGCAGGAGGACGGCGACCTTGAGCGCGGGGAAGTCGACCTCGTCCTCGCCGACGAGCGGCACGAGGACACGCGCGTGGTTGAACGGCGTTGGGCGCTTCTCGGAGCGCCGGAAGAAGTCCATGGCGCTCGCTATCCTACGCGCCCGTCAACGGCCGTAGCTCAGCCGCTCGGCGAGACGGGGCGGCAGGCCGAGGTCGCGCATCGCGCGCTGCGTGCGATCGACGTCGTATCGGACGCGCCGGAACTCGACCGCGTCCTCGGTCCCGCTCCCGTCGGTGGTGAGGATCGCGTAGGCCGCGTCCGGCAGGCCGTCGCGCGGCTGACCGACGCTGCCGGGGTTCACCAGTGCGCGATCGCCACTCATGGCGACCGACTCGCCGGGGAGCCCGATCGTCGGCTCCACCGTGCCGTCGACGAAGCGGAAGACCATCGGCAGGTGGGTATGGCCGAAGAGGCAGAGGCGCGTGTCGAACGCCTCGGCATTCGCCGCCGCGATGGACGGGCTGGTGATGTACTCCCACATCGGATCGCGCGGTGAGCCATGGACGGCGGTCAGCTGCCCCTCGCGGCGCATCTCGGGCAGCGAGCCCAGGTAGGCGCGGGCATTCGCGTCGACGACCGTGGCCGTCCACTCGATGGCGGTCCGGGCGTCGGGGTTGAAGTACCCGGCATCGACGGTGCCGATGGCGGCGCCGTCATGGTTGCCGAGGACCGATCGCGCGCCCATCGCCTGGAGGGTGGCGATGACCTCGTTCGGGTGCGGGCCGTAGCCCACGATGTCGCCGAGGACCCACACCTCGTCGACGGGAGGAAGGTCGGACATGACCGCCTCGAGGGCAGCGAGATTGGCATGGACGTCCGACAGGACAGCAATACGCATGCGAGCGACGAGTATACCGATGGGTCCCCGGCCGGGTGCATCGGCCGATCCGTCGGCGTCAGCCGAGCGGCCTGCGCGCGGGCACACCCGGGCGACGCGGGTAGCGCTCCGGCGTCGCCGTCGCCTTGTGAATTCGCACGAACACGTGATCGCCGAGCGACGGCACGCCGGACGGCAGGACCTCGGGCGGTGCACCGCCGAGCACGGCCGCGGCGCGGCCGCCGGCGGCGGCTTCCTCCTCGCTCATCGCCCCTTTCCATGCCAGCAGCTCGCCGCCGACGCGCGTCAAGGGCAGCGCGTACTCGGCGAGGACCGGCAGGGCGGCGCACGCCCTGGCGGTCACGAGGTCGTACGACTCCCGGTGCGTGCCCCGGCCCAGCACCTCGGCTCGCTCGGCGACCGCCGTGAGGTTGCGGAGGTTCAGCGCCTCCGCGAACCAGGACAGGGCCTCGACCTTCCGGCGCACCGAGTCGACGAGCGTCCACCGCACGTCCGGCCGGGCGAGCGCCAGGACGATGGCGGGCACGCCACCACCGGACCCCAGGTCGAGCGCCGATGCCGGACCGGCAGCGTCGATGAGCGGGAGGGCGCTGAGCGCGTCGAGCAGGTGGAGGCGGGCCACGTCGGCCGGCGCCACGATGCGCGTGAGGTTGTGCCGCGCGTTCGCGTCGAGCAGGAGCCCCACGAAGCGCTCGGCGTCGTCGAGGAACGTGGCCGGGAGCGCGAAGGAGGCGTCGGTCGCGTCCAGGAGCCGTTCGAGGTCGCCGCGCGCGGCAGCAGCATCGGCCAGAATTGCATCGTTGGGGGGCGGAACGGACAACGAAGATGCTCCTTCGAGCGGCCTTTCGGTCTTCCCGGTGGACGATCGGCGTCGCGGCTCGCTCTCGCATGAGCCCCAACCGTCCGCGGTTACCGTACTCGGTCCGCTCGCAGAAGCAGGACGGCCAGCGTACGCCGCGAGGAATGTGGATCGCAAGGCGAGTTATCCACCAAACGCGCGGCCGATCCCGGCCTGTGGATAAGTCTCGCGGATATACTCGATGCCGATGGCGTTCCCACCCCGAGCAGCCGCTACGATCGAGGTCCGGTGGCCCACCAGATGACCTCCGGCTCGCCGCCCCGTTTCGCCCACGACAGCGAGGCGGAGCTGGCGAGGATCCTCACCTACTACGGTGTCGCGTGGCGCTACGAACCCGACGTCTTCCCCATCTCCTGGAACGCCGACGGCTCGGTCATCGAGTCGTTCGCGCCCGACTTCTACCTCCCGGAGATCGACCTCTACGTCGAGCTCACGACGTTGAAGCAATCCCTCGTGCGCAAGAAGAACCGCAAGCTGCGCTGGATGCGCCAGCTCTATCCCGAGATCCGGGTGAAGCTCTTCTACGCCCGTGACTTCAAGGCGCTCATGCTGAAGTACCGCCGGCTCGACTTCCTGACCGAGGTGGCCGCCACGAACGGGGCCGCCGCGCACACTGGGGCCGGGCTCCCCGCCGCGGCCGACGTGGCCGCCGGATGAGCATCCACGACGACGTCGAGGTCGTCCTCCTCGACACCGAGACGGTCGCGTCGCGGGTTCGCGCGCTCGGCGCGGAGCTCACGGCCGACTTCGGCGATCGCGACCCGGTGCTGGTGAGCGTGCTCAAGGGCTCGCTCGTGTTCCTCGCCGACCTCATCCGCGCCATGGAGATGCCGGTCAGCATCGACCTCATGGAGGTCTCGAGCTACGGCGCCAGCACCGAGTCGAGCGGCCAGGTTCGGATCCTGAAGGACCTGTCGGGCTCGATCGCGGGACGCCACCTCATCGTGGTCGAGGACATCATCGACACCGGGCTGACGCTCAACTACCTGCTGAAGTACCTCGCCGACAAGGCTCCTGCCTCGATCAGCATCGTGTGCCTCCTCGACAAGCCCGCGCGCCGCCTGGCGGAGATCCCGATCGACTACACCGGCTTCTCCATCCCGGACCGGTTCGTCGTGGGCTACGGCCTCGACTACGACGAGCGCTACCGCAACCTCCCGTACGTCGGGGTCCTGAAGCCGTCGGTCTACGGCGGCGCCCCGCCCGAGGGCTGACCGATGGACGGCGGCAGCCGCCGGTTCCGGGTCCTCATCCTGCTCGGCAGCCTGGCGATGATCGGCTCGGGCTTCCTGCCATGGTGGCGCTCCGGCGGCGACACGGTGTCGGGCGTCGAGGTCCCGGCGCAGCAGGGCATCGGCCTCGAAGGCCCGGGAGTCGTCATCTACGGCGCCGCGATCCTGGCGCTCGTCCTCCTCGACATCGGCTACATGCGCGGCCGATGGGGCTTCCTGCTCGATTCGCCGTGGGTCTACCTCGTCCTCGGGCTCGTCGGCGCGGCGGCGCTCGCCTACCGCGGCTGGGAGCTGTGGTCGGTGGGCTACCTGCCGCTGCCACAGCAGTCTCCCGGGTTCGCGCTCGCGGCGGTTGGCGTGGCGCTCGTGCTCTACGGCGCCGGGACCGGCTTCGGGGCGCCGCGGGGCCGATGACCTCCAGGCCCATGCGCGGCGCCGCGCGCCGACTGACGCTTCCCGTGCGGGCCCTGCTCGCCGCGGTGGTCGTGCTCGCCACCGTGGGCTGCTCGCCGCGCGAGCTGGTCGTCCTCGACGGCAGCGAGCTCATCGCCTGGGAGTCCGCCGAGGGTGGCACCGCGGGGCAGATCATCGTGTCGATCACCAGCGCCGCCGACGCTGTCGTCGACCCCGACGTGTTCGGGCGCGATGCGCAGACCTCGGCCGTGCTCCTCGGCGCGGATGGCGAGCCGCTGCCGGGCGCGTCCCGCATCCAGCTCCACGCGGTCCCGCAGACCCTCGAACCGGGTGAGTCGGGCTACCTCATCGCCGACTTCGACGTGCCGTCGACGGTCGCCGACATCCGTGTCGAGATTCGCGCGGACGAGGCCAATCCGCGTCCCCGCATCGACGTCACCGGCTTCACCCTGGTCGCCACCGACGACGGGGTCGGGGCGGAAGGGTTGCTCGAATGGGACGGTTCGGGCTCCGCCGTCGCCCGCGGCATCGCGCTCGACGAGGACGGGCAGCCCATCGGCTTCGTCGGGACGTCCGAGGTGCGCTACGACGCGGGCGCGTTCACGATGTGCTGCTTCCCGCCGGCCGTGACCCGCGACTCGATCGCGGAGGTCGTCGTCTTCGGCATCCAGGCGATCGGGGAGAGCTGACCGCCCGTCACTCGCAACCGGTCGGGATCGGCCAGTGGCCGGTGATCGCGGCCTCCTCGTTCGGTGGGTCGCACACCCCGTAGCTGCCGCTCCTGGCGCTCGTCCGCAGCACCCACGGCACCTCGGTCAGCGCGCGGGCGCGCGCGCCATCGGCGCACGGATCGTCGATCACCGACAGCTCGAGCGTCTGGGCACGGAACTGGGGGAGCAGGCCGTAGCGCTCCGTCTCGCCGAGCTCGGCGGCGTATCGACCGCTGACGGTCGGACAGGCCGGGTCGGCCGACACGGTCACCTCGGATCCGACGGCGGCGAGCCGCCCGCTGCCGCCGTACGCCTCCTGTCCCTCGATCGCGTACGTCCCGGCAGAGATCGCCAGCGTCGTGCGATCAGGGGCATCCGGCGTCGCGGTCCAGCGGCCGTCGAGCGGTCCCGGCGAGCCCGCCGCCGCCGACGGGCTGGCGTCCGCGGGCGCGACGCCGGGGAGGATCAGGGGAGCCAGCACGATCCAGCCGGCGACGACCGCGACCAGCAGGGCCACGAGGATGAGCATGGGCCGGAGGTCCGGCCTGTATTGCGACGGATCGCGACGCCGCGGCGGATCGCCCTCCACGACTCGGCTAGATCTCGCCGAGATAGGCCTGACGCACCTGCTCGTTCGCGGCGAGGTTGGCCGCGGTGTCGGCGAGGATGATCTTCCCGGTCTGGATGACATAGCCGCGGTGCGCGGCGTTCAGGGCCATCAGTGCGTTCTGCTCCACGAGGAGGATCGTCGTCCCCTGCGCGTTGATCTCGTTGATGATCGCGAAGATCTGCTCGGTCAGGATGGGCGACAGACCCATCGACGGCTCGTCGAGCAGCAGCAGGCGCGGGCGAGCCATCAGCGCACGGCCGATGGCCAGCATCTGCTGCTCACCGCCGGACATCGTGCCGGCCTTCTGCGTCCGCCGCTCCTTGAGTCGCGGGAAGAGGTCGAAGACGCGCGTCACGTCGTCGTCGATCGGCTCACGACCGCGGCTGAAGGCGCCCATCTGCAGGTTCTCGTAGACGCTCATCCGCGAGAAGACGCGTCGACCCTCCGGGGAATGGCCGATCCCGAGCTTCACCATCTCGTGCGCCGGCAGGTGGTGAATCGGCTCACCCGACAACCGGATCGTGCCGGAACGCGGTTTGTGCGTGCCGCTGATCGCACGGAGCGTCGTGCTCTTGCCCGCGCCGTTCGACCCGATGAGGGTCACGATCTCGCCGGCGTCGACCGTCAACGACAGGCCCTTCAGCGCCTCGATCGCGCCGTAGAACACGTGGATCTCCTCCAGCTCGAGGAGCGGCGTCGTCGCGGCCGGGGTCGCGGCCGGGCTCGAGGTGGCCGTCACGGCCGGGCTGGTCGTATCGGTCATGCGGTCGCCTGCTTTCCGAGGTATGCCTCGATGACCAACGGGTTCGTCCGGATCTCCTCCGGGCTGCCCTCGGCGATCTTCTCTCCGTGATCGAGCACCGTGATCCGCTCGCTCACGCCCATGACGACCTTCATGTCGTGCTCGATGAGCAGGATCGTGAGGCCGAGGTCGGCACGCAGCTGCCCGATGAACTCGGTCATGCGTGCCGTCTCGCCGGGGTTCATGCCGGCGGTCGGCTCGTCGAGCAGGAGGAGCTTCGGATCGCTGGCAAGCGCGCGCGCCACCTCGAGCCGCCGCTGCTCACCGTACGGGAGATGCTTCGCCAGCTCCCGCTCGTAGCGGCGCGGAACCCCGACGAGCTCGAGCAGGCGCCGTGCGTGGGCACGGGTCGCATCCTCTTCCTCGCGGACCTTGCGGAGGCCGAGGATGACCTCGTACCACTGGCTCTTGAGGCGCGCATGGCGGCCGACCATCACGTTGGCGAGGACCGTCATGTCGGCGAAGAGACGGATGTTCTGGTAGGTGCGGCCGATCCCGAGCTCCGCGACGTCGTTCGGGGCGAGGCCCACGATGTTCACGCCGTCGAACGTGATCGAACCCGAGGTGGGCTGGTAGTAGCCGCTGATCTGGTTGAACAGGGTCGTCTTGCCTGCCCCGTTCGGGCCGATGAGCGACACGATGCCGCGGCGCGGAATCGAGAAGTCGACGTTGCGGTTGGCCACCAGCCCGCCGAACGTCTTGTTCAGGTTGCGGACCTCGACGAGGTTGTCGCCCGACTCGGTGGCGGGCGCGTCGATCACGGGATCGGGCACGGGCTGCACGCTCATGCCCGTGCTCCGGTGATCACCGGTTCGCCCGTTTCGGCGCCGGCATCGGCGTCGTACTGGTCGTCGGGGTCATCGGCCTCGTGCAGCTCGCGCTGGCGCGTCGCACTCGGCACGAGGCCCTCGGGACGCAGCAGCATCATCGCCACGAGGACGGCGCCGTACACCAGCAACCGGTACTCGTCGAACTCGCGCAGGAACTCCGGCAGGCCGACGAGCACGAGGCCGCCGACGATCACGCCGGGGATGCTCCCCATGCCGCCGAGGATGATCACGGCCAGGGCGGTGATCGACACCAGGATCTCGAAGCTGTGCGGGAAGATGGATCCGATCTTCGCGGCGAACAGCGCTCCGGACAGGCAGCCGAAGACGGCACCGAGGGCGAAGGCCAGGAGCTTGTAGTTCGTCGTGTTGATGCCCGTGGCCTCCGCCACGGACTCGTCCTCGCGCATGGCGTTCCAGGCGCGGCCCACACGGGAGTTGGCGAGGCGATACGCCACGATCGCGGCCAGCACGCAGGCGAGCAGGATCGGGTAGTAGATCTCCTGGGGATCGCGGCCCGGGAACTCGAGGCCGGGGAGCGTCGGCGGCGGGATGCCGAGGATGCCCTGCCCGGCGTTCGTGAACTCCTTCAGCCAGTCGGAGAGGAAGAGGAGCCGCACGATCTCGCCGAATCCGAGGGTGACGATGGCGAGGTAGTCGCCACGCAGCCGAAGGACGGGGGCACCGATCACGATGCCCGCGATCGCAGCCAGCAGGATGACGAGCGGAAGCACGAGCCAGAAGTTCAGCTCGAGCGCGAGGAACGACTGCGGTGAGGTGAGCATCGCGATCGAGTACGAGCCGATGGCGTAGAAGGCGACGTAGCCCAGGTCGAGCAGGCCGGCGTAGCCGACGACGATGTTCAGCCCCAGGCCGAGCAGGATGTAGAGCCCGGCGGTGCCGAGAACGTCGCTCGGGAAGCGACCGACGATCTGCGGCAGGATCAGCAGCGCGGCGCCGACGAGAACGTAGAGCAGGAGGCTCGTGCGCCGATCGGGGCGTCCCGTCACGCGAGCGAGCTGCGCCCGCACCGGGGAGCGGCGAGCGCGCGCGAGCCACACCAGGGCGGCCGTCACGACGGCGATGATCAACGCCCCGAGGAGGGTGAGCGCGCCGCTGCTGTAGAAGAGCGATCCGACGGCGCCCAGGCCGAGCTCGCTCAGCATCACGCGGAAGACCTGCTCCATGATGCTCAGGACGACCACCGTCAGCCCGGCCGCGATCACCATCCGGGTCGGGAGCGGTGGCAGCAGGCGAAGGATCGCGCCGAGCGCACCGAGGGCCGCGCCGCCGATGACGAGGATGAGCGCCCCGACGCCGATGCCCTGGTCGAACGTGACGGTCTCGATCGCCGAGGGCGACAGATTGGTGAAGACCGCCCGCAGGTCGACCGACTCGGCCAGCAGCGCGTAGGCGGCGATGATGGCGCCCGCCACGGCACCCGCGATCACGCCACGTGGCAGCGCGGCGCCCATCGTGGGCTCGGGACCCCGGGTGCTCGTCCGGACGGCGAGGACGCCGGTGATCACGCCGACGATGAGGAGCAGCACCGTGCTCAGCGGCAGGACGTCACGAAGGACCTCGCGACGCGAGACCGCCTCGACGAAGCCGATGGTGATGGCGAACACCATGCAGATGCCGGCGATCGCGCCGACGCGGACCGCGGAGAGCATGCCGTCGCGGTTCACGACTCCTTCCTCCCGAGGATGCCGGTCGGCCGGATGATGAGGACGATGACGAGCACGGCGAACGCGATGCCGTCACGCAGCTGGTTGGCGCCCGGCACGCCGTAGCCGGAGAGGAACAGGTTGGGACCGACCTGCTCGAGGATGCCGAGGGCGAAGCCGCCGAGCATCGCCCCGGCGATGTTGCCGATGCCGCCGAGTACCGCGGCCGTGAAGGCTTTGATGCCGGGGATGAAGCCCATCAGGAAGAAGACCTGGCTGAAGATCAGCGCGTAGAGCACGCCGGCCGCACCGGCCAGCAGGCCGCCGATGGCGAACGTGCGGACGATGACGCGATCGACGTTGATGCCCATGAGCGCGGCCGTCTCACGGTCCTCGGAGACGGCGCGCATGGCGCGCCCGGTCTTCGTGCGGTTGATGAGGTACCAGAGGCCCGCCATGAGCGCGATGGCGCTGAGGATGACCATGACCTGCGTCGCGCGGAACGGAATCCCGGCGATATCGAGCGTTCCGTCGAGCGCGGGGACGTTGGGATACGACCGCACGCCGCTGCCGTACAGGCCGCGGAACGCGTACTGCAGGAACAGCGACGCGCCGATGGCGGTGATGAGCGGGACGAGACGCGGCGCGTTGCGGAGCTTGCGGTAGGCGATCCGCTCGAGGAGCACGGCCACGACCATCGAGGTCAGCATGGCGACCGCGAACACGATCGCCAGCGCGAGGATCGGGTTGCTCTCGATGAGACCCTGCTCGGCGAGGAAGTCGGCCGCGAAATAGGCGGTGAAGGCGCCGGCCATGAACACCTCGCCATGGGCGAAGTTGATCATGAACAGGATGCCGTAGACGAGGGTGTATCCGAGAGCGATGAGGGCGTAGACAGCCCCGAGGGCGACGCCGTTGATCACGAGGTCACGCCATTGCGTGACGGTGAAGCGGCCTTCTGCCAGCGTGAGGACGGAGCCCAGGATCATCGCGCCGATGACGACCGCGGACAGCAGCCAGAGTGTCACCGTCACGAGGGAGAAGCGTCCAGTCATGCCGCTCCGGTGCTCCCGATACGGGATAACGTGACGTCAGGGTGGAGCGTGGCTCCACCCTGACGCCGTCGATTCAGGTCGGCGAGCCTACTCGAGGTCTCCGTCGACCGAGTTCCAGATCGGCACGAACTCGCCCTCGCGGACCTCGCGGACCGTGATGGTCGAGTTGGCGCAGTCACCGTTCTCGTTGCAGGTCAGGACGCCCGTCAGCCCGTCGTAGTCCGACAGTCCGGCGAGGTAGTCCTTCAGCGCCGTTCGCGGGATGAACAGCGTGCCATCCTCCTCGAACGAGACCTCCTCGATCGCGTCCAACAGGATGTTGTACGCGTCGTAGGCATGAGCGTGGAACGCCGAGATCGGCGTCTCCTCGCCCGAGATATCGGTGTACGCGGGCAGGAACTCGTTCTGGTACCGGTCGCCGAAGTCCGCCTGCGGACCCGACAGGTACATGCCTTCCGTGTTCTCCGTGCCGGCCGCCTCGATGAAGGCCGGGCTCAGGAGGCCGTCGGCGCCGGCGAGGATCGTGTCCTCGAGGCCCTCGGTCTCTCCCGCCTGGCGAGCGACCTGGCCGCCCGCCTGGGTGAAGATCGGGAAGAAGAGGAACTCCGGCGTGCCAGCGGCGAGCTCGGTCAGCTGTCCGCTGACGTCGGTCGCCTCGGGATCCACGGCCTCGGTGCCGGTGATCGTCCCGCCGAGCTCCTCGAAGGAGTCAGCGAAGACCTGCTGGAGCTGCTCGGTGTACGGGCCGCCGTCGTGGATCGTGGCCGCGGTCGAGACGCCGAGGACGTTGAAGGCGAAGTCCGCCATCGCGGCGCCCTGGATCTCGTCGTTGTGCGCGGTTCGGAAGAAGAACGGCTGGCGTGCATCCGGAAGCGTCAGCCCGGGGGCCGTCGCCGACGGAGACAGCAGGATGATGCCGGCGCCGCTCAGGATCTCCGAGGCGGGAACGCCTGCGCTCGAGCAGGAGGTGCCGATGACGGCAGCCACCGTGGTGTCCGCGGCGAGCTGCTGCGCGACGGTCGTGCCGCCCTCGGCGCTGCAGCCGTCGTCGTTGAAGTCGAGCTCGACCTCGTGGCCGGCAGCCTCGGCGCGCTCCTCGTGCGCGACCTCGACGCCGTACTGCGAGTCAAGGCCCAGGTTCGAGTCGGCCCCGCTGATGACGAGCGCCGTGGCGATGCGGATCGCCTCGCCATCGGCGATCTCGACGCATCCGAACTCATCGGAGTCACAGTCGCCGGTGGCGGCGCCGCTGCTCTCGGCAGGCGCGCTCTCTCCGGCGCTGGCCGCCGCCTCGCTCTCCTCGGCCGGCTCGCTCTCGTCGCCGCCACCCTGGCAAGCCGCGAGGACGAGCATCAGCACGATGAGCACGGCGCTCCATCGCATGTACTTCTGCATCCGGTTATCTCTCCTCCAGTGGTGTGCTCGGGGCAATCGCGCAAGCGCGGACCCGGAGTTCAAAGGTGCGCGGCATCATAGCGGCGCGCCGAACTCGCGCGCAATAGCGCACGGCCGCTGCGACCACGCTCGGGAGAAGCCCGGGCTTCGTGCTATGCTCATCCGGGTCGTCCAGCAGCACACCGCTGCGAACCGCACCTTCTGAGGCTCTCGTGGAGGTCAACGTCCGCAGCGCCCGACTCACCGATCTCGATACCGCATCCCGCCTCGTGGTGGGATCCGGCATCGATGCCGGTCTCGAGCGCGACGACGCGACCGACTTCCTCCGAAACCTGCTCTTCGTACCCTCCGCGACGGTTCTCGTCGCCGAGGCCGGCCGGCAGGTCGTGGGAATCGGCGTCCTTTCCATCCGGCCTTCGGTGCGATCCGGTCCCTTCGTCGGCATCATCGACGAGCTGGGGATCGCGCAGCCACCCGCGCTGGACGCCGCCGATGGCCGCCGTGCTGCCGACGCACTCGTCGAGCACCTCGCCACCTCGGCACGAAACAAGGGCTGCACGCGCGTGGAGGTCTCCGAGCCGCTGGCATCCGCAGAACCGTCGCTCTGGAAGCGACTCAGGTTCGCGAGCCGCGGCCGAACGCTTGGTCGATCGACCTAGTCGCATCGACCGGCTGACCCGGAACCCCACCCGCCGCATCCATCACACACTTCACAGGAGAAGAGCTCAACCGTGAGCAAGAACGTGGCGATGTTCGTTGACGTCGCCAACATGTACTACGCGGCTCGAGGCCAGGATGTCGACGTCGATTACGTCGCCCTCCTCAAGCACGCCACCAAGGGGCGCGACCTCATTCGCGCCTATGCCTATACCGGGCTCGACCCGGAGAACGAGAACCAGCGGAAGTTCATCGACTTCCTCGGCAAGAACGGCTACAAGCCGGTCGTCAAGGACATTCGCAAGTTCGGCGACGGCCGAATGAAGGCGAACCTCGACATCGAGCTCGTCGTCGACCTCTTCCGCCTCGCCGATCGCATGGACATCGCGGTCATCGTGTCGGGGGACGGGGACTTCGCCCCCGCCATCCGCGCGCTGCAGGACAAGGGCGTCCGCTGCGAGGTCATCAGCTTCAAGCCGAACACCTCGTCGGACCTCATCGCGGTCGCCGACGAGTTCATGGACATCATGAAGGTCGCCTCCATCAGCCGGAAGGAGGGCCGCGCCGTGCGTGACAGCATGAGCGCGCCCGAGATGCCGGCCAAGGAGGTCAATCCCGAGTTCGGCTTCCGCGAGGCCTCCCCCTCGGTTGCCGCCGCGGCCCTCGCCGCCCTCAAGGGTGGCGGCGCGGCCACCGGCGGTTCGCGCACCGGCCGATCGACCACGCGTCGCTCCACCGGGACGGCCGCCGCGGCAGCTACCGAGGCTCCCGAGCGCGCACCGGTCGCGGCGAGCGCCGCCGAGACGATCGCCGATGGCGACGAGCAGGCGCGCCGACGCCGGCGCCGACGCGGTGGCCGGGGTCGTGGCCGCACCCGCCGCGAGGACGAGGACACCGCGCCCGTGGCCGGCGGCGACGGCGAGATCGGGTGGGAGGAGCTCGACGACCTGAGCCAGGTCGACGGCGCCGTGATCGACGAGAGCACCGAACGCGACTACACGTTCAGCGAGGCCGACGCGGACACGCTGGCCGAGCTCGGGCTCACGGAGGAGGAGCTCGCCGAGCTTGCCGCAGGCGCCGAGGGTGGTGCCGGCGACGAGGCGGCCGAGGAGAAGCCGAAGCGCCGCCGCTCGACGCGAACGGCGAAGGCCGCCGATGCCGATGCCGGTGCCCCTCCCGCGGGCGACGACGAGCAGCCGAAGCGCCGCCGCTCGACGCGAACGGCGAAGGCCGCCGATGCCGATGCCGGTGCCGCTCCCGCGGGCGGCGACGAGAAGCCGAAGCGCCGCCGCTCCACGCGAACGACCGGTTCGGCCGGCACGTCCGAGGCGCCCGCGCCGTCCGACGCCACCGGCGAGGACGGGGAGCCGCAGGGCATCTGGGGACGCTTCCGATCCGCCCGTGGCGGCCGTCGCACGACGACGACCGGCGGCTGATCGCCCACCGTCCTCCACGCAGAAGAGCCGGCCCGATGGGCCGGCTCTTCCGTCATGCGGTTCGCGCGTTGGATCAGGAGGTCGGCTCGCGCTCCGCGCTCTCGTACGTCTCGTCGCCGATCCCGGCGGTCTCGGCCGTGGTGCTCTCGACGGGCTCGGTGAACGGATCGCTGCCGGTGTCGCCGAAGGCGGCCGCGCCCTCGGTGACCGATGCCGGCGTCTCGCCGAACGGATCCGTCACTGCGTCCGCGGCATCGCTGCCGTGACCGTTCGTGGTGGCGTCGCTCTGGAAGAGCGGCACCCACTCGTCGCGGGCCTTGGTGGCGAGCTCATCGGCCTTCGCGGTGACCTCGCGACGCACTTCGTCGGCGCGCGCTCCGAGCTCCTGGCGCATCTCGTCGCCCCGCTTCGGCGTGGTGAGCAGCGCGGCGATGGCGCCGCCGGCCGCGCCGAGCAGGAGCCCGAGGAAGAAGGCGCCCCAATGGCGGGCCTCCTGGCGCTGCCGCAGGCCGAGGCGCGCGGCGGCCGAATCGACCAGCTCCTTGCCGGCCGGAACGGCGGCGCCCGCGGCACCGGCCGCGAGGGCGCGCTGGCTCCACAGGTCCTTCAGCATCGGCCGCAGCGAGCGGCGCCATGTGTAGGTGGACCACTTCGAGGCATCGTCGGTCGCGCGTGCGAGGCGGCGAGCGGCGTCGCGCCGCGCCGAGCGCGAGTCCTTCCATGCGTCGGTGGCGAGGTCGCCGAGATCGGCGCCCCGCTCGGCGAGCAGGCCGGCCACATCCTGGCCGCGCTTCGCCATCTCCTGGGTGAACTTCGCCTCCACCACGCGGTCGACCAGCGTGCGGAGGGTATCGGCGATATCGTCGGCCGTGCGTGCCGGGCTCGTCGGCATGGTGGATCTCCTCTGGGGTTCGGCCGTGGTGGGGTGCACGAAGTATGCCACTCGCCTCGCGCTTCGCCCCGCGCCGGCGTCGGGGCGTCGGGCGGTCGGTTCCTATACTGCTCGGGTGACCCTCGCGACCGCCACCCCGGGATTCCTCACGCTCGGCCAGCCCATCGCGCGACGCCTCGCCACCGTCGCCGTGCTCGATCGCGGCTTCGGCCAGACCCTCCTCGTCCACGGCCCGCGGGGCTCGGGGACCGACGCGTTCGTCGATGACCTGCTGGCCCTCGCGTTCTGCAGCGCGGCCGACCCATCCGCGCGTCCCTGCAACGCGTGCCGCGGCTGCCGCGATGGTCGGGCGCGGAGCCACCAGGACCTCGTGGTCGGCTCGCCCGACGTGTGGCGGGAGCAGCGGTCACAGGGCGAGAGCATCGTGAGCGCCGCGCGCCGCTGGCTCCTCGGCGCAGCGGGCGCCCCGGTGGTCGCGTCCCGCCGGGTGGTGCTCATCGAACGCGCGGACCGCGCCTCCGAGCCCATGCAGAACGCCCTGCTCAAGGCGCTCGAGGAGCCGACGGATCGGCACGGATTCATCCTCGTGGCCGACGAGCCTGCCCGGCTGCTGCCGACGATCCGGTCGCGCGCCCAGGCACTGCGCATCGGCCCGGTGCCGCGGGCGGAGCTCGTGGCGCACCTCATGGACGTCGAGCGCCTGCCGCAGGACCTGGCAGATGCGCTGGCGCGGATCTCGAACGGCCTCGCCGGCACCGCGGTCGCCTACGCCCGCACCAGGCCGCTGCTCGACTGGCGTCGGCGCGTCCAGCTCACGCTGGTCGATGCGCTCGAGCGCGGTCGTGCCGACCGCTTCGCCGCCATCCGCGACCTGCTCGACGACGCCGTCGCCCTCGTGCCACACCAGGCGGCCGAGGACGAGGAGGCGAAGACCCCGGCATCGGTCCAGCGCGAAGCGGCGATCCTCATCGTCGATGCCTGGATCGGCTGCGCCCGGGACCTCCTCGTGGCAGGCGCCGGGCGACCGGCGCTCACGCCCGGGGGCGAGCTCGAGCCGCGACTCGCGGAGCTCGGGGCGCGAATCGGCGTGCCGCCCCTGCTGCTGATGATCGACCGCCTCGAGGCGATCCACGCCGGTCTGCTGGAGAACGCCGCGCCGCGGCTGGCGCTCGAAGCGGCGATGCTCACCTGGCCGTTCCTGGAGGCACGGGGGGCGGCGTGAGCGACGAGCGACTGACCGCCCGGATCACCGGCCGGGTGCAGGGGGTCGGCTTCCGGTGGTGGGCGCGACGCCAGGCCGAGGGCCTCGGTCTCGTCGGGTGGGTGATGAACGCCGATGACGAGCAGTCCGTCGAGCTCGTCGCGGAGGGCGGCCGCGAGGCGCTCGACGAGCTGCTCCGGCGGCTGCGACGGGGACCGGACGGCGCCCGGGTCGAAGCCGTGACCGCCGACCTCGGACCGGCCGCCGGCGAGTGGACA
This sequence comes from Candidatus Limnocylindria bacterium, assembly GCA_036380155.1. Lineage (GTDB taxonomy): Bacteria > Chloroflexota > Limnocylindria > QHBO01 > QHBO01 > JACDBZ01. The sequence continues at coordinate 20,406 of DASVFG010000079.1, forward strand.
CGCTTCGACATCGTGCGCTCGTGAACTGGCGGGTCATCGGCTGCGGCGGGCTCGCGGCCCTCGTCTTCGTCCTCGTCGGCATCTTTGCCGTCAACCGCGCCTTCGCGCCGGCGGAGTGCCCGCCGACGCTCCCCTACGAGCCGGCGTCGTACCAGCCGGTCGGCGGGGCAACCGACGCTCCGCGGCTCGAGGGCATCGACGAGGAGCTCGAGCGCGCCGGCACGACCTCCTTCGGCCTCGCCTCGTGGGAGGTGTGGGTCGAGCCCGGTCGCGCGCCGGCGGCCTCCGGCGAGCTCCTCCCGCAGCGCATCGTCCTGGCCTGCGGCGACGGCACCTTCCAGGCGTACCAGCGAGGGACCGGATGAGCCGCCGGCCGATCCTGCTCCTCATCAACCCGGTGGCCGGCGGCAAGCCCGGCTCCGGCCCGGGCCTCGACGACGACCCCGAGCGCCTCACCCCGGACGCGATCGCCGGTGCGCTGCGCGGCCGGGGCCTCGAGGTCGACGTCCACGAGTTGACCCCCGACGACGACGCGGGCGCCCTGGCGCGCCGGGCCGCGGACGACGGCCATGACGTCGTGGTGGCCGGCGGCGACGGCACGGTCTCCGGCGTGGCGGCCGCGATGCTCGCACACGCCAGCGGGTCGCTCGGCATCCTGGCGATGGGCAGCTTCAACAACATGGCCCGCGGCTTCGGTGTCCCGGTCACGCTCGACGCGGCGCTCGACGTGATCGAGGCAGGCCAGGCCACCGAGGTCGATGCCGGCTGGGTCGTCCGCGACGGTGACGAGGGCCGGCCGTTCTTCGAGGCGGCCGGCGTGGGGATCGACGCCATCGGCTTCCTCGCGGTCGAGCTCGCGGAACGCCACGGCTGGTGGCGCGCGTTCCGCGGCCTCGTCCGCGGCCTGCGGCTGCGCAAGACGCCGATGCGGATCACGATCGACGGGCGGACCTACCGGACCGGGGCACCGGCCGTGACGGTCAGCAACGGCCCGTACCACGGCATGGGCTTCGCGGTCGGCTCGGGAGCCGATCCGACCGACGGCCTGCTCGACGTCGTCGTCTTCCGCGGCATGGGCCGCTGGGAGGTCATCCGCCACTTCATCACGGTCGCCCGCCGCCGGCCGGTCCGGGAGCCGCGGGTCGTGACCTATCCCGCGCGGACGGTGACGATCGAGGGCGTGCGGCGTGCCCTTCCCGCGCATGCCGACGGGGTGAGCATCGGCGTCACACCGACGACGTTCGAGGTGCGGCCGAAGGCGTTGCGCGTCTTCCGCTAGAGGTTGAGGTTCGGGCGGAAGAGCCGGTCGTGGGTGGACAGGGCGAAGCGATCGGTCATGCCGGCCACGTAATCGGCGGCCTGCACGACGAGCGGCGCATCGGTCTGGCGGAAGGTCTCGGGAATCTCATCCGGATGCTCGAGATGCCAGTCCATGAGGTCGCGGATGATCGCGATCGCGCGCTGCTGCTGGCGGTGCTGCTCCGACGAGTTGTAGACCGTCGCGAACATGAAATCGCGCAGCTCGTTCATGACGGCCAGGGTCGTGTCGTCCATGCGCACCGCCCCGGTCCGCAGCGACTCGTCGACGACCGCGCCGATCATGCTCGCGATCCACGCGCGACCGGGCTCGCCGAAGCGGTCGAGGACGGTGGTCGGGAACGCGTCGGCCGGGAGGACGCCGGCGCGGATGGCGTCGAGCGCGTCGTGGGCGAGGTAGGCGATGCGATCCGCGAAGCGCACGCAGAACGCCTCGGGGGTCGAGGGCGGCGGGTCGATCTTCCACGAGTGCGCGCGGATCCCGTCGCGCACCTCCCAGGTCAGGTTCTGATCCTCGAGGATCGACCAGATGCGCACCGACTGCGCCGCATGGTGCCACTCGTCGGGGACGAAGTACGGCGACAGCGCCTCCTCACCGGTGTGGCCGAACGGCGAGTGCCCGACGTCGTGCCCGAGGGCGATCGCCTCCGCCAGCGGCTCGTTGAGGCTGAGCGCTGCCGCCAGCGACCGGGCGACCTGCATCACCTGCATCGTGTGGGTCAGGCGCGTGACGTAGTGGTCGCCCTCCGGGTTGAGGAACACCTGCGTCTTGTGCTTCAGGCGGCGGAAGGCCTTCGCGTGGATGATCCGATCGCGATCCCGCTCGAAGGCGGTGCGGTACTCGTCCGGCGCTTCGTCCCGCTCCCGCCCGCGGCTCATCGTCGAGCGCGTCGCCGCCGGGCTCAGGCGCTCCTCGTCCGCCTCGCGCGCCGCGCGGTCGCGTCGCCGCAGCTCACCGGCGTCCCGCATCTCCTGCATGCGCCGATCATGACCGATGCGGCGTCAGCGCTCGCCGGCAGTTCCGAAGGTTGCGCGGCCGGCCGGTCGATACACCTGGATCGTCACCCCGGACGGCGTGGACCGCGACTCGACCAGGGTGAGGTCGTGCGTCTGCCCCTGATCCGGGAACAGGCGCATCCCCTCCCCGACCACCACGGGGTGGACCTGGAGGTTCAGCTCGTCGACCAGGTCGCGCTCGAGCAGCCAGCGGAGCAGCTCGCCGCTGCCGTGGACCTGGAGCTCGCGACCTGGCTGCGCCTTCAGCGTGCGGATGGCCGCCTCGAGGTCCCCGGAGATGACGTGGGTGTTCTGCCACGTCGGGTCCTTCAGCGTCGTCGACGCGACGTACTTGGGCAGGATGTTGATGCCGTGTGAGACGACGTCACCGCGGTCATGGTGCGGCCAGTAGGCGTCCCAGATCTCCCAGGTCGTGCGCCCGAGGAGCAGGGCATCGGCCCGCTCGAAGACCGACGTCACGAACGCACCGGTGTCGTCATCGAAATGCGGCGCGACCCAGCCGCCGCGATCGAATCCGCCGCGGCGGTCCTCGTCCGGCGCGCCCGGACCCTGGTAGACGCCGTCGACGGTCAGCATCATCGTGGCGGTCAGCTTCATGTCATCACTCCGGTGCAGGTGGTCGTCGAAGGGTCAGACGACTGCCGGGCGGGAGACTCATCGGCCGGACGGGACGCGCGGCGGGAGTCTGGCGCGCCGGACAGGATTCGAACCTGCGACCTTCGGCTCCGGAGGCCGACGCTCTATCCACTGAGCTACCGGCGCGCGCGTGCCGGGTGACCATCCTACCCGACGGGTGGAACGCAGGCCTCGGACGTAGAATCGCCAGCATGTCGTACGAGTGGTCCGCCACCGGCGTCTGGGACGCGCTCCTGATCGACCTCCTGCTCGAGGCGGGATGGGACGCGGATGCGGCGATGGCGCTCACGGCCCAGGGACGCATCGATGCCGCCCGCGAAGCTGCGCAGGACGGCCGGCTGAGTGACGCGTCGGTCGACGCGCTCCGCAAGGTCGGCATCCTCGTCGGGTAGCCGGTCCCGAGACTCGCGGTCGTCCGCTCGTGCGGCGGCGGCAATGTGCGGGCAAAGCGAAGGCCCCCGCCGAAGCGGGGGCCCTCAGTGCTGCCGGATTCGCTAATCGCAAGGGCATCTTTCACGCACGGTTTCCCGTACTACCCTAACCCTAACCTACCCATGGCCTTGCGACCAGTAGTGAATCGCTGTGCGAACAGCCCAGTCAGAATAGACCGCGCGTTCCGTTTCGACAAGGTTTCGGAGGTTGAGATTCCTTTACCTTGCAAAGCGGTTCGCCCGCCGATGCGGCCGGTCAGGATCCGTCGGAGGCTCCCGCCGACGCCGATTCGGTGATCTCGATCGACTCGATCACGACGAGCCGGAGCGGGACGCCCGCGCGTGGGTCGTTGACCGGGACGGCCGCGATCGCGTCGACCACCTCGGTGCCGCTCACCACCGCGCCGAAGATCGTGTACACGCCAACCGAACGCAGCTGCGCGTCGAGATCCACGAGGTCGATGAAGAACTGGCTCCCGTTCGCGACCGTGTTGTTCGCCATCGCCACGACGTACGGGTCGTAGCGCAGTCCATCGGCCGGTGGCTCGATCTCGAAGTCGTACCCCGGGCCCCCGGTGCCGAGCCCCGCGAAGTCACCGGTCTGCCCCTTCGTCCCCGGGTCCCCGGCCTGGATGACGAAGCCGGCCAGGATCCGGTGGAACCAGATGCCGTCGTAGAAGCCGCAGCGGGCGAGGCTGACGAAGTTGGCGGTCGCCAGCGGCGCCTGGTCGCCGTAGAGCTCGATCGTGAACTCGCCGCTCACCGCCCCGGAGACGGTGACGACGGCGGCGCCGGCGTCCTCGAGCGTCGCCTGCGCCGAGACCGAGGTCGGGGCCTCGGTCGGGCAGGCCGGCTGCGGCGTGGGCGACGGATCGCTCGAGCAGGCCGCGAGGAGGAGGACGGCCGCGAGCGCCGCCGGAACGCGGCGCTTCATGCCCCGTTGCGCTCGAAGAGTCGACGCGCGTAGCTCACCGGCATCTCCCCGCCGTAGAGCAGCGTGTCGTGGAAGCGCTTGAGCGCGAAGCCGCTCCCCTCGCGCGCGGCGACATCGGCCTTGAGGCGCTCGATCATGTGGCGACCGTACAGGTACGACAGCTGGTACGTCGGGCTCGAGGTGTAGCGCTTGACCTCCGCCAGCGCCGCCGGTCGCTCGAAGCCGGTCTCGTCGACGAGACGGTCGACCGCCGCGTCGAAGCCGATGTTCCCGCGATGGAGCTCGATGTCGAGGATGATCCGCGTGGCCCGCCAGATCGCATCGGTATGGACGATGTACCAGCCCTCGGGGGTGTCGTCGAAGCCGGCCTCCTTCATCATCCGCTCGCAGTAGAAGGCCCAGCCCTCGCTGAACTCCGGGGAGTTCGAGAACAGGCGCACGGTGCTGGGGTTCGTGATCGCGGCCGAGAGCTGGAGGTGGTGGCCCGGGTAGGCCTCGTGGACGCTCGTGTTCGAGATCGAGGCGCGGTTGTGCTCCCGCATCATCTCCGGTGTGCTGGGTGGGGTGACGATGTACGTCCCGACCGGCGAGCGGTCGAACTTCGCGGGCTCGTAGTACGCGGCGAACGGGATGAGGTGACGGATGAAGCCCGGCGTCTCGATGACGTTGAGGTGGTCCTCGTCCGGCAGCGTCGCGAGATCGTGCTCCACCACGAAGTCCCGGGCGCGATCCATGGACGCGCGGTACTCGGCGAGCGACTCGGCGAACGTGGCGGCGTGCGCGTTCTTCACCCGATCGGCCGCGTCGGCCGCGCTGCCGCCGGGCTCGATCTCCCCGACGAGCTCCTCGCGGGCCGCCTTCTCGGACGCGAGCAGCTCCTCCCCGACGGCCAGGATCTCGTCCCCGTCGGCCTCGAGCTCACGCAGGCGAATGAGCTCCTCGAGCCGATCTCGGCCGAGGACCCAGTCCCCGGTCGCCCGCGGCAGGACATCGTCGCGAAGCCACGCCGCATGCTCCTCGAGCGCCGTGTTCGCGGCACGGGTGGCCGCCTCGAGCCGGGTGACGAGGGCGGGATCGGCACCCTCCGAACGGGCCGCGGACACGATCGTCTCCAGGAAGCCGGGGAGGTGCGTCGTGGTCTGGACATCGATCTCGACCCACAGGGCCACCGGAGCGGTCACCCGCTCACGTGTCTCGGTGAGGTACCGCGGGGTGGCTTCCAGCCGGGAGGCGATGCTCGCCAGCCGCTCGTCGAGCGGCGCGAAGTCACGGGTGAAGAGCGGGAACAACGCCTCGCCGATGCCGCCGGCCCCATGCGACGCGCCCGACCAGGATCGGTACTCGTCCTGCTCGAACAGCCCAAGGCGCGCCTGGTGGATCGCGAGGTCACGATCGAGCGCGCGGTCCGGCGTCAGCTCGCCGGGGTCGATGGCCGACAGCTCGTCGATGGTGCGGCGGAAGAACGCCACCTCGTCATCGATGGCGTCGCGTCCGCCGGAGGAGAGCTCCCCGTCGTGGTCGTGGAGGCCCATGAACGTCGCCGTCTCGGGGCGGAGCGCGATCTGGTCGCGGAACCAGCGGTCGATGGTGCGGTCGAAGCGCGCATCGGCGTCGGAGGAAACGGTGGTCGACATCGGTGACGGGTACCTCAGGGTGTCGTCGCTACCCGGGGCAGCAGCGGTGGGGACGGCGTCCGGGCGGGTTCAGCCCCCGGTGCCGAGGACGCGGTCGAGGAAGCCTAGCACCCAGCCGCGATACGCCTCCGCGCACACCTCGGCCGACTCCGCGTGGCCGGCATCCGGGCAGATCTGGAGCTCCACCGGGGAGCCGGCCTCGTCCGCGGCGGCGCGGAGGGTCTCACCGTCGTCGGCGGCGATCGCGTCGTCGGCGCCACCGTAGACGAGCAGCACCGGCCGCTCGTCGAGGCTGGCGATCGCCTGCGCCGGATCCGCGGTGCTCGCGTCCTCGCCGGTGCGCAGCAGCGTCCCGAGCAGCACCGCCCACGAACGCGGCATCGCGAGCGGGTATCCCGACCGCTCGAGCCTGGCCTGCACGGCGTTGGCGAGCGTGGCGTGCGTCGACTCGACCACGAGCGCCGCGACGCGCGGGTCACCGGCCGCCTCGAGCAGCGCGGACGCCCCACCCATGGAGACGCCGAGCACCGCCACGTCGGCCGGAGCCTTCGACGCCTCCAGCCAGTCGAGCACGGCACGCAGGTCGCGCGCCTCCCGAACGCCCTGGGTGGTGGCCGTCGCACCGCTCTGCCCGTGGTTGCGGAAGTCGAACAGGACCAGGTTGTAGGTGTCGTGGAGCATGGCCGCGCGATCGAGGAGCTGGCTCTTGTTGCTGCTCCAGCCGTGGGCCAGCACGACGGTCGCCGCCGCGGGATCCGCGCCGTTGCCGGCCGGGATGTACCAGCCGGCGAGCGGCACGTCGTCGAACGAGGTGAGCGCGTCGCCGGCCGTCGTGCCCCGGCCCACGCAGTCGGTCGGGTCCGCCTCGTCCTGGAGGGGCGTGTCGCCGGCCGCGTCGTAGTTGATCGGCTCGTAGGCCCAGCCGAAGGTGGCGGGGGTCCGGCAGTCGTTCGTGGGCGCCGGGGCATCGGTGAGCTGCCGCGAGCCCTCGTAGCCCAGGTACGCGAAGTAGGCGACCGCCGCGACGAGGAGCGCCGCGAACCCGAACGTCACCCAGCGGGTCAGGCGGGTGCGTCGCGCCGTGCTCGGATCGGGCGGCAGCTCGTACGGCATCGCGGGGCCGAGTATACGGTCCGGTCGGTGGCCACCGGCCCGCGCGCGCCTCGCCTCGCGTACAATCCGTCGCCGATGACCACCCGACGTCCCACCCGTGCCGCGTCCGTCACCGGAGCGCGCGGCCGCGGCCACCACACGCTGGCACCCTCGCACCTCGGCGAGGCGACCGCTGCCGCGACCGTTGCGGTCATCGTCGGCGGCGTGGCGCTCCTCATCGCCGGGATCGGGATCCTGGCCCTCGCGCTCACGACCGGCGCCCGCTTCAGCGCGTCGCCGCCGCCCGATGTCGGCTCCCTGGTGCTGGGGCCGGCGCTGCTCGGGATCGGGATCCTCGTCCTCGGTGGCGCGCTCACGGCCGGCGGGGTCGCGGTGCTCGCGAACGCGCCTCGCGCGCGCCTGGCGACAGGGATCATCGCGGCGGTGACCGCCGCGCTCTCGGCGGTCGGGACCGTGCTCGTCATGACGAGCGCGCCGCCCGATCCGGTGATCGGCATCGCTCTCACCGTCGGCGCCCTCGTCTTCGGCGTGGCCGCCATCCTCCTGCTCCGCCCCCGCCACTGACCCGCGGCGTGACGCGCGCCATCCTCCTCGGGGCGTCGGTCGCGTGGCTGCTGGCCGGCGTCATCGCGGTCCTCGTCGCCGTCATAGGGGCGAGCGCGCTGATGGCCGCACTGCCACCGCTCGCGATCGACCTCGATGCGCTGCGCGGCGCCCTCGTCGCTATCGGCGGCGGGATGCTCGGGATGGCGGGGCTGCACGTCGGGATCGTCATCGGCCTCGCCCGCCCGGGGGCGACGCGACACCGAGCGGCGACCGGAGCGATGCTCCTCGGCGGGGTCCTGGTGGCCCTCTTCACGGGCCTCGCCGCCGCGGCCTGGACGAGCGCGGCGGCTCGCCCCGAGCTGCTCGCCCTGCTGCTCGCGGCGGGGGCCGTCGGTGCGCTGGCCGCGGCGGCGTACGCGCTCGTCGTGGTCCGGCTGGTGGCGGATCGGCGAGCCGGCCGCGGCTCCTGAAGGCACCGGCGCCCTATGCTATGCTCCGCCACCGTGTCACTTCCCGCGGGCCCGTGGTGTAGTGGCCAAACATGCCAGCCTGTCACGCTGGAGATCGCCGGTTCGAATCCGGTCGGGCCCGCCATCACTCCCCTGTGACCGATGACCCTGCACGCTGACGCCTTCGCGTCGCTCGCTGCCTGGCAGCCGTCCGATCCCCGGCAGGATGAGCTGCGAGTGGAGTTCCTCGATCTCCTGCGGCACCGTTCCGACGCGCTCGACCGGTCCTGCGCGCCCGCACACCTCACGGCGAGCGCGCTCGTGCTCGAAGCCGGCACGGAACGCGTGCTGCTCGTCCTCCACCGCAAGATCGGGCGCTGGATCCAGCCGGGCGGGCATGCCGAGGTGACCGATGCGACCCTCGCCGGCGCCGCCCTCCGCGAGGCGACCGAGGAGTCGGGCATTACCGGGCTCACCATGGAGCCGTGGATTCTGCATCTCGACCGTCATCCGGCGCCGTGCCGGCCCGGCGTGGTCGAGGAGCACTTCGACGTCCGCTACGCCGTCGTGGCGCCGGCAGCCGCCGAGCCGATCGTCAGCGGCGAGTCGCTCGACGTCCGGTGGTTCGACCGCGACGCACTGCCGGACGGGATCGAGCCGACGATCCTCGCGATGATCGGCGCCGCGGACCGGCGCCGATCCGCTCAGCGCCCGTGACGGTCGGTCACCGCTTGCCGCGGCCGGCGGCCGCCTCCTGCACGGCGTCCTTCGTCGCCTTCCGGCTGGCCGACTCCTTGACCTCCTGCCGGCGCGAGCGATGGTGCTTCGAGATCGCCTCGCAGGCCTCGTCGATGTCGTCGGTGATCGTCACCAGCTCGAGGTCCTCGGGGCTGATCTTCGCCTCGAGCAGCGGCTTCTCACGGATCCACGCCATCATCCCCTCCCAGTAGTCCTTGCCGTACAGGACGAGGGGGAAGTGCTCGACCTTGCCGGTCTGGATGAGGGTGAGCGCCTCGAAGAGCTCGTCAAGGGTGCCGAAGCCTCCGGGGAAGATGACAAAGCCCTCGGCGTACTTCACGAACATCACCTTGCGCACGAAGAAGTAGCGGAACTCCATGCCGAGGTCGACGTATTCGTTCAGGCCCTGCTCGAACGGCAGCTCGATGTTGCAGCCGATGGAGACCCCACCCGCCTCCTTCGCGCCGCGGTTCGCCGCCTCCATGATGCCCGGCCCGCCACCGGTGATGATCGCGAAGCCCTGCTTGGCAAGGGCGGCCGCCAGCCGTCGGGCGGCGCCGTAGTAGCGGTTGCGACGGCCGACCCGGGCGGAGCCGAAGATGCTGACGGCGGGACCGACGTCCGCCAGGGCGTCGAAGCCCTCGACGAACTCGCCCATGATGCGGAGGGTGCGCCAGGTATCGGTCTCCTGGAACCCGGTGATCGGTTCGCGTGACCGGAGGAGCTTCTGGTCCTCGGTGGCCTTGTCGGGCTGATGGGAACCCCGGACCACGACCGCGCCGCGCCGCCGTTCCGGCTCGCGTTTCTTGCGGGGCATGACTCTCCTCTCGCTCGACAGCCCTTCGGACCGATGCTACGGTGGCCGTTCGCCGGCACCCTTCCTGCATCGCAGGGACCGTGCCGGTCGGACCTCGTAACGGATGCATTCTATTGCCGGACCTCCTGCGACGCGCCGTCGCGCTCACCCTCTTCAGCGCCGTTGGCATTGCCCTCCTGGCGCCGCTCACCGCCAGATCCGCCGCACCCGTCACCGCTGACGTGGAGCCGCTCCTGGCCGGTATCACCGCACCCGCCGCACCGATCGCCGCTGCCCGCGGCACACTCAGCGGGCGAGCCGACACCCTCCTCGTCGCCGACCAGGCGGCTCCCGCACCCGATGCGGTCGAGACCCTCGTCAACGGCACGCTCCCCACGCCACCGGTCGCGCCGATGCAGGCCACGCTCGTGACCATCCCCACTCCGCCGCCGCCCGCGGCGGCGCCGGTCGTGGCCGCCCCGCCCGTCACCGGTGACACGCTCACCGGGAGTGCGTCGTGGTACTGCCACAAGGTCGGGACGTGTCCCGCGGGCTTCACGCCGGCCGACGCGTTCGTCGCGCTGCCCGGCGCGCTCGGCGGCGCCGGGGGTCGCGGGGTCCTCGGCTACGTCACGGTCTGCGCCGATCGATGCGTCGAGCTTCCCGTCGTCGACTACTGCGCGTGCTACTGGGGCACGGCCTCGCAGCGCATCGCGGACCTGTCGGCCGCGGCCTGGGCACTCGTGACCGATCGATCGCGCAGTGCCGGCGTCATCACCATCACCCTCCACCTCGGGAGCTGACCATGACGATCCTGCGGCGCATCGGCGCCCTGGCCGTGATCAGCCTGTCCGGGGTCATCCTCGTGGCACCGCTCGCTGCGCGCTCGGCAGCCCCAGCGGAGCCGGTGGTTCCGGAGTCCCTCCTCGTCCAGGGCGCGGGTGCCGGCACCGTGACCGCCGACCGTGGAGGCTTCACCTCGCGCGAGGCCGGCGCGACGCCAAGCGGCAGCACGGAGGCCCTCGCGGGCGCCGCCCTGCCGACGCCCGCCACCGCACCCATGGAGGCGACGCTGGTCGGGGTGCCCACCCCGGCCCCGGTCGTCGCCGCTCCGCCGCCGGCCGCCCCGCCGGTCACGTACGCGGGCACCTCGGTGTGGGATGACCTCGCCGAGTGCGAGTCCGGCGGCAACTGGGCGATCAACACCGGCAACGGCTATTACGGCGGCCTGCAGTTCAGCTACGCCACCTGGCACGGCTACGGCGGCGCCGAGTTCGCCGAGTATCCGCACCAGGCATCGCGCGAGGAGCAGATCATCGTCGCCGAGCGCCTTCGGGCCGAGCGCGGGTACGCGCCGTGGCCGGCATGCAGCGCGGAGCTCGGCCTCTCCTGACCTTCGGACCAGTGCAGTAGCATCGCGTCCATGCTCCAGCCCATGCGCGTCGGTCACGTGGTGCTGAAGGTCCGCGACCTCGACCGCTCACTCGAGTTCTACCGGGACCTGCTCGGCTTTCGCGTCGCGAGCGAGATGAGCAACGTGATGATCTTCCTCACCGCAACCGGCGAGAACCATCATGACCTCGCGCTCCTCCGCGTCGGTGACTCGGCACCGTCGCCGAAGCCCACCGCGGTCGGCCTGTATCACGTCGCCATCCAGCTGGCGGACGTGGATGCGGTGAAGCGCGCCCACGCCATCCTCGTCGAGCGCGGACTGCTGCGGGGCACGGCCGACCACGGCGTCACGAAGTCGCTCTATACCGCGGACCCCGACGGGAACGAGATCGAGCTGTTCTGCGACGCGCCGCGCGACGAGTGGGAGGGCCGGGTCGACCGGGTGATGACGGTACGGCCGCTCGACCTGGGCTGAACGAGGCGCGGGCATACCGATTGCTTGGTGAGCGGACGTGCCGTTCCTCCCGTTCGTCTTCCTCCTCGCCTGGCAGGCGCTGAGCCGATCCGCCTCGTTCGCCCTCGGCTGGGCAACGGCGATCTATTTCGGCCACGTTCCGGGTCGCGAGGGCCGGATGCTGTCGGTGATCAGCCTCATCTCGGCCGGCTGGGTGATTCTCGTGCTCGGCTTTGCGCTGCCGATCTTCACGGGTGCCGCGCTCGAGGCAGCGGGGGTGATCGACGAGAACTTCGACGTCGAGTTCATCCACTACGCGGGCCTCGTGGCGGGCCTCGTCCTCGTGCCACCGGTCATCGCCGCCATCACGGTCTGGGCTGGCTTCCGCGACGAACGTTCCATCGGCGAATGGGCGCGACTCGTCCCGGTGAGCTATCCGGCGACGGCGATGCTCGGCGCGTCGGTCCTCCAGATGGTGGTCGTCACGCCCGTCCTGCTCATCCAGCGCTGGCGCGAGAAGAAGAAGTATGTCCAGGTGCCGTTCGTGCTCCGCGAGCGGTCGGATGACGACGCCGTCGTCGACATCCTCAAGCGCGCCCTCGCCACGATCGGGATCGAGGACGTCACGGCAGCCGAGGCCTCCGGGCCGAAGACCTGGCCGCTGCGCACCCTCGGCTTCGCGGTGAAGCACCTGCTCGACGCCGTCGTCCGCGGCGAGCCGATCCGCATCGCCGCCGACGGCGTGGAGATCTTCGCGTACGCCACGAACATCTCGATCCAGGGACCGAAGGAGACGGCGTACCGCGTCCGAGCCGCCGTCGAGCGCGAGCTCGGGTTCGACGATGCCTATCTCACGTGGAACGAGGAGGCGCAGGGCTTCGAGGACGAGCTCCTCGCCGCGCACCAGGGCGCGGACGGCGACGTGGAGGCGCTCCGAGCCCGCCTCGACGAGATCCAGGAGCGGATGGACGTCGCGAGCCTGAACAGCGAGGAGTGGAACGTCCTCTTCCGGCGGCGGCTCCAGGTCGAGCAGGCGGCGTCCCGCGCCGACGACTGAGCGCTCAGGTGCTCAGCTCGCCCCGCATGACGACGTCCTCTGCGCTCGGCTGGTCCGAGCCGCCCGCCGGCTCGATCGTGACCATCGCCTGACCGATGCCGGCCAGCGACGCGTCGATCGTCACGGCCGCGAGGCCGCTCGCATCCGGGACGAACGTGCCGATCGCGACGACCTCGCCGTCGCGCTCGACCCACAGCTCATAGGTCTCGCCGTCGTCGAGCTGCGGCAGGCTGCTCACCAGGAGGACCGCCCCGGCCGACTCACGCTCGACGACGAGCATGAAGCTCGCCCCGGGGGCCTCACCCTCGCCGTCCATGAAGTACGCGGTCGCCCCGCGCGCCACCGCCCGTTCTATCCGTGCCTGGGCGGTGACGAGCTCCGTCTCGAGGGCGGCGATCCGCGCTTCCCCCTGGGCCACTCGGTCTCGCAGCCCGTTCCCTTCGCCGATCTGCACGGCGAGGAGCAGCGACGCGGCAAGCGCCAGCGAGCCGGCGCCCATCGCGGCGACACGCCACGGGTCGCGAGACCGGCGCGTTCCTTCGACGGTGCCTGACGTGGAGGCGACCGTGTCGCGGCGTGCGGCGTCGAGCACGCGGTCACGAAGCCCGGGCGACGGCAGATCCTCGTCGGAAAGGGCCTCGCCGATGGCGCCGGCCACCGCGAGCCATTCGCGCAGCTCGGGGTGCGTCAGCCCGCAGGCGCGCAGGTGCTCGCGCACGAAGGCGGCATCCTCGGCGTCGAGGGCGCCGAGCGCCGCCGACGGACCGAGCGCCGCGACCCGGGCGCAGTCGTCGTGTTCCACGCGTTCGGTACGGCCCGGGACGGCCCGCCGGATCAGCCGAGCATGGCGAGCCGGCGAGCCGCGTACGATGCGGCGATGCGTTGGCTGCGCCGCATCGGCATCGGCGTCCTGCTCCTGGTCGTCGTGCTGACCGCCTGGGAGCCGTCACGCGTCGCGCTGCAGACCGCGCTCATGCTGCCGAACATGCTCGGCTCCGGCCCGCAGCTTCTCGGCCTCGTCACGCCGACGCCGACGCGAATCAGCGTCCCCTACCGCTCGACCGGCGAGGGCGCCGACGAGGATCTCGCGGAGCTGTGGATGCCGGCGTGGGCGTCGGCCGAGCGCCCGGCGGGAGCGATGCTTCTCGTGTTCGGGGTGAACAACCTCGGCCGCAACCACCCGGCGATCGTGCGCGTGGCCGATGCCCTGGCGCGGAGCGGCGTCATCGTGCTCGTCCCGGACTCGCGCACGCTGCTCGAGGGACGCCTCGAGGTCGGCGAGATCGGCGGCGTCGTCGACGCGTTCCGCCTCCTTGCCGATCGGCCGGAGGTCGATCCGGAGCGTCTCGGGATCGTCGGCTTCAGCGTCGGCGGCTCGCTGGCGCTGCTCGCCGCGGCGGACCCCTCGATCGCCGACGAGGTGCGCTGGGTGAATGCGTTCGGCGCCTTCGCAGACGCGGAAACGTACCTCGCGTCCGTCGCTGCCCACGCCTACCGGGCCGATGGAGGGGCCACGGTGGCGTGGACGCCGACCCCGCTGGCGCGCGAGGTGTTCCTCCAGTTCCTCCTCGACCAGGTGTCGGAGACGGCGGACCGGGCGATGCTCGAGGAGGCGTTCGAGGCGGCGATCCTCGACGGGGAGCGGCCGGCTCCCGACGCCGAGCTGCGCGCCGACCTCGCCACCCCCGACGCACGAGCGGTCCACGACGTGCTGACCGCGGCCTCCCTCGAGGAGGCAGCCGACGCGATCGCCGCCCTCCCGGCGTCGACCCGGGCGTTCATTGCCGCCATCTCCCCCACGCACCATCTCGCGGGCCTGGCGGCCGACGTCCACCTCATGCACGAGACCGAGGACCACCACGTCCCGTTCGTCGAGTCGCGCGCCCTGGCGGTGGCGCTCGAGGCGCGCGGCCGGCTGGCGGTCCACACCGAGTTCCGCCTCTTCGACCACGTCCAGCCTGACGATCTCGACCTGGCGGCCGCGGCCCCCGAGCTGTGGCGTCTTCTCCTCCACGTCCGGACCCTCATGGAGGAATCGCTCTAGGAGGAGGTGGCCGGTGCGCCGCTCAGTTCAGGCCGGCGATGAAGGCGAGCGACCCGAAGAGGAGGATGACCCCGATCCCGACCACCACGAGCCGGGCGAGCCACGGCGTGCGACGCTCGGGGAGCGGCTGGTACGGGCGGCCCCTGCGCCGCCGGCTCGATCGGCTCACGCCGCGCTCCAGGTGCGGCGGAAGAGGAACGGCACGAGGAGCGCGTCCCGGCTCGACACCGATCGCAGCTGCTTCCGCGTCCGCTTCAGCAGCTTGCCGTGATAGCTCCCGTCGCCGTACGGCTCGAGCAGGCGAGCGACGTCCCACTCGCGAACCGCGGCGATCGTGGACTCGGGCAGCCACCGATCGAGGATCGCCTTGCCCTCGTCGATGGCCACGAACCGTCGCCCGCGCGTCGCGTTGTCGAGCGTGATGAGCGCGTTGTCGAAGCTGACGTCCACGTCCTCGACGAGCGTCGTCAGGCGCTCCATGGTGCCCGGCATGCGCTCTGGCTTGAACAGGGTCGTCAGCAGGGTGCGTCGCTCGTCGGTGTCGAGCGTCTCGAGCGCCGGGCGCAGGGACGGCACGAGGTCGCCGTCCGCGGCGGGCACGTCGTAGTCGAAAAGTCGGACCATCATGGGTCGGAGCATCCTAGCCCGCCGACCATGCACGTGCGCAACGCGGCCATCGGGTCCTGCGTCCCCTCGACATGCGACGTCCCACCCGATGGACCGTCCTCCTCGTTGCCGCCGCGCTCGTGCTCCTGGCGCCTGCGGCCGTGATTCTGCTCGCCGGAACCGCGCAGGCGCCGACCGCGAGCCCTCCGCCCCCGTCAGTGCTCACGTCCTCGCGTCCTGACCCCAGCCACGGCGCGCTCGACCTCGGGGCCGCCTGGTGGCGGCGTGACGCGAACGAGATGGGGCTGCCGCGCGTTCGCATCGGGACCCTCGCTGGCGGCGAGACCGCCGTCATCGACCTGCGCGTCCGTGACGATGCGGTGATGCCCGCGACTCACGGCCCGAACCGACGTGTCGGCGGACCGGTCGATGGGTACGTCGCGATCATCGAGGACGACGGTCCCCACGCGGTGCTCAGTACGGTCGATGCAGCGTCCGGCCGCATCCGTGAGCTCCTCCGCCGTGAGGACCTGATCATCGACGTCGCGCGGGCCGGAGACGAGCTTGTCATTCTCACGGTGGATCCCGCTGACGGGACGCCCACGGGCGTGTGGCGGCTCGCTCCCGATGGCGAAGCACAGCCCATCCCGATCGAGGGACTCATCGGCCAGGCGCCTGACGTGCGCCTCGCGGCCGTCGTTGACTGGATGACCCGGCTCGTCGTGTCGACCGATGGCAGAGTGATCGCCATCCACCGGTGCGTGCAGCTGGCGTGCGAGCTTCGGGCGATCGACATCGGCTCCGGCGAGGCATGGCGCCATCGACTCGATTGGGTCGCCCAGCCGGAAGCCGTCATCGGGCGCATGGCGGTCCTCAACCACGCCTGCGTCGACGTCGACTGCCGCCAGGACCTCCTCGACCTCGAGTCAGGCGCGATCCATCCACTGCTTCGCTCTGACCCGATGGCGACCCGAGACATTGCCGTGACCACGACGCCCGATACGGTCGTGAGCATCGTGTCCGGTCCGCCAGTCGCACCGGGTGGCCGGCCGCAGGAGCCGGTCGTGATCGACGTCTACGACTTCGCCGAGGGCATTCCCCGGCAGGTCCCGCTCGAGCTCGGGTCACTCCGCCTCGTCACCCCCATGTTCCCGGACGCGGGCATCGAGGCACCCGAGGGAACCTTTCTCGCCCTCGCAAGTCCAGTCATGGACGGCGGCGACGTTCCCCCGGCGATGTCGTACGTGCTCGTGGACGTACGGCGCGCCACGGCGCAGTTCCTCGAGATCCTGGGAGACGTCATCGTCCAGGAATGACGCCCCGCGCGGGTACAATCGATGGCACCCCGTGCTCCGGGGCGCGCATCGGTCCATCCGCTGACTGGAGGCTCCCGCTCGCATGCTCCTCGACGGCAAGAAGCTCCTCATCACCGGCGTCCTGACCGACGACAGCATCGCCTTCGCGGTGGCGAAGGTCGCACAGGAGCAGGGAGCCGAGATCCTCCTGACCAACGTCGGCAAAGGGGTTCGCCTGACCGAGAAGGTCGCCCGCAAGCTGCCGACCACCCCCGACGTCATGCAGATGGATGTGAACAACGCCGACGACGTGGCCGCCGTTCGCGACGAGGTCACGCGCCGATGGGGGCGGCTCGACGGGGCGCTCCACTCCATCGGCTTCATGCCCCAGGATGCGCTCGGCGGGCACTTCCTCGACGCTCCATGGGAGAGCGTCGCCTTCGGCATCCAGACCTCGACGTATTCGCTGAAGTCGCTGGCCGTCGGCCTGCTCGAGCCGTTGAAGGTCGCCGGCGCCGATGGCGGCGCGGCGATCGTGAGCCTCACCTTCGACGGCCGGTACGCGTGGCCGATCTACGACTGGATGGGCGTCGCAAAGGCCGGCCTGGAGGCCGCCACCCGGTACCTGGCGCGCGACCTCGGCGAGTTCAACATCCGCGTGAATACCGTCTCCGCGGGACCGATCCGGACGATGGCCGGCAAGAGCATTCCCGGGTTCGACGCCATCTCGAGCTCGTGGGAGCGGCGTGCGCCGCTCTCCTGGTCGCTGAGCGACGCCACACCGGTGGGCGAGATGTGCGCCTTCCTCCTCTCCGGCATGGCATCGATGACGACCGGCGAGATGATCCACGTCGACGGCGGGTATCACGCCCTCGGAGCCGACTTCAAGACGGGCGAATGAGCCGCGCGTGACCTCTTCACGCACCGTCGGGGAGCACTTCGACGACTGGGCGTCGCGGTACGACGCCGAGATCCGCGCGATGGTCCCGCGCTACGAGGACGTCCACGACACGCTCCTCGCGCTGCTTGCCCTGCGACCGCCGTCGCGGATCCTCGACCTCGGCGCGGGGACCGGCTACACCGTGCGCCGCGTGCTCGAGGCGTTCCCTGGAGCCCGCGCGCTCGGGCTCGACGTCTCGGCGGAGATGCTCGGACGCGCGCGCGAGCGCCTCGTCGGCCTGGAGGACCGGGCCGAGATCCGGGCCGGCAATATCGCGGCGCCGGAGATCGACGGATCGTTCGACGCGATCGTCAGCATCCTCGCCGTGCACCACCTGTACCCCGACGAGAAGCGTCACCTCTTCAGCCGCATCTGGGAGCACACCGAGCCGGGCGGGCTGTTCGTGCTGGCCGACTACTTCCGTCCG
>DASVFG010000080.1:0-3791 GCA_036380155.1 Candidatus Limnocylindria bacterium
GGCCGCCCAGATCACCGGGCGCCGGCCGTATCGGTCCGACAGGCGGCCCCCGGGGATCGCGGCCAGCGCGGTGGAGACGCCGACGATGGCGGTGGCCAGGAACACGGTCGCGTCGGCATCGGCGTCGCTCAACCCGTGCGATCGGCGGAAGTAGCCGATGGCGATGAGGGTCGCGTTGTAGGCGCCGAGGAAGAGGAGGCGGACGAGGAGGAGCCACAGGACGTCCCGCTCGCGCAGGACGTCGCGCGACCACGCCGAGAGGGCGATCTCGCGCCACGATCGCGTGCGTGGCGGGCCGCTGCGACCCTCGTCGACGGTGGCGACGAGGATGACCATCGTCACCACCTCGACCACCCCGAGGGCGAGCGTCGCCAGCGCGAGGTTGTCGATGATCCCGCCGAGCGTCGCGATCCCGACGCCAACGATCGTGCCGAGGGTGAGCATGAGGCCCATGAGGCCCGATGCGAGCCCGACCTGCTTCGCCGGCACGAGATCCGGGACGTATCCCTGGAACGGGCCCTGGGCCAGGTTCGAGCTCACCTGCAGGAGGAAGTAGAACGCCACCATGGCGACGAAGTCGTTGTTGAACGCGATCCCCGCCAGGAAGACGACGTCGAGCAGCGACCCGATGACGATGTACGGCTTGCGGCGTCCCCAGCGGGTGACCGTGTAGTCGCTGATCAGCCCGACCGTGGGCTGGATGATGATCGGCGCCACGGCCCCGGCGATCATGATCACGGCCAGGAGCGTGCCCTGGGTGTCGCGGCTGAGGTCGTCGAGGCGCCCGGGGATGATCGTGATGTTCAGGCCGCCCCAGATCGTCTGGATCCCGAGCCAGTAGATCGAGAGCGTGACGAGCTGCGAGAGCGGCAGCCGATCGCGGATCGGCACCGCGCCTGGGGTGGCGGTGGACATCGGGCACCTCCTTGGCGCGGACTGTACGCCGCCGCCACCGTCGCGGATAGCCCGCGCCGCGGGCCGGTACGCTACCCGTCCCCGTGACGACTCCCACGCCCCAGCGGGCGCTCCTCCGCGATCCCGACCTGCGCCGCTATCTGACCGCTCGCTTCCTCGTGGGCGTGGCGACGCAGATCCAGTCGGTGGCGGTCGGCTGGCAGGTGTTCCAGCTCACCGGCAGCGCGTTCGACCTCGGGCTCGTGGCGCTTGCCCAGTTCCTCCCGTTCTTCGTCCTCATCCTCCCCGCCGGGCACGTCGCCGACCAGTACGACCGGCGCCGCATCCAGTCCCTCACCTACGGCCTGCTGGCCGTCACCTCGGCCGCACTCCTGGCGGTCACGCTCGCCGGCATCTCGAACCCGTGGCCGATCTTCGCGATCATGCTGCTCTCCGGGGTTGCGCGCGCCTTCAACCAGCCGACCGCGCAGGCGCTGCTGCCGAACCTCGCGCCGCCGGGTACGTTCCCTCGAGCCGTCGCGCTCAACTCGACGCTCGGGCAGGTCGCGACGATCGCCGGGCCGGCGCTGGGTGGGGTCCTCATCCTTGGCGGGATCGGCCTCGCGTACGCGGTGTCGCTCCTGGTCATCGTCATCGGGACCGTCCTCGTCCTCGAGCTGCGTGGCGGGGGTCGCGGCGACGCGGCTCGGGAGGCCCCGACGTGGTCGACGCTCTTCTCCGGGCTGCGCTTCGTCCGCTCGCGGCCCGTGGTGCTCGGCTCGATCTCGCTCGACCTCGTGGCGGTCCTCTTCGGCGGCGCCGAGGTGCTGCTCCCGATCTTCGCCGGCGAGATCCTCGGCGTCGGCCCCGTGGGGCTCGGGATCATGCGCGCGTCGCCGGCCGTGGGGGCGGCCCTGCTCGCGGTGATGCTGACCGTGCGACCGATCCGCCGGCACGTCGGCCGCTGGCTGTTCGGCGGCGTCGTGGTGTTCGGGCTGGCCACCGTCGTGTTCGGCCTCTCGACGAGCTTCCCGCTCAGCGTCGCGGCGCTGCTCGTCCTCGGCGCGGCCGACATGGTGAGCATGTACGTCCGGCATCTGCTCGTGCAGCTGGCGACCCCCGACGAGATCCGCGGCCGGGTGAGCGCCGTGAACAGCGTCTTCATCGGGGCCTCGAACGAGGTCGGCGCCTTCGAGTCGGGCATCACCGCCGCGTGGTGGGGGATCGTGCCGGCCGTGGTGGTGGGAGGGGCGGCGACGATCGTGGTGGCCGGGGTGTGGATGGCCCTCTTCCCGGTCCTGCGGCGCCTCGACCGCTTCCCGGGGATCCGGCAGGCCGACGGGGAGGGCGAGCGCAGTCCGCACCCGGTCGATTCGGCGTGAGGGCATCGCGGGCGGTGCGCGGCTAGAATCGGCCGGTGATCGATCCCGTTGCCTTCCAGATCGGTCCCCTCCAGCTCCACTGGTACGGGATCATCATCGCCAGCGCCGTCCTCATCGCCGGAGCGCTCGGCACCCGCGTGGCGCGCTGGCTCGGAGAGGACCCCGACGACGGCTGGTCGATGCTGCTCCTGGTCATGGTCCTCGCCGTCATCGGCGCGCGGCTCTACCACGTCGTCCACCTGTGGGGCTACTACAGCGAGAACCCGATCCTCATCCCGCAGGTGTGGAACGGTGGTCTCGGCATTCCCGGGGCGGTCGCGGGCGGCGCGCTCGGCATCCTCATCTGGACGCGGTCGCGCGGCCTGAACACCGCACGCTGGATGGACATCTTCGCGCCGGCCCTGCTGCTCGGCCAGGTCATCGGCCGGCTCGGCAACTTCGTGAACCAGGAGCTGTACGGCCCGCCGATCAGCGAGTGCGGCACCGGGACGTATCCGCCCTGCCTGCCGTTCGGGATCCCGATCGACGCCGAGCATCGGGCCGGCACGACCTGGGACGCGGTGACCGTCCCGCCGGAGACGACGCAGTTCGTCCCGCTCTTCGCCTACGAGATGGTGCTCAACCTCGTCGGGATGCTCGTCATCCTGTGGGTGATCCGCCGCTTCGGTCCGCGGCTCTTCACCGGCGATGCCGTGCTCCTCTACATCGCCTGGTACGGCACCGTCCGCACCCTGCTGGAGACGTACCGCGAGAACAACTGGCTCATCGCCGGCATCCCGACCGCGATGTGGCTGGGGATCATCGGCGCCGTCCTGTCGCTCGCCTGGTTCATCATCCGCCACCGCCGCGGCCGCGGGACGCCGATGATCCGGCCGCCGGAGGAGCGCCTCGAGGTGGCCGATGCGCCCCAACCGACGCCGGAGCCGAGCGCTGGCTGACCACGAGGGCATCCTGCCCGACGTCACCGCTGCCGTCGGCGGCACGCCGCTCGTCGCGCTCGACCGCCTCGCATCCGATGTGCGGCCGCGGATCGTCGCCAAGCTCGAGCACATGAACCCGGGCGGCTCCGTGAAGGACCGCATCGCGCTCCCGATGATCGAGGCTGCGGAGCGTGCCGGCCTGCTGAAGCCGGGCGGTGTCATCGTCGAGCCGACCTCCGGCAACACCGGCGTGGGCCTTGCCCAGGCCGCCGCGGTGAAGGGCTACCGCTGCATCTTCGTCATGGCCGACAAGCAGTCCGAGGAGAAGCGCGCCCTCCTGCGGGCCTACGGCGCGGAGGTGGTCGTCTGCCCCACCGATGTCGATCCCGAGGACGAGCGCTCGTACTACAAGGTGAGCGACCGGCTGGCGCGCGAGACGCCCGGCGCGTGGAACCCCGACCAGTACCACAACGACGAGAACCCGCGTGCGCACGCGGCCACCACCGGGCCGGAGATCTGGGACGCCACCGAGGGACGGGTCACGCACTTCGTCGGCAGCATCGGGACCGGCGGCACGATCTCGGGCATCGGGCGC
>DASVFG010000081.1:0-5188 GCA_036380155.1 Candidatus Limnocylindria bacterium
TGGAGCCGCACCCCGATCGTCTCGGAGCTCTTGTAGATGATCGGCCGGACGTACATGTCCTCGCGCAGCCCGTTGCGGCGCAGCAGCTCCACCGTGAGCTCGGCGAGCTCCTCGGGACTCTGGCGGACCTCCATCATCAGCAGCCGGCCCGAGGCCTTGATGCGCCGGTAGTGCGCCAGCAGCTCGAGCGCGAACAGCTGCTCCTCGTCCGCGTTCCAGTAGGCGCGGACGCCCTCGAACACGGCCGTCCCGTAGTTGAAGCCGTGGGTCATGACGTTGATGTTCGCGTCGCGCAGCGGCACGAACTCGCCGCGGAAGAACGCCCACAGCTCGGTCGTCGTCTCGACCGTCGCAGCGTGGGGATCGGTCTCCTGCTTCAGCACGGGGTCTCTCCTTGTGACGGCCAGATCTCGCCCGGCGACCGCGGCCGCGGGGCGGACCGAAGTATACCGATGCCCGGCTCAGCCGCCGTGGGTCGGGGTCTCGTCCGGGATCGGACGATGTCGGGTGGCGAACAGCGAGACCGCCACCGACACGCCGAGGATCGCGACGATGATCCCGAGCGAGACCCAGACGTCCAGGTGGATCACATCGCTCAGGATCATCTTCAGGCCGGCGAAGGCGAGCAGGGCGGCAAGGCCGAACTTGAGGTATTCGAACCGATCGATGAGGCCCGCAAGGAGGAAGTAGAGCGAGCGGAGGCCCATGATCGCGAACGCGTTCGAGGTGAACACGATGAACGTGTCGGTCGTGATCGACAGGATCGCCGGGACGCTGTCGATCGCGAACATGATGTCGCTCGTCTCCACCACGACCAGCGCCGCGAACAGCGGGGTCGCCCACAGCCGCCCGTTTCGCCGCGTGAAGAACTTCTGGCCCTCGAAGCTCTCGGTGATGGGGAGCACACGGCGGAGCCAGCGCAGCATCGGGTTCGCCGACGGGTCGACATGGTCCGTGCCCGCGGTCAGCATGCGCCAGGCGGTGAAGAGGAGCAGGGCGCCGAACACGTAGACGATGAAGTGGAACGATTCGAGCAGGGCCGTCCCGGCGAGGATGAAGATCGCGCGGAAGACGATGGCCCCCAGCACGCCCCAGAACAGGAGCCGATGCTGGTACGCGGCTGGCACCGCGAAGTACCCGAACAGCACCGCGAAGACGAAGACGTTGTCCATCGAAAGCGAGTACTCGATGAGGTACCCCGCGAGATACTCCGCGCCGGACGTCGATCCACGCGTGAGGAAGATCCAGCCGCCGAACGCCAGGCCGAGCGCGACCCACACGCCGACCCAGGTCGCGGCCTCGCGCATGCGAACCGGCCGCGCGTCGCGGTGGAAGACGAACAGGTCGAGTGCGAGCAGGCCGCCGACGACGACGGCGAAGATGATCCAGGAGATGGCGTCGGGCACCGGGGCGGCCTCCATGACGGGTCGCCGAGAGTCTCTCCCGACCAGCGTGCGATCGGCCGGCATCACCGGGCGGGGGTCACCCCCGCCGTCCTGACGATGACGCCTGATGGGGTACTCCCCCTCGGGCCGTCTGAGTGTGCCTGCGCGACACGCCGGACGTCAAACGCCGGCCGGCTGGAGGGCCGACCGGCGTCGATCGTCGTGCGGAGCGGACGCCCGGCGTCCGGTGTGCCTACGGACGCAGGTGCTGCGGGGCGTACGGCAGGAGCGCAACGTGGCGCGCCCGCTTCAGGGCGGTGGTGAGCATGCGCTGGTGGCGAGCGCACGTGCCGGTCTTCCGACGCGGCTCGATCTTGGCGCGCTCGCTCAGGTAGCGGCGGAGGCGGTTGACCTCCTTGTAGTCGATGCTCTCGGCCTTGTCGACGCAGAAGTTGCACACCTTGCGGCGACGTCGATCGCGGTAGTAGTCAGCCGACTCGCGGCGGGATCGTGGGCTTGCCATCGTGTTCGTTCAGTCTCCTGCTCCACTCGCGTCGAGTGGCTGGGTGGATCGGTTCAGAAGGGGATGTCGTCGACGTCCATCTCGTTGCCCGGGGCCGATGAGCCACGGGACTCGGCGCCGCGCGGCTTCACCGCGGGCGGAGCGTCGTTGAAGGAGCCGTAGCCTCCGCCGCCACCGCCCTCGCCGTCCTCGCGCGGACGGCGCTCGAGGTTGACGACGCGCGCGAACCGGAGCTCGAGCGCGGTGCGCTTCTGGCCGTCCCGGGCGTCGTACTCACGTGCGCGGAGCTGGCCCTCGGCGTAGATCTTGTTCCCCTTGCGGAGCTGCTCCGCGAGACGCTCGGCCTGCTGCTCCCAGACTTCGACGCCGATCCACATCGTCTCCTCGACCCACTCGCCGTCCGTCCCGCGGCTGCGGTCGTTCACGGCGACCCGCAGGTTCGTGACGGCCTTCCCGCTGGGCGTGTAGCGCAGCTCGGGATCGGCGCCGAGATTGCCGATGATCATCATCTTGTTCAGGGTCATCGCAGCTCCTCCTCGGGCACACGAGCGTCAGCTCGCGGCGCGCTCCTCGTCATCGGGGGCAACATCCGCCGGCACGTCACTCACCGGCACGTCGTCCGCGGCACCGGCAGTGACGGCGACCGTCGCGGCCACCGGCTCGGCAGCCTCGGCAGCGGCGTCGGCATCGGCCAGATCATCGCGCTCGGAGTCGGCATCGTCGTCCTCGCCATCCGCCGCGTCACGCGGGGTGGCGGCCGGGGCGAGCTCGCCGTCGACCGGCCCGCGGTCCTCGAGGACCGTGACAAGGTGACGGAGGATCTCCTCGCTGATCAGCATGCCGCGCTCGATCTCACGGACCTGCGAGGGCTCGATATCGAAGTGGATCAGGAAGTAGCTCGCCTCGCGGTGGGCGCCGATGTCGTAGGCGAGACGGCGCTTGCCCCACGGGGAGACCTTGCTGAGGCTGCCACCGGCGTTGACGATGGCACGGGTGACCTTCTCGACCGCGGCCTGGAGCTTGTCGTCCTCCAGGTCGGGACGGAGCAGGAGCATGAGCTCGTAACGGCGCATGAGAGCGTCGCTCTCCTCTCTCTGGGTATGCGGCGTTCGGCGCGCTGGACGCGGCGACGCGGCAGGGAGGGCTGGATCAATCAATGACCACGCCTCCGCGATCGGGAGGCGCCGGCAAAGTATAGCCGACGGAGGACGACCCGCCAACGCCACGGACCGGCCCCGATCCTGCTCGTATACTCCGCCTCTACCAACCCGCTGCCGTCGGTGCGCATGCCCCCGAATCCGATCCTGATCGTTGCTCGCAGCCCGGAGCTCGCCTCGGAGCTCGAGGGCGGCCTCGCGAACGCGGGGTACGTCACCCACACCGTCCCCACCCCCGCCGATGCCGTGGCCGTCATGCGCGATCACGCGCCGGACCTCATCGTCGCCGAAGGGCTCGCCGCCAGCGGGGCGATCGCCTCCCTGCGCACCGCGTCCGGCACGGGGACCGGCCCCGTCCTGGTGATCGCGCCCGCACGCGACGTCGAGGCGCGCATCGCGTTCCTCGAGGCCGGTGCGGATGACGTCGTGGATGGCGGTTTCGATCGCAACGAGCTCGAGGGGCGCGTCATGGCGCTCCTCATTCGCAGCGGCAAGGTGCGGCCGGAGGCCGGCTCCCATGCCACGGCGGGCGAGATCGTCGCGTTCTTCAGTCCCAAGGGCGGTGTCGGTACCACGACCCTGGCGGTCAACGTCGCCCTCCTCCTCGCCGGTGGCGGCGCCCCGCCCCCGTCGCAGGCGAACGGCGGCGGTCCGTCGATCCCACCGTCGCGCGTCCTGCTGGTCGACCTCGACCTCCAGTTCGGCCAGGTGGCGACGCATCTCAACCTCACGCCGCGGTACGACCTCGCCGGCCTGGCCAGCGACGATGCCGCCCTCGCGGATGCGGAGCTCGCCCGAGCGTACGTGACCGCGCACGGCTCCGGACTCCACGTCCTGGCGGCCCCGGCGCGGCCGGAAGCCGACTTCCGCGTCACGCTCGACCACCTGCAGCGCATGCTCGAGCTCCTCCGGCCGTCGTACGACCACATCATCATCGACCTCGGATCGCGCCTCGATCCCCGCTCGGTCTGGATCCTCGAGCAGGCCGATGCCCACGTCTTCGTCCTCTTCCCCGAGATCGCCGCGCTCCGCGCGATGAGCCTGCTCATGGCATTCCTCACCGAAACGACTCCGCTTCGCGCTCGCACCCACCTCGTGGTCAACCACGTGTTCCCGAAGGAGCTGCTGAAGACGCGCGACGTCGAGAACCTCCTGCGCAACAAGCCGATCGCGGAGATCCCGTACACCGAGGTCGAGATGATCCGCTCGGTGAACGAGGGCGTGCCGCTCGTGGTCGGGCGTCCGGCAGCGCCGGCGGCCGCCGCGTTCCGGCGGGTGGCGCAGGCCGTCATCGGCATCCCGGAGGCGACGGCCACCGTCGCGAAGTCCGACCGACGCCGGATCTTCGGACGACGCTGATCATCGGGTCGCGGCCCGCGGGCGTGCGGCATGCGTCCTGCGTGACGCACGCCCATGACCGATGACCTCGAGCGGCACGCGGGCAAGGCGCCCGAGGACCGCCATCCCGTCCGCGAGGGACAGGCGCCCGACATCTCGGATACCGCAGACCCTCGCGTCCTCCAACCGGGCGAAGACCCCCCGGGCGAGGACGCCCTGTCCCGCTCCTCACGTTCCGGCGAGCCCGGCCGCTAGCTGGTTCCCGGCGTCACCGCTCCGCGTCCCTGTCAGCTCCGCCGCAAGGTTGGACGGCGTATCCTGTTGTCGAAGATCCGCAGCACGTGCCCGCCATGCCTCGTCAGACGCGCCTCGCCCTCCTCGTCGCCGCCACGCTGATCGTTGCCGTCTCCGGCACCGTCCTCGCCACGCGTGCCCCCGCCGGCCCATCGAGCGGTCAGGCCACTGCTGACGACACCGAGTCGTCGCCCGAGGCAAGCGCCGTCGCCCACGCCGCGGATCGGCTGAGCGCCAATGGCATCGAGCTCGAGGACGGTCTCCTTGATGAGCTCGCGGCGCAGTACGGCGTCGGTGGAGCGGTTCGCATCGCCGCGTGGGCGGCAGCCGATGCCGATGACGACATCACGATCGACTCGCTCCGCGCCATGCGGGACGGCGATGGCAGCCCCGGGAGCGGCATGGGCTGGGGTCAGATCGCGCGCGAGCTCGGCGTTCGCCCGGGTATCGGCTCGATCATGGGCAACGGCGGCGGGGACGGGAACGGGAAC